>NZ_AP013294.1:2013606-2329809 GCF_000829195.1 Bacillus sp. OxB-1 | reverse complement strand
ACGTGCCGGCCGCCCATCAGTGGATGCAAGCCGCCATGTATGAAGTGGTGGCATTGTCCAAAAAAGCGGGAGTCCATTTGACGGAAGAGGATGTCCATTCCTTCCGCCCGATATTGGCAAAATTGGCGCCGGACGGGAAAACCTCCATGTTGCAAGATGTCGACGCCGGACGGAAGACAGAAGTGGAATATTTCGCCGGAAAAGTATGCGAACTTGGCAAGAAGTATGGCGTACCGACACCGATCAATGATCAACTGCTCCAGATGATTCCCATCATCGAAGCCATCAACGACGCGGAATTGGATAAGACGGAAGAAAGAACCACCTATCTAGTATAAGCACGAAAAGGGCTGTCCGAAAAGTCCAGGCACAGAGTTGGATACTAGCGAAAAGCAAGGGCGCCGGGAGACTCCTGCGGGAAAGCCGGCCGACGAGACCCCGCACGGCTGTAAGCCGGAGGAGGCTCGTCAGCTGGCCCGCGGAAAGCGACCAGAGCCCTTGCTTTTTGCGTGTTTAACCGGAAATCCACTTTCTGGACAGCCCCCGTTTTCAGATTTTGCTCTGTTCCTTTTCCCAATATTGGTCGCGCAAGCTCGTTTTCAATATTTTGCCGGATGGATTGCGCGGCAATTCTGGCAGGAAGCTGACCGACTTCGGTTTTTTATAGTCCGCCATTTGCCCTTCACAGAAATCGATGACGTCCCGTTCCGTCAATGCCGTTCCCTCGCGAAGGACGACGATTGCTTTGACGGCCTCTCCCCAAACCGGATGGGGAACTCCGATGACCGCCGCTTCAATGATATCCGGATGCGTATAGAGCACCTCTTCGATATCCCTCGGATAAATATTGACCCCGCCGCTGATGAGCATGTCCTTCTTCCGGTCTACAATATAATAGAAACCTTCCTCATCCTGCATCGCCATATCTCCGACGGAAAAATACCCTTGGTAGAAGGACGCTTTCGTGTCTTCCGGATTCCTATAATATTCGTCGAGCAAATACGGCCCTTTGAAATAAAGTTCGCCGATTTCCCCAGGTTTCACCGGTTCTTTATTCTCATCGAGAATGAGGCAGTCGACTAACGGGAACGGATGCCCGACACTGCGTTCTTTGTTTTCGATGTCTTTCGGTTTAATATTCAATGTGATGGCGGACTCCGTGGACCCGTAAAATTCGTGGAGATCGGCGTCCGGGAAAAATGCCAAAATATCTTCTTTCGATTTCGTCGCAAGCGGCGAGCCCGCCGAAATGAGGACACGGATGGAAGATAGGTCGTATTTCGCCTTCACTTCCTCCTTGACGTTGGTGATGAAACTGTACATCGTCGGGGCCAGGAATGTGTTCGTTATGTGATATTTTTCAATATCCGCAAGGACTTGTTCCGCCTCGAACGTTTCATGGATGACGAGCGTCCCTCCGACGATGAGCTGCATGACGAGGAAAATCCATGGGGCGGCATGGTAGATCGGACCCGCGACGAGATGGACATCCGACTCGTCGATTTTATATTCATAGGCAGCCGCCATTCCGGTCAAAACCCGGGACCGTTGGGAAATGACGACCCCTTTCGGCTTTCCGGTCGTGCCGGACGTATAGCCGATATAGAATGTATCTTTCTCATCCACTTCCGTTTCCGGTTCCTCGGCAGACGCCGACTGAATCGTTGTTTCATAATCCAGTCGCCCCTCGGCGGACGTGCCACCGACGACAAGAATAGTGTCCAACTCCCCGACCGCTTGGATGGAATCCAGTTCGCTTTCATATTCCGCTGTCACAATGAGGCCCCGGCTATCGGAGTTTTGAAGGATATACTCAATTTCCCGTCCGACCAACCGGTAATTCATCGGGACAATGATGACCCCGATTTTGGAAAGGCCGGCAATTATGTCGACATAAGCGGCATTGTTTTTCATCCATATAGCCACTTTATCCCCTTTTTCATAGCCGCGTGACCGGAACGCATTCGCCAGCCGGTTCGCCCTCTCGTTCAGTTGCTTGTACGAGGTTGTTTTGCCTTGAAAGATCACAGCCGGTTTATCCCCAAGTTTCAATGCGTTCTGTCTGACCATATTCCCTACTGTCAACATTTCCATTCCCTCCCTATTGTACTAGGCTCTCTTTCATCCTATCAAAATACTTTGTGAATAGGTAATGATTTCTGAACTTTTCGGGAATAGAATGCTGTCATTTGGTGAACATCAACTCTTTCGGATCATGGCCTTTGAACTTGACCTTGACGCTCGCTTTCTCGAAATCCGATATCTCAAACGCCTCCGTCACCTGTTTGATTATATCCAGGTCATCGGTTTCCGGATCGATGGACATGTTGGGGAAAATCTCATTCAATTTTTTTAACGCTTTGTTCCCACGTACATAGATATTTTCAATTTTATTCAAATAATTCGCCTCGGTATGAACACGGCCTTCCTTATACATCGCCTGGATGGCCTCCTTCTTATCTTTTGTATCCACAGAGAAAGTGAACTCGGTGAATCCGTACAAACTGCCGTTCGGTTCATCTGAAATATCTTCGCCCTCCGGCCCTTTCGTCACGATGTTTTTATTCTGACAAGCAGCAAGCATACATAGGATCACGATGAGCGAAACGATGAAAAAGCCTTTCCGGTGCAAATGAATCATCCTCTCTTTCTAGCATGATTATTTTCACCGTATTCGGCTCTGTTTATACGTAGCGGCCTACGGATCGAGGTTGGGTCCCTTTCCTTGGGTAGGGGGACATTGTATACTTTGGGTAAGGAGAGGTGACGTTGTCATGTGTTTGATCAATTTTCATTTCCAGGACCATCCGATCTATCGGTTGATCGTGGCAGCGAATCGGGATGAGTTTTACGAAAGGCCGACTGCCCCGGCCCAGTTTTGGGAAGATCATCCCCATCTGTTGGCAGGCAGGGATCTATCCCAAAAAGGGACATGGCTCGGCATCGCGAAGAACGGGCGCTTCGCTGCTTTGACCAATTACCGGGATGTGCAGCATCAAAGGAACGACGTCCGGTCGCGCGGTGAAATTGTGACAGGCTTCCTCAATTCCGATGTCCCGGCCGCGGAATTCCTAGGTTCGTTGCAGGAGAAGCGGGAGCAGTATGCGGGGTTCAATGTGATTGTCGGTACGTCGGAGGAATTGATGTATTACTCGAATATCCAAAATGAAGTGACGGTAATCACCCCGGGGACCCACGGGTTGAGCAACCATTTCCTCGATACGCCGTGGCCTAAAGTCGTGAAGGGCAAAGCGAGGGTCCGAGCGCTGGCTGAACAAAACTGCGCCATCCATCCGGATCAATTGTTCGACGTGCTGGCCGACGCCGAGCCATTCCCGGACGAACAACTCCCCGATACCGGAGTCGGCGGAGAGTTGGAACGGGTCCTGTCCCCCCTTTTCATCCGGTCGGAAGGATACGGCACCCGTTCCTCCACCGTCCTGCTCGTCGATCATGAAAACAACATCACCTTCGTGGAACGGACGTATCGGGACGGCGAGTTTGCTGGAGACCGCACATTCACTTTTCAGGTTGAGTGATTGTGGCTGATGGGGGGTCCTGAGCGCGGCGATATGATTTATGAGCGCGAAGCCCGGTACTATAAGCGCGATGCGAAGACTTATAAGCGTACTACATAAAGTTTTAGCCGCGCGTGATCGTGTTATGGGCGTGCAGCCCGAAGTTATGAGCGCGGGACGTAATGTTAGGGACACGAGGAAAAATCCGGATACCAGGACGGATACCAGCAAAAAGCAAGGGCGGCGGGAGACTACTGCGGGAAAGCCGGCCGGCGAGACCCCGCACGGCTGTAAGCCGGAGGAGGCTCGACGGCTGGCCCGCGGAAAGCGACCAGAGCCCTTGCTTTTTGCATGTTTACTGGAAAAACCTACTTTCTAAACAGCCCCTAGTTCTTTCATTTAAATGCGATAGCCGCTTGGATCGCTTTTTTCCATCCCGCATACAACCGATCGCGTTCGGCGGGCTGCATTTCCGACTCGAAACGCCGATCGAGGTTCCAATGGGTAGTGATCTCGGAGCAGTCGCGCCAGAATCCGACTGCCAAGCCGGCCAGGTAGGCGGCGCCGAGCGCAGTCGTTTCGTTGATGACAGGCCGTTCCACAGGGACATCCAACATATCCGCCTGGAACTGCATAAGGAAATCGTTCGCGACGACACCTCCGTCCACGCGCAGCGTCTTCAAGGAAATGCCCGCGTCCGCTTCCATCGCATCGAGCACATCCTTCGTCTGGTAGGCGAGGGATTCCAACGTCGCCCGGACGAAATGCTCTTTTTTCGTCCCGCGGGTCATTCCGAAAGCGGCCCCCCGCACCTCGCTTTCCCAATACGGTGTCCCCAAACCGACAAAAGCCGGTACGACGTAGACGCCTTCCGTCGATTCCACGCGGGTCGCATACGCTTCGCTCTCCGCGGAGTTCCGGAACATGCGCAAGCCGTCGCGCAGCCATTGGATCGCCGAACCTGCGACGAAGACGCTCCCTTCCAAAGCGTATTCCACTTTGCCGTTAAGCCCCCACGCAATCGTCGTCAATAACCCATGCTTCGACTCCACGGCTTTCGTTCCCGTATTCATCAGCATGAAGCAACCGGTTCCGTACGTATTCTTCACCATGCCGCGTTCGAAACAGGCTTGCCCGAATAAGGCGGCCTGCTGATCTCCCGCGATGCCCGCAATCGGGACGGCATGCCCGAAGAAATGCCGCGCCTCGGTTTGCGCATAGACATCGGAGGATGGGCGGACTTCGGGCAGCATCGACTTCGGAACCTCCAAGATGCCAAGCAGCTCCTCGTCCCAGTCCAGTTCATGGATATTGTACATCAGCGTCCGGGAAGCGTTCGAGTAATCGGTCACATGGGCTTTCCCTCCGGACAACTTCCAGACGATCCACGTATCGATTGTCCCAAAGAGCAGATCCCCTTGCTCCGCCTTTTCCCGCGCCCCTTCCACATGATCCAAGATCCACTTCACTTTCGTCCCCGAGAAGTAGGGATCGAGAAGGAGCCCGGTTTTCTTGCGAAATGTCTCGTTACGGCCTTGCTCCCGCAACTCCTCGCAAATGTCCGCAGTCTGCCGGGATTGCCAAACAATCGCATGGTAGACCGGATTGCCGGTATGCTTGTCCCAGACAACTGTCGTTTCCCGCTGATTAGTGATTCCGATGCCGGCGATCTGATCGGAAGAGATATTCTTCTCCGACAACACGCCTGCGATGACAGACAAAATGGAACTCCATATTTCATCGGCATTATGCTCGACCCAACCGGGCTGCGGGAAATATTGCTTGAATTCCCGTTGCGCCGTATGGACGACACTCCCTTTTTCGTCGAATAAAATCGCCCGGGAGCTCGTCGTCCCTTGATCGAGCGCCATCATATATTTTTTCATTCAGCACCCCTCTTTCCAACATTAACTGAAGACCCCTTTTTCTTTCCATTCCCCGATCTGCTCGGCGGTGAACCCACGGGCAAGCAAAATCGATTCCGTATGCTCCCCCAATCCCGCGCCTATATGGGAGTATACGGGCTGTGCAGTTGAGAATTTGATCGGCGAGGCGATTTGCCGCTGGGTCGTCCCGTCCCCTTTCGGCACTTCGACGACCATTTGGCGCGCTTGGATCTGTGGATGTTCGGTCGCTTCCGCGAATGAAAGGACAGGTTCTACGCACCCTTCGAAATCCTCATTGAAAATGCCAAGCCACTCCTCATAGGTTTTCGAAACGAATATATCTTGGACCTTTTGCTTGAACGACTGCTGGTCCGCCACTTTCCCACTGAGCGCCATTTCGAATGAATCCGAAATTTCCAGCGCCTCGCAAAACAGCTTCAGAAATTGGGGTTCCAAACTTCCTACCGCAAAAAATCGACCATCCGCCGTCTCGTAATAATCATAGAAGATGCCGCCATTCAGCATCAGTTCTTCCGGTTTCGGCTCCACCTTTCCCACCAAATACCCCGGACCATACATCGCGTTCAATGAAAACGCAGTGTCCGTCATGCTGACATCGACATACTGCCCTTCGCCCGTTTTCTCCCGGTGCAGGGCGGCTGCCAGAATGCCGATCACGGAATGGAGCGATCCGCCTGCAACATCCGCGATTTGAATGCCCATCGTCGGGGGTACTCCCTCTTTCCTTCGCGAATAATCCATGATACCGGATAGCGCTAGGAAGTTATTGTCATGCCCCGGTCGATTGCGGTAAGGTCCCGTCTGCCCGAACCCCGTCAACGAACAATAGATCAATCGGGGATTGATCTGCCGCAGCGATTCGTAATCCAAACCGAGGCGCTCCATCACACCCGGACGGAATTGCTCTATGATAATATCATACTCTTGCAGCAAAGCATGGATGATTTCCTTCGACTCATCCAGTTTCAAATTCAACGTCATCGACTTCTTCGACCGATTCAAATGGCCATGTGTCGCGGAAGTGCCCTCCCCGTCAACCGGGGGCATGCTGCGGACCAAATCCTGCCGCGTCGCTGATTCGATTCGGATCACATCCGCCCCCAGATCGGCCAGCATCATCGTTGCATACGGTCCCGGCAACAACGTAGAAAAATCCAAAATCTTCAATCCCGCCAACAAACTCATATGTACCCTCTCCCATTCTCTTCCCCTCGTTTGCAATCTTTCGAATAGACTGCATGTATACCATTTCGTCCAGTTTGGCCGTTCTCCTTTTCATTTCCCGTAATATTTTCCTTCATTTAAAAAAACCATAGGCAAACTTCCGAATTGGAAGTTCGACTATGGTCTGCCACCTTGCCCGAGGCGGCAGGTTGCGCTCTGTTACTGTGAATGTTTCACAAGCCATTCATCGATCAACGGGTACGTTCCGTTGATTGCACGGCGTCCTGTGACGACGGAGACATGGCCCGTTTTCATGACATGGTATTCCTTGTTTTTGCTCGACACTTTGCCATTGATCGGTTCCGATTGGTTCGGCGAGACGATATTGTCGAATTCACCTGCGATATTCAATAGGTTCGCCTTGATCTGGGATAACTCGACTTGACGGCCCCGGATGTACAATTCACCCCGGATCAGTTTATTTTCCTGATAAAATTCGCCGATCCATTGGCGGTACGCTTCGCCCGGGAACGGGATTCCGTCATTCAACCACTTCTGCATGAGCATCCAGTTGTTGACGAAGTCTTCATTATCCGCACGGTCTGCCAAACTGACATACGGACCGTAGAAATTCGCAATCGGATTCAGCATTTTGTTCCCGAAATCGATCATATCATGCGGCACCATTCCAAGCGTATCGACCACTTTATCCAGATTGAAATATCGTTTATCCAAGAAGTTCGTATACAGGCCCGCGTCAGCGAAGTCGAATGGACTTGTCATCAGCACCAGATTGCGGATCGGCAACTCCGGATGCAGCGCTGTGAAGATCGCCGTCATCGTGCCGCCCATGCAGTAGCCGAACATTGTAATCTCTTTTGCATCCGATGTATGCAGCACTTTTTTGACGGCTCTTGGAATGTAGTCCAAGATGAAATCATCCAACTTCATATGGCGGTCTTCGTATCCCGGTGTCCCCCAGTCCAACAGGTATACATCATGCCCTTGGTTTGTCAGATGTTCGATCAGGCTATTTCCCGGATATAAGTCGAGGATATACGGCTTGTTGATCAGCGCGTATACCATCAGGACCGGTATTTTATTCGTCTTTTTGACAGCCGGTTGATAGCGGTAGAGCTTCGCTTTGTTTTTCGTCCAGATGACCTCTTTCGGCGTTTGCCCCACTTGCGGTTCCGGCTCTTTCGTCAGAACCTCCGTCATCCGTTTAAAACGCGTGTAGCTCTTCCGTACATCTTCCGGCATGGCATCCATCCAGTTTTCCACTTCTTTTACATTGGAATAAATCATTGTTCTCCTCCTCCACAATTCCACTGACCTCCCCTGCATGGGAAGTCTACCCTTCTCTGTTTCTATATAAGTTGAAATACATAACTTCTTCTAACCGTTGATTTCCGTTCCGAGCGGACGCTTTCCGCGGGCACGGCTTCAGCCAATCGAACAGCGAAGGGTTCGATTTGTTGCCAAACGCTACGCTTTTTGGCACAAAGGCCGTTCTACGTGACGGCCTTCGCCGGAGTCGCCGCTCTGCACTCCAATCAACTAAGTGAATAGGTAATATAATAAATTCAACTTACGATATGAATTACTTTAACTTACATATAAAGCCCGCCATTCACATTGATTTGCTGGCCTGTGATATAGTCGGCTTGTGCGAGGAACAGAACAGCTTCCGCGACTTCCTCCGTTTTCCCTAAACGTTGCATCGGCACTTTCGATACGATCGAATCGAGGACGTTTTCCGGCATGGCCGCCACCATTTCTGTTGCGATGAATCCTGGGCAAATGGCATTGACCGTAATACCGTTCCGTGCCGTCTCCAAGGCAAGCGACTTGGTGAAACCGAGCATCCCCGCTTTCGCCGCAGAATAGTTCGTCTGCCCGAAACCGCCGGCCTGGCCGATGATGGAGCTGATGTTGATGATCCGGCCGTATTTCTGTGCCAGCATATGGTTGATGACGGCTGACGTCGTATGATACACGCTGCTCAGGTTGACGTTGATCACTTCATTCCACTCTTCCTGGGACAGTTTGCGGAATGTCCGGTCCCGAGTGATGCCGGCATTATTGACCAGAATATCGATTTTGCCAAAACGGTCTTTTACTTCTTTGATGAACTCTTGAACATCCTCTGCTTTTGAAACATCGGATTGGAAAGCAAATGACGCACCACCTTGTTCCTCAATCTCTCTTACAACGCTCTCCGCCTTTTCAAAGCCGGATACGAAATTGATGGCCACGATGGCGCCATTGCGGGCCAACTCCTTCGCAATCGCAGCGCCGATGCCACGCGATCCCCCCGTCACGATAGCAACTTGGCCTGCTAGCGGCTTCCCAGTTTCAACTGTCTGTGTAATTTCCAATGCGTTCAATGTCATCATCTAACACTTCCATTCTCTTTATTTAGTCTTAATAAGGATGTCAGTGGACCATCTGTCTTCCCGGTTGCCGGTTGCCGACAATCGGGACCCCTTACTTCTTCGGTTGCGCTTCTGCAGAAGCCGGAGTCGATGGCGCAGCCTTATGTTGATTCATCTTTTCCACCGCTTCCATGATAAGATCAAGTTTCTTATCAAGGTTGGATACGACTCTCCGCAATTGCGCAATTTCTTTCGCTGCATCCAATTTGGAGAGTTCCTCGTCGAAACGATCATCCAAGCTATCGACTTTCTCTTCCAGATTGATGATCAGCGATGCTACATCCGCGAGTTCCCCGCGCGTTGGCATATTGGCCTGTTTTAAATAAGATTCCGTCATTTTTTTAGCCAATTCTTGAAATTGTAAATAGTAATTTAGAGTTTCACCCATCCCTTCCGAGAAAGTTTCTTTTTTCATCGATTGCTGGATGGCATCATTCCAATTGGCTTCTGTTTGTTCGTAAATCGTTTTCCACATGGCGAAAGGGTCAAATTGTAAAGTCTGCGACAAACATCTCATCTCCTTTAAAATTCACAGTTTCAGAGAGCAGTGGGGCATCTCCTGTGTTAAGTATAGGGGGACGTTCCAATTTAAGTCAACGAACGATAATGGACAAAAAACCCCATATTTCTACAAAATGTAAGAAGTCATCTCACTAGAAGAGTACTTTTTTTTCCAAATTCGCCTAGAAGAAATGTTCAAAACGCATCCGTTATTGGTAAATGAATACTATTCTATATATAATTCCGATAAATTAAAAACTTTATTTCCTTTATTAATTCGACAAAATACTATGTCTATTCTGTGAAGTTCATAAATTTGTCAATATCCTTTTCGGTTAAATTCGTTATTCTTATTTAAAACTATTGCTGCTTCTGTTCCGTTTAGATTATGGAAGGCGGTGAGTGAGATGGAGCAAATGCAGATAGAGAAAATCATCGATGAGCATGGGGAACACTTGATTCGGCTGGCGTATTTCTACGTCCGAAACCGGGAAACCGCGAAGGACATCGTCCAGGAAGTGTTCATCACGTTATATGAAAAAGCGGATTACGAAGAGCGGGGAAAATTGCGTGCCTATTTGACAACGTTGACCGCAAATCGCTGCAAAGATCATTTACGCAGCTGGTCATTCCGTAACTTACATTTCAATAAGGATTGGATGGAACAAATACATATCCAGCGAGACCCGCTGATTTTACAAGAGGAGAAAGCGGATATCGCGATTGCCATTTTGAAGCTGCCCATCAAATACCGGGAAATCATCCTGTACTACTACTACGAGGAGTGCACGATGAAAGAAATCGCCCAACTCCTCGGCATTTCGGAAAATACGGTGAAAACGAGAATGACGAAGGCGCGGAAATTACTGAAGAAAGAACTGCAATCCGATTATTGGGAGGTGCTTTCCATTGAATGAAGTGAAAAAAAGTCTGCATGCCATCGTCGGAGACGTGTCCAAGGATAAGGAGGAGTTGAAACGGAACATCCGGCCGCCAGGAAAACCGAAAAAGAAAAACCTGTTTCCATACGTTGCTTCCTTCGTTGTCACCGCAGCCATCCTGTTCTTTGCGTTTAATGTTTATGAAGGCAATCCGGTCAATTCGGATAAGGACCGATACGAGGTCAATGAAACGTACTATAACCTCATGCTGAAGACGGAATCTCTTGGCATTTCAGGGGACGAGGCACGCTATCTCATCCTCATGACCACTTTGCAGGCGGATGCTGTGATCGATTATGCCCGTTCGCTCGGCTTCAATGCGAACGCTGAAGAATTAAGTGAAAAGGCTCAGGAGGCGAAACATGCCTTTTATGAAAGCATGACACCCGAAGAAATAGAAGAGATGGAACGGCAGCAATTGGAGAATTTCGGCATCAGCTATGATGAATACTTCCAAAATATCAACCACCTAACTATCGAATATAATGAGGCGCTCGAATGGCTGAAAGAAAATCCACCGGCTGAAATAAAGACGAACCGTGAAGTTTTAGATGCCTTTATGGAAAAACACAAGAAGACGATCCGGGCATTCATGGAGGACAAGCAAATTCCGCATTCCATCGACCCGGCGCTCTTGTATACAGAGATCGAGGGACTCGTCGCCGATATTCAAGGGGAAAAGATCCTCATCGTGCAAGGTCTGGATAAAGAAGAGATCGAAGAGAAGCCGATGGAAGAAGTGATTGCAACGGGTTATGATTCCGCCTGGTTCACGATCGGCCGAGATGCTTCGCGGATTGAACCATTGCAGACCATCAAATTGACCTATGACCCCCTCTCCTATCCTGTCATCAACACAGAACCTAACGGACCTGGCAATTTACAGACTGTCCTGTCCTGGGAAATCATCGAACCCTAATGTTTTATTGCAAACGGGGCTGTCCGAAAAGTCCAGGCACAGAGTTGGATACTAGCAAAAAGCAAGGGCGCCGGGAGACTCCTTCGGGAAGGCCGGCCGACGAGACCCCGCACGGCTGTATGCCGGGGGAGGCTCGTCGGCTGGCCCGCGGAAAGCGACCAGAGCCCTTGCTTTTTGCGTGTTTAACCGGAAATCCACTTTCTGGACAGCCCCTTTCTGTTTGCACCCTTGTTATTTGGAAGATTTTTTCTTTTTCTTGACTTTCTGAACACTTAGGTGTAAATTACACATATAGATATATTGCAAGGAGAGTGGAGTGCGCTATGGAAAAATCACCCGACTCGAACAAAAACGAAAAAAGCGTGAATTTGGGGACGCCAAAAAATTTCCTCATTCCTTTAATGCTTCTACATTTACGTGATTGGAATTCACATGGCTATGAATTGATGCAGAAAATTTCCCAATTCGGGGTCGATTCATTGGACCAGGGCAATTTTTATAGAATTCTTCGTCAACTGGAAAAGGACGCGATGGTTACTTCCGAATGGGATACGGAATCCGGGGGCCCGGCGAAGCGGATTTATTCGATCACGAAAGCCGGAGAACAGTACTTGGAACTGTGGGCCAGTTCCTTGGGCCATTACCAGAAGATGCTGGACCAATTCTTCAGCCTGTACAATCCTTTTTTCCCGACTTATTCCCGGCAGGAAAAAGACGAGGAACCGGACAACGAGTGAGCACGGCAACAATGCAGCACGTTGCATTCATATAAAGTTCCATCCGCGGATGGATATTACGTACAAGGAGGAATTGCTGATGACGAAAGCAAAAGAAGTGAAACAGCCGGTGAATGAAGTGGATTTGATCTGGGAGGGGTGGTTGAACGGTTTCAAGACGATCCAAAACCTTCAACAGGACATTTCGAAAAAATCTCTCCAAGCGTTTGAAAATCAAAAGGAACTTCTGAATTCGACACGGGCCACGCTGACTCAATTGGAAGCGGAATCGAATAAGATTTCAGAAGAATGGAAATTCAGTTTGCAAAAGACGATGAAAGAATCGGATAAAGAGCGATACCTCCCCCTCGCTTCGACTTGGCTGAACCAGCTCGATGAAATCAATAGCACTGTGCAGGCCCTATCCTGGACTCCGAGCAAAGTGATGTTGGACCTGTTCTCCCAATCTCAAGTACAGCTCGAATCCAATGTGAAAAATGTGCTGGACCAACAACAGAAGGGCAATGCGGAGCTGTTGAAATCCGTTGAAAAACTGACAGATCAATTGAAAGAGACGCATAAGAAACTACTATATAGAACGAACAAATGATTTTTCCTTGTTAACTCTAGTTGCTTGGAGTGGAAGGCGGCGACTCCAGCGGGAAGAGCATGAGCTGAAGACCCCGCAGGAGCGTAAGCGACGAGGAGGCTGAAGCCATGCCCGCGGAAAGCGTCCGCCTGGAACGGAAAGCAACGGGTTGTTGCTTGCGTCCATTTCTTAAGTTCGTTTTATATAGCAGAAATCTGAATAGCTCTCGCTGCTCTGTCAACCAACCAAAATACCGTTACTCAACCGAAAGGACATTTATCATTGCCTACGTATGATGAAATCAGAATTGGCGATCGAGCCAGTTTCACAAAAACCGTTTCAGAGTATGACGTCTATCAGTTTGCCGGGGTGACTGGCGATTTCAACCCGATCCATGTCGATGCCGAATACGCCAAGAAATCAGTGTTCAAAGAGCGCATCGCCCATGGAATCCTGACAGCCGGATTCATTTCCAATGTGTTGGCGATGCAGCTTCCGGGCAAGGATACGATCTACCTATCCCAAAATCTGGCGTTTCTGGCTCCGGTGAAAATCGGCGATACGGTTACGGCAGAAGTGGAAGTTCTGGAAAAGAAAGATTCCAAGCGGATCATCCGGCTCCGGACCATTGTCAAAAACCAACGGGATGAACTCGTCCTCGAAGGAGAAGCCGTTGTTATGAAATAAAAGAAACCCACTTGTCGATGCGAGGCCACTGAAAAACTCACTTTTTAATTTGCAAGGTACCCCGAAATCTAAAAAGACACCATCTCGTTCATTTTTTCGAACGAAATGGTGTCTTTTTCTTTGGTTTTTCTTACTTTGCTTCTTTCATTAAGGTTATGATTCGTTTGAGATTAACAGCGAAAATGGTCATGGCTCCCTGCATCTGCATGCCAAATAGACCCGTGGATGTGGCTACATCGTACCCGTGTCTTTGTTTTAATTCACTATTCTTCGCTTCGATCTTATAGCGGGATTTGGCTTTCATCTTAAACCCATCGCTATTTTGAAACGCTTCCTGCTCCTTGTGTTCTGTCGATTTTATCGAGATGGAATACGTTTTACTCTTGGCACCCTCTTTATAACAGCCCTCGCGGAGGGGACATACCTTACATTTTTCAATGTCAAAATAGTAAGTGTGCTTTTGGTTCTTTCCTTGGTTTTTCTTGCCTGTCCGCGCTTTGCGAATAGCCAAATGACCAGCTTTACACACATACATTCCGGCATCCTTATTAAATTCAAATTCATCTTCTTTCGTGCGGCCACCATGTGTAATTTGGGGATTTAATTTCGATATCAATTCAAGCTCATTTTCTTTTGTGTAGAGGATATTATCTTTTTCCGAATAAGCGGTATCTCCGATTACCGTTTCAATCTCCATACCCGTTTTTTGGCTTTTTTCAATCAATTCTTGTAGATATTTACCGTCGCTTTTTTCACCAGTCGTCACAATTGCGGCGGTAATGAGTCGCTCATCGCTCATTGCGATATGTGTTTTATAGCCGAAGAAAGAGGAGTCAGCCGTTTTATGACCGACACGTGCGTCTGGATCTGTTGAGTAATTAAGCTGTTCTGTATAATCTTCGACTACTTCTTTTAACACATTTAATTTTTCCTGGACAGCTGGAATTCGGGCAATGTGAACTTCGCCTTCAACGACGGAGATGACCTTCCGACAGTAGGCAATTTCATCTGTCACTTCGTTAGAAGTGGTTTTAGGCGGGAATTTCTCTTTCATGGACTCATCGATTTGATAGACCGCTTTTCGTACATTTTTGGATTTCTCCATTAAAAATTCCTTGGGTGACTTTTGGTTGTATCGAGATTTTGTATGCGTCGCGTCCACGATGATGGTTTTACTTTTGATCAGATTTTCTTCCAGTGCGATCTCAACTGTTTTATCAATAAGCATGTCTACTAAACCTGCATCTTGAAGACGCAATTTACGGCATTTCGTTAATGAACTTGGATTGATGACGGGATCTTCCGGAGCCATGTCCAAGAAATACTTAAAGGACATGTCATATTTCGAACGTTCAACTACATCAACATCTGATAAGTCGAAGATTGACTTCAGCAGCAGATATTTAAACATGCGAATCGGAGGCACCGCGTTGCGGCCATTATCCAAGCAATATTTACTTCTCAACTCTTCTAGAATGAAGGTGAAATCAACAAGTTCGTTTATTTGACGAAGCATATTATCCTTTGGGACGACGATATCGTAAATTGCCATATATGGACTGAGGTTCAGAGATTCTTGATTGGAGATCATCAGGGACACCACCTGGATTTAATAGGTTGATTATACAATAAAAACGGCGATCCATTCCTCGATGAAAGGAATTGGATCGCTGTTTTTTTACTTTATATGCGGGTGAGTCCCGTTGATTGGAGTGCAGAGCGGCGACTCCTGTGGGATTAGCGGGACAGGTGAGACCCCGCAGGAGCGAAGCGACGAGGAGGCTCACCGCCCGCCCCACGGAAAGCGTCCGCTCGGAACGGAAATCAACAGTTATAGCATAAGACCTCTTAAGTGGACTTTTTCAGTGGCCTCGTCGATGCAAGTGGGTTTCTTCTATATTTACAGAGGGAAAGACAAGCATCTGCCCCATTGCTTAAGATACATTTCCAAATTGCGGATATCATTAATATCGTGGTATAATAACATAGATATAATGGTCGAGGAGTTCTATCGGGCAGTCAAGTTCAGCCTTCCGAATGCAACTCCTTTTCTTGTTGGCTCCGATTTCATGATTAAGCCTTTGGCATCCAACGGCCAATCGGTTGGCCTACTTTTACATCCGCCCTATCCTCGATGAGCGGTTGGAAATCAGAACGCGGTTCCAGAAATAAAATGACCGTCGAACCGAAAGAGAAATGGCCGAACTCTTCCCCTTTCACGGCAACTTTGGAAGCATTCCGAATTTGGACGCTGTTGACATTCAATGCGCCGACTTTCACGATTGCCAGATTGCCGTAATTCGTTTCCATTTCGGAAATGAGCCGGTAGTTCGTCGCAAACGGTCGATCTCCCAACTGAAGACCGAGCTCATTCACCGGATAGGACACATTGCCGAGTGCATAGCGGGAAATGATGTCGCCATCGACCGGGTAATGGAAATGATGATAATGGCTGGGCGACAAATAAAGGATGTAGAAAAACCCGCCAGCATAGCGACCCGCCTTTTGCCGGCTTCCGAAAATATCGGCTAGCTGATACGGCTGACCTTTAATATAGAACTCCTGATCTTCATTGACAGTGCCCATTCCATTTACGATGCCGTCGACAGGGGAAACTAACGTATCCGGCGAAGGATCGATCACCCTACTGCCCTCTTTCAAATTTCGCGTAAAGAAAGAATTCAGCGAATCGTACGTATTGAGAGGCCGTTCCATTTCTTTCTCGTTAACTTCAAAATAGCGGGAGAACGGCTGGATGAGCGGGCGGCTTATACTTGAACGGGTGAAAGTTTTCAATATGGAAGAGGAGAGCGGACGTCCGGTCAGCTCCACAAATGCTTTGAACAGTTTTCGTTGGACCATGTTCAGTGCCTCGCTTTCTATGGAATATAATGGAACTACACTTTAAGGAGGAAACTTATGTTTTTACAAAAAGCATGGGATCTTTATTTATCAAAAATGAAGATGCAGTTAGCGAATGCCATTACACTCACCAATCTCAGTTTCGGAATCATAGCTATTATACTAATAATCAACGACCTTAGCCACAAGAGCCTGGTTTTCATCTTTCTGGCGGCGTTGTTCGACCGTTTCGATGGCATGGCAGCAAGGCACTTCCATGCAGAATCCCAGTTTGGCAAAGAGCTTGACTCGTTATGCGATCTCGTCTCATTCGGGATTGCCCCAGCCTTGCTCATTTACAAGCTGGCCTTTTCCGCCATGCTCTGGGTCGGTATCGCAGTGACCATCTTTTACATTTTGGCAGGGGCTGTCCGCCTTGCCCGCTACAATGTGAAAGAATTCGATGGCGCGTTCCGCGGACTGCCCATCACCGCAGCAGGTGTCCTGCTGACGTTGAGCTATTTCATCTATCCGTACGTCCAGGACGGCGTGCTCATACTCTTCATGCTGCTACTATCCTTTTTGATGATCAGCAATGTCCGGATTGCGAAAATGTGATAAAGGCGGGCCTCACTTAAACTGCATCTCCAATTGTTAGATTCATTCTAACAATCGGAGGAGCAGTTTTTTAATCTGATGCTTTCTCTTGTAATGAAAAAGGAGCATTGACGAGCCATTTCATAGTGTGCTACATTAGTAGTCAGAATTTACTATCTAATCAAACTATAGATGAACTCAAATACATACTCCTTGTTTGCCCACATTTGAAAACGTTTACAATTAGAAAGGTGGAGAAACCTTTGCAAATGAATGTCGGTTTAATGCAAAAACAGACGACCCAACTCGTGATGACGACGGAATTACGGACCGCCATTTCGCTCTTGCAACATTCCGTGTTGGAGCTATCCGATTACATATATGAACAAGCGATCAGCAATCCTCTGATCGACTTGGAATCCACCTCATCCAAAGATACGATCATTGAGCGTTCTACATTGCGTACGAGTAGCAAGAGCAGCTCGGAGACGAATGATTTCTCTCCAATCGATCATCTAAATTTGGAGAGGAAAACATTGCAAGACTACTTGTTATACCAAGCCGGATTGACCCCATATCCCGAATCGGTCAAGGCAGGGATTCGGAATTTCATATATTCTATTGATGAAAATGGCTATTTGGCGGCACCATTGGATGAACTTTGCATGGAATTGAAGATTTCAGCGGAGGAGGGTGAACACATTCTTCGGCTCATCCAGGAATTGGAGCCGGCGGGGGTCGGTGCCCGATCGATCCAGGAATGTATCCAACTGCAATTAAGGAAGTTACCGGAGCGGAACCCGCTGGCGGAGCGTATCATAGCAGAACATTTTGATGAGTATTCAACCCGCAGATGGAATGACATTGCGAGGAAACAGAAGGTGACGTTGCAGGACATTCAGTATATACATGATTTGATTCAGACATTGGATCCGCGTCCGGGCGCAAAATATAATAGTGACATTACGAACTATATTGTGCCGGAAGTCTATGTACTGAAAGAGCCGAACGGGCTATCGGTCATCCTGAATGACGATTGTATCCCGAAAGTAAATTTAAACAGCGGTTATCTGGCCCTGCTGCAAGACAAGCAATCAATAGACTATGCCTATCTCAAGGAAAAGTACGAAGAGGTGAAACGGATCCAGCAAAGCCTGGCCCAGCGGCACTCCACTTTGTATAAAGTGGCGAAGGCTATCGTGGAGCATCAGAAAGACTTCTTTTATGAAGGGCTGAAAGCATTGAAGCCGATGACGTTGAAGCAGGTAGCGGATGAAATTGGAGTCCATGAATCGACCATCAGCCGGATTACGACGAATAAATACATGGATACGCCGCTTGGGGTGTTTGAATTGAAATACTTCTTCACGGCAGGCCTCGGCGCAAACGATGCAACTAGCGGGGAAGTCTCCTCTTCCTATCTGAAGGATTTGATCCGGAAGCTCATTGACGCAGAGGACAAATCCAAACCGTATTCCGACCAAGATCTCGTCTCCCTGATTGAAAAACAGGAGAAGGTCTCTCCTTCCCGGCGAGTCATTGCCAAATATCGGAACGAGCTGAACATACCTTCTTCCTCCAAGCGGAAACGATTTGCCGAAGTGCATTGTTACTAACCCGAATGTAAAATGTCCGAAAAGGCGATTGCCTCCGGACATTTTTTTCGTTACCGCTGTAATGTATACGTAGTGAACTACCCACCACTTAACGCTTTGCGTTTGAAATGGGGGCTTCCCGACTTATCGCCGCTTTTGCAGCCGACGAAAACAGACCGGGCTAACCCTCTTGTCCCAAGAGTTCTTTTGTTTCAGGTAAGACTAATCAGCGGGATGCCCTCCCGCTTGATGTTGATGGCTGCATTCCAATCCCGATCCAGGACAAACCCGCATTCACAGGAGAAGGTCCGTTCCGAAAGAGGCAATGTGTCTTTCATGTGGCCGCAATCCGAACACGTCTTGGATGAGGGGAACCATATGTCGATTTTGACAAGTGACTTGCCCCGTGCTACCGCCAACCGAAATTCATCTCCCCCCTTACCGGAAGAAGGAGACTTCTTTCGGGGTACGGTTAAATTCACCTTCGGGCACGCTATTAAAATAACTCGTGCCGTTCACTTCATAGTGGACGGCATAGGAATGCGTAAATGTTTCAGATTGAGTGGGTGGGGTATTTTCTAGAGTAGTTACACTAGACAAATTTTCAGGAGGCGATAGAAATGGTACAACGACATGTAGTAGGTTACTATAATACAGAAACAGAAGCGATTGCAGCGATCGAAGATTTGAAAAGGCAAGGGTACACTTCTGATGAAATCTCGGTCGTCAGCAAGCATAGCGAAAATGTTGATCATATTGCAGAAGAGACCGGAACGCATGCTGCGGACGGCGCGGCAACGGGTGCCGCAACAGGCGGTGTTCTCGGCGGCCTAGGCGGTGTGCTGGCAGGACTCGGCGCTTTGGCAATCCCGGGAATCGGGCCGATTGTGGCAGCCGGGCCGATTGTCGCCGGAATCACCGGCGCAGCTGCCGGAGCCGGAGTCGGTGGATTGGCTGGAGCGTTGATCGGAATGGGTATTCCAGAAGAGGAAGCACATCGGTATGATGATTATTTCAATGAAGGAAAGATTCTCGTTCTAGTTGATGGAGATTATCGCCGCCCGACTGATATCGATCGACCGCTTGTCTGAATAAAACTTATTACAGAACCGCTCACTCATCAGGTGGGCGGTTTTATTATGGAAAGAATTCCATAGAAGGCTGTTCAATTTTTTCATTGATTGGGAATCATGTTATACTGATTGAACTATTGATACGAGGAGGAGACCGGGGATGCAGTATAGCAAAGTCAAAATGGAGCAGCTTGTGAAAAATGAGCCCGAATTAACGAAACGGTTAAAACAGGTGATGAAAGAATTCGAGATGGAGAAGAGCTTCGCCTTGAAAGCAATTTATCATTCGGAAGTGAAAGACGGGGGCAAATACCAGAAGGCTTATCAGGAACTGTAAAGACGAAAGGTCCAAAAAAGCGTCCATCTTAGCAATGAAGCACAAATACGAGGGAACAAAGCGGATGCTTCATTCCCTCGCGTAGTGGATCAGTCAAAATTTGTCGTTTGTTCATAAGTCCGGATGAAAAAGCCTTCGGTGGACGACCATTCGCAATATAAAATCGCACTGCCCTGTGACCTAATTTCTGCAATTCGCTCCGCAGCCAGTCCTCCGTTTTTCCGATGAACTCGAGCACTTCCGGCTTGATTTCCCCCTCATCCACTAACAGGACGGACGGTTCCTCTTCCGCTTTTTCGATATTCAAATCTTGGAGAGTGACGGGTTGGTAGGCGGCGTATGGATTGATGGAGATATCACCTCCGGGCTCGATGTATAAATCACGGACTTCGCGCAACGAGAAGATGCCTTGCTGGCGAAGCATCGTCCGCAGCTGTTCCATTTCCAACTGGTTTTTCTCCAGCAGATTTTTATTGATTTTGCCGTCCGCAATGAGTTTGTCGGGCGAGCCTTTGATCCAGATTCGTAATGTATTGGAGCGGACGACGAGTTTTTCGACAAGATAAATCGCCACCGCCCAGACGGCCAGCGAGAATAAGAACATCGGAATGGTGATTTTCGGATCGTATAACGTCTCCTCAAGGATTCCACCAAACATGAGAAGATAGATAATATCATAAGGGGTCATTTCAGCAAGATGCTTCTTCCCCAACAAGCGGAGCACGATGATGAATGCCAATAATCCGATGATCAATTTTGCTCCATTGGTGAGATATTCCACACTACCCTACCTCCTCTACTTCTAGTTACTCTTGTTTTACCCCTAATTAGCTGTTTAGCAACCTGGAAATAGATTGAAAGGTGAGCGTAAAAAAACAGCCGAAGCGGGGGGAACTCGCTTCAGCTGTTTGGCGATGTCATTTATTTGTCGTCCCTTTGCCGGGCACGGGCTTCGCCGCCTTTGCGGCCCGCCTCCTCTTGGCTCATCTTGCCATTGTTGTTATCATTGTCGTTTTGGCGCGCCCGGGCTTCGCCGCCTTTACGACCGATTTCTTCGTAAAATTCACGGTCATGGTTTTTCGCAGTCGCTTCGCCACCTTTGCGGCCTGCTTCTTCTAGAGACATTTTCCCACGGTTTTGGTCGTTATCATTGTTTCGTGCCATAGTATGAATCTCTCCTTTTTTTATGTTATTTCTTACACTCTATGTTTATCCCGGAACGCGTGATCTAAACACCATTCGGCCATTCGTAACAGTCGTAACAAACGTCATCCGATTGAAATAAAAAACCAGCCACTGGATAGCGGCTGATTCGGCATCAATAATAAGGAGAGATTAAAACATAGACGAGAACACCGGTAAAACTGACATACAGCCAAATCGGCATCGTCCAGCGCACGATTTTCCGGTGCCGCTCATACTCCCGGTTCCAGGCACGGGCGACGCTTGTCAACGCCAATGGCACGATGGCTGCGGCCAATAGAATATGGGTGATCAACACAAAATAATAGATCGCTGCCAAAATCCCTTCCCCGCCGTATGAAGTTGAGGAGGCCAAATAATGGAATGCCACATAGGTGACAAGGAAAAGCGAAGTCGTCACGAACGCTGCGTAGACGAAACGGCGATGGGCCGTTATATTCCGCTTTTTAATCGCAATCAAAGCGGCAACGAGGAATATAAACGTAAAACTGTTGAAAATGGCGTTCATGAGCGGCAGGATGGTGACATCGAACGCGTCAAACCCTTCCACGCCCGGCATGCCGGATAGAACTCCAATGGCACCGATCAAAAGAACCGAAACCGTGACGATGAACGGTTTATAATTCCGTTTCTTGAACGGTTTTTCATGTATGCTGGAATTGATCATTAAACTACACTCCTTTACCTCAGTCCATTCTACAGTTTATCACATCCGGACTCGGTAATCGGTGTATAATTTTCAACTTTTTTCAGGTTATGAACCACTCGCAGAGAGTGCGAGTGGTCGGCCTATCATAAATAATTGGAAAGCTGCTCGACGGCTTGTTCGCCGATGTGAACCCATTTGGTTTTGTCCTCGATGTGGCCATCCGATTCGACCGGCTCTTGGAATTGATTGAAAGAGGCAGTCAGAAGCGAGCTTTCATCATGATCCAACCCGACGTTGACGACATGCTTGATCAAATAAGGAGTTTGAAAAGCGATGGTCGCTCCGTAATCATCAAGCCGGCCTTCTTCTACTGTAAACGGAATCCGCAAGTAGATCGTCTCGCCTTCCTCGCGATTCAGCACAGAATCGAAGCACCCTTTGTCGTAATCCCAATTGCCGCCAAGCCGATAGCCGTCCTTGCTAAATTTATCTTGGACGTCCCCGAAAAGGGCCGCCTTGCCTTCCAAGCTGGTTTGCAGTTTCAACATGTTCCATCCGCTCCTTCATGAATGCTACCCTTACATTATTCGCCATTCACGGATGAAACATACTTAAGCTTTTTGCACATTTCCCCATTTGTTGCCGAAGAGCAGATGCTCCAACGACTCGCGGCTTCTCCAGTTCGCCAGTTCAAGGATCGGCTTTTCGGGATACTCCTCGGTATAGCCGATCGACAATAATGCGACGGGATCGATATGCGGCGGGATGTCCAATATATCCCGGATGTCGTTCTTCTTATAAAAACTGACCCACCCCATCGCCAACCCTTCCGCACAAGCGGCGAGCCACATATTTTGGATAGCGCACGCGGTGGAGAGAATATCGGTTTCCGGTATGGAATTGCGGCCAAGTACATGGGAGCCGCCCCTTGTCGGATCACACGTCACGCAGATGGTGAGCGGCGCTTCTTTCAATCCTTCGACTTTGAGTCCGAGGAATTTCGTCTCCTTTTCTCCTTCGTAATGGATGGCCAAAGCCCGTCTTTCCTTGTCCGCCGCCCAAGCCAATTTCTCCTTGACCTCCGAATCATCGATCAAAATGAAATTCCATGGCTGCATGAATCCGACCGAAGGCGCATGATGGGCCGCATGCAGGATACGATGGATCTTCTCTTCCGGCACAGGCGTTGGCAAAAATGTACGGATATCCCTTCTTTGATAGATGGCTTTATACACAGCTTCCATTTCCTCATTCGTGAACATGGAACCCCTCCTTTTCTTCTCACTTCATTATATCAAGAAAGGGTAGGATTACATCTGCATTATAAACAAGTTTATATTAAAAAATCTTTCTATGAAATAAGTTGAAATAAGTTGAAATAAGTTTTTCAAATAAAAAATCTGCCAGCCGTTTAGGACTGACAGATTCGGAAGAAATATTTAATAGTGTAAGCTTTCCATCCGTTTACATTTAGTGCAAACCCGATGGGCGTTTTCTTCTATATAATGATGCACGCAATTTTGCTGGACGTCTTTCAATTGCTGTTTCAATAAAAACAGCTGTTGTTCCCCCTCGGCAATTTCATGGATCAGTCGGTCCGCGTCCATCATGAAACCCCCTCCCCTCTATTGGAATTTCAACGATATATGGAACCGCCCGTCCCTTGGAATTCCTTTGCTTTTTCCTGAAGTCCTTGCTCGATCGCCAATTTTTCCTCCAAACTAATCTCGTCTGCATATTTCCGGATGTCATGGGAAATTCGCATACTACAGAATTTCGGTCCGCACATGGAACAGAAATGGGCGACTTTCGCACCTTCGGCAGGCAGTGTTTCATCGTGATATTCCATGGCGCGTTCCGGATCCAGGCTTAGATTGAACTGGTCCCTCCAACGGAATTCGAAGCGCGCTTTTGAAAGCGCATCATCCCGTTTCCGGGCGTTTGGATGCCCTTTCGCCAAATCCGCAGCATGCGCTGCAATTTTATAGGCAATGACCCCTTCACGGACATCGTCCTTATTCGGCAGCCCAAGATGCTCTTTCGGTGTCACATAGCAGAGCATCGCCGTGCCAAACCAGCCGATCATCGCTGCACCGATGGCTGAGGTGATGTGATCGTATGCAGGTGCAATATCTGTCGTCAACGGCCCTAATGTATAGAACGGCGCTTCTTGGCAGATTTCCATTTGCTTGTCGACGTTTTCTTTGATCAAGTGCATCGGGACATGGCCTGGTCCTTCGATGATCACTTGTACATCATGCTCCCATGCAATTTTCGTCAATTCCCCTAGTGTCTCCAGCTCGGCGAACTGCGCTTCGTCATTCGCATCGGCAATCGAGCCCGGGCGCAAGCCGTCCCCCAAGGAGAAAGACACATCATACGTTTTCATAATTTCACAAATCTCTTCAAAATGCGTATATAAGAAACTCTCCTGATGATGCAGCATGCACCATTGCGCCATGATGGAGCCGCCGCGGGACACGATGCCCGTCACCCGGTTGACCGTCAACGGAATATAGCGCAGCAACACGCCTGCGTGGATCGTGAAATAATCGACTCCTTGTTCTGCTTGTTCGATCAAAGTGTCGCGGAACACTTCCCAAGACAGGTCTTCCACTTTCCCATTCACCTTCTCCAGCGCCTGGTAGATCGGGACCGTCCCGACCGGCACCGGGGAGTTGCGAATGATCCATTCCCGTGTCGTATGGATATTTTTACCCGTCGACAGATCCATGATCGTGTCGGCGCCCCAACGAGTCGCCCATGTCATCTTCTCGACTTCTTCCCCAATCGAGGAAGAAACCGCCGAATTTCCGATATTGGCATTGATTTTCACATGAAAATTCCGGCCGATGATCATCGGTTCCGCTTCCGGATGGTTGATGTTGGATGGGATGATCGCCCGCCCCCGCGCCACTTCAGTGCGGACAAATTCCGGATCCATCCCTTCCCGAATGGCGATGAATTCCATCTCCGGCGTGATGATCCCTTTCCGAGCATAGTGCATCTGTGTGACATTTTCCCCTTTTTTCGCACGCAACGGTTTCCGTTTCAGAAGTGGGAACCGTTCATCTTCTTTCATCTTCCCTACTGTGTAACCGTTGTCTTCCGGCTTCATTTCCCGCCCTTCGTATTCCTCGACATCCCCACGTTCCAATATCCAGTTTTTCCGGAGTTCCGGAAGTCCTTTCCGGATATCCACTTCATAGCCCGGTTCGGTATACTTACCACTCGTGTCATATACTCGGAACGGGTCGTTCGGAAATTCACCGTCCTCCGTGATGGTCGGAGAAAGTTCAATCTCCCGCATCGGCACCCGGATATCGTCCCGGCTTCCCTGGATATACACCTTTTTGCTAGCCGGAAAACAGGAATGGATGTGAATCGGTGTTTCTTCTGTCGCTTTACTCATTTGGTCATCGTCCCCTCATCATTTTTTTCGGGTGCACCAATGACTCTTGCCATAAGGGAAACGCGTGCATGAACGCAAAGAGACCGGATCCAAAATGAATCGGACCCGGTCTCCAAAACATACGCCATGTATGCTTTATAATGAATCGAAACTTCCCCACGCTGGTACGAGCCAGATCAGGTCCAAAGAGTTAGGAAAACTTAAACGCTTCTCCCTCTCAGTCCGGACTAACCGGACACCCCTAGTTCAACACTATGAAATTGTTCGAACAATTACAGTGTAACGAAGAATTGGAAAAAGTCAACAGCGACTTTGGGATCAATCCTTGTACGGATCGAACTCATTGGCTCCGGCCATACAGACGCCAACTGGCTTCAATACATGCAAAACATCGATTGTTTCTTCATGGGCATCCAAGACGGATTGCAACTTCCGGTAGACGAATGGGCTTTCGTCCGTACCGCCGCCCCGCAGTTCGACACCGAACCGTTTCACCGCTTTGTCCATCATGTCCGTTGAGATTTGGCCGCCAGTCCGGGTCCGTTTCTTCCAATTCATCTTCCCGGCGGCTTGGGTCCGGCTCATGATCCGGCCCGCCCCATGGACAGTGCTGTAAAAGGCGTTTTCATTTTCCACATTGTCCTTCCCGCGGACAATGACCGAAATATCACCCATGCTGCCGCCGATGAACCCAAGTTGGCCTGGCGCGGAAGGAGTCGCCCCTTTCCGCACGACGATCCGCTCTTTGCCGTTATGAATCTCTTTCCAGGCGAAATTATGATGATTATGCACTTCGAACTCGGATTCCGCACCAAGTATGGCCAACACTTCATCCATCACATAGTCGCGTCCCGCGTACGCATATTTTCCGGCGAGCGTCATCGCACGGTAATACAAATCGCCCAATTCGCTGTCGAGGTCGATCAAGGTCGGAGCCTGCTCCATGCTTTCACCCGGCGCCCGGTGGAAAACGCCATACCGTTCGCCAAGTTGAGGAAGCCGCTCGCGGTCTTATGTCCGAAACCGCGGCTGCCGAAATGGTTCGCCACCCAGACATCACCCGTCCTCTCTTCGACGAGCAGATCGACGAAGTGATTGCCGGCCCCGACCGTCCCAAGCTGATCAACCGCCAGTTTCTTCAGCTTGTCATGCTCTTGCTGACCGATTTCCCGGAATACATTCCAATCGGGGTCGTCAAACAGGCCATGGTCGATCCGCTCCTTATTCTTCCGGCCGATGCCGAAGGAAATCCGGGAAGCGATGGCGTCCATGATCCGCGGGATATCGTTTTTAATGTCCTCATATTGCAAGTTCGTCCGCACCGCTTTATTGCCGCAGGCGATATCATAGCCGACACCGGACGGGGAAATCTGATTGTCATAGACAATCACTCCTCCGACGGGTTGGCTGTAGCCATAATGGCCATCTGCGCACAAGACACCGCCCGCCACATTCCCGATTTGCAAACAATTTTCAAATTGGCGCAACGTATTCGGTTCGTGTTCGCCAAAAATCATTTTTCTCATAGCTTTCTACCTCCTGCCCCCCATTATTCCATAGGAGGCGAAGAAATCCAAAACAGCGGCACCTGAAAATCCACGGATTGCGTAACAAGTCGGGAAGGTTTATAATTATTGAGCAAGATCCTTGTCCCAGTAGCTCAGTCGGATAGAGCGGCAGCCTCCTAAGCTGCAGGCCGTAGGTTCAATTCCTGCCTGGGACGTTCTCTTTCCATTGCTGTCACCCACCATTTCATCCATCCCTTTATGTATGATGTTCTTACACCAACACCATCTTCTCAGACGAGGTATTGATCCAATAAGTAGAATACTAAGCGAAAGGAAGACTCTGATGAGTGAAAAATTACTACAACAAATCCTAGTTGAAATAAAAGGCGTCAAGTCGCAGTTGGATGTTAACACAAGGCAATTGGATGTTAACACAAGGCAATTGGATGAGCACACAAAAATATTGGAAGTACACACACAAATATTGACAGAACATACAAATGTATTGAATGAACATACAAAAGTATTGAATGAACATACAAATGTATTGACAGAACATACAAAAGTATTGAATGAACATACAAATGTATTGACAGAACATACAAATAAACTAACCACTTTAGACGAAGTAAAAGAGATCACACTCGCGTTACGCGACCGGCAAGAAGAGACGGACGCCAAGCTCGAAAGCATGTCGATGGATCTCCACCAAATGCGCGGGGATATTGTCGGATTGAAAGAACATGCCAGTCATGTGCAAAGCGAGCTTTCCCATATCAAAGGCGAGCTGGCTTTCATGTCGCATAAAACTCATCGGAACGAAGCCGCTATTTTCAAATTACAAAGAGGGTATGACGACCGCTTTGGGGATTTGGAAGATTGACCGCGGTTTGCTTGGGGAAAAACTCACCTCCTTCGGGTGAGTTTTTGTGTTTTAAGTTAGAACATTTCCTATTCCAATACCTTAAACTTGATCATCCGATTCATTTCATCCAGTTGGCTGACATAATATGTCTTATCCTTATCGATCGGCGTTTCGGTTGTCGTTTCCATATGGTACAAGGTTCGCCTGTCGGTGTCTTTATCGATTCCATAGAGTAGCTTGACCGTTTCAAAAAACACCGATTCCCTGCCCGCCTCTTTCCGGATTTGCAATTTGGAATCCTGCGTGAGTTCCAGCTCTTCCGCTTCGAAGAAATAGTCTGTTTTCCCTTCTCCATTTTCAACCGTCATCTTTATACTCGTTTGATAGATCATTCAAATTCCCCTTTATCATTTTAATTTACTGCAATATGATTTATATTCCCTAAAATTCAAGAAAGTAATCCTATTAATCATAGAAGAATCAACTACAAGAATATGAAATTGCAGCATATAATAGAACAAGAAAAGCTATCCGAATCGACCTTCATCAAAAACATGCACGGCATTGCGTAGCCTCTTCACAATCGACAAAAAAAGAGGTTTTTCGCCTTTTAGGACTTTATATCTATGGTAATAAAGACTTGAATCTATTATATTTAAGTTATTCAACAAATGTAGAAATTTTCGGATACTTCACCGAAAATCGATTATGAGGGGGGGACACGGCATGAACAAAATACAACAGCAAAGAATAATCCTGACTATCATGATCTGTAGTCTCGTAGTATGTCTATTGATAGGCTTCACCAATCGATCCTCCCGGCCTGATATCCCTGCCAACCTGATTAATGTCGCGCATCGGGGCGCCTCCGGTTTCGCACCGGAGAACACTCAAGCTTCCTTCCGCAAAGGCATTGAAATGGGAGCGGATTTTCTGGAATTCGACGTTCATCTATCCAAAGACGGCAAACCGGTGATCATTCATGACGAACGGGTCGACCGCACGACGAATGGCAAAGGATTCGTCAAAGACCTGACGTTGGCTGAGCTGAAGGAATTGGATGTCGGTGGTTCATTCGACCCAGTCTATACGGGTGAAACGATTCTGACGCTCGGTGAGTTGCTGGAAGAGTTTTATGGGGAAGCTGGATTGTTGATCGAGATTAAAAAGCCCGATCAATATCCGGGTATCGAGGAAAAAGTTGTGGAGGCATTGACTGCCTTTCCGGATGTAAGCGGTATCATCATTCAATCGTTTGACGTAGATTCCATGCGGAAAGTGCATGCGCTTCTTCCCGAAGTCGAAGTGGCCGTCCTCATGAATCCCTCACCTTTTTTACCATCCTCCAAAACGCTTAAAGAATTGACCTCTTTCGCAAGTTACATCAATTTCAATGTATCCTATGTGAACAAAAGAGTGGTGGATCAAGTCCATAAGCATGACGGAAAAGTGCTCGTCTGGTCGAAAAAGGATACCCAGTTATTCGCCAAGGCGAAGCGATTCGGCGCGGACGGCGTCATTTCTGACTTCTCGAAACTGCCGATGGACGAACCCGCTTTTCTGGCTACGAAATAAGTCAGGGATCCCGATTGAAGAACCACCTGCTCTCCGGACGGTCGCGTGGTGTGATATTCATGATGAAGTAGCCGATGATCAATACTAAAATCACGAGCGAATACAATAGCGTGTTCATCGGATGGCCATGATCCACGATGATTAAGCGGACCATCGCCGTAATGCCGATATAGATGAAATACCGTAACGGGAAATGGTAATCTTCCTTGAAATACTTGACGATCATCGTGATGAACTCGAAGTAGAGGAAGAAAATCAGAATATGCGCCAAGAAAAGTTTGTAGTCATTGCTCTCCTGTTCCATCAAAATTTCGATGAAAACGAAGAGTTCCTTCCCTAATAGAATCGATAGGACAATCGCCAATAGGACAAGGGAAATATTGAGCACCCCTTGAAGGATCTTCGGAAAATTGATCAAGAAGTTGCCAGCAAACTTTTTGTATTTCATGTGCACTCCCCCGGCCGTCTTAATTGGACGGCCTTTTATACAGTGATTAGCTGAATATTTTCAACCCGACCGCACCACAAATGATGAGCAATAAAAACATGAGCCGCTTCCAATTCCCCGGTTCCTTGAAGACGAAAATCCCCATAAGCACTGTCCCCGCTGCTCCGAGTCCGGTCCATACCGCATAGGCAGTGCCCATCGGAATGTCCCGCATGGCAAGCCAGAGGAACAGGAAACCGAAACCGAATGCGGCTGCAATCCAAAAAAGCCGGAATAACGACTTCTTTTGATTGTACAGATTGATGGCCATGACACCGAAAATCTCTCCGAAACTGGCAATGACCAAATAGAGCCAAGCCATCACACATCACCCCCGGTTGCCGCATCTCCCCCGGAATCCGCCATCTTCAACCCGACGACTCCCAGGATAATCAGCCCGACGCATGCCGCCTGGATCCAAGAAAAATCCGATTGGAAGTACACGGCATCGATGAGGAAAATCGCAGCGGCCCCAGATCCGGTGAATACCGCATACACCGTGCCGGACGGCAGTTTCTCACAAGCTTTGATGATGAAATAAAAACTGAATACGATGGCGATAATTGTCAGGCTCCACTCCAAAACCGAATCGGAGTAACGGAGGCCGATCACCCAAAACAACTCGACAATCGCGGCAAATAATACATAAAGCCAAGCCAACTGCGTATCCCACCTTCTCAAAATTGGAAGCACCTGCTAACTGATTCCATCATAACGTATTCGGTTTGGCCTGTCCAAATATGTTTTCCGGCAAACCGGCAGCGATTTTCGCCTGCCGGTTACAGGGTCCTTTGGATCATTTTCCTTCCTTTGAAAAACACAGCCTGGATTTGACTGGCATCCGTAATGTCCAAGCCAGGTACTCCGTCCGCCACTAGGAAATTGGCGTCCATTCCGGGTTCCAGCTTCCCGAACCGATCCCCCTTTCCTAGTATTTCGGCCGGATGGGCGGTGAGCATGGCGAGTATTTCATTTTCGTCCAATTGACGCGATTGCAGGAGTGCCATCGCCGGGTGTGCGACCCGCATCAGTTCTTCCGGCCCACGCGGTGATTGATCAGTGTACGGAAGCCACGGCACACCCGGATAAGGAGGAAGATACGCATCGGTCGAAATGGAGACACGGATTCCCTTCTCGGCCAATCCAACGATTTCCTGCGGTGAATTGGGCGGCAAATGGGTGCCCCCGAGCGGCGTCGCCACGACAGCCACTCTTCTTTTCACCGCATCCTCCACTAAGTCCTCCGTAATCCCATGCGCATGATGCAGGACATCGATCCCCGATTCGAGCGCTCTTCGGATGCCTTCCTCCCCCGCTACATGCGCGCCGATCCGCTTGCCGAGCTTGTGATAAATGGAAGTGATTCGCTGCATTTCTTCCAAAGAATAGATAATCTCTCCCGCTCGGGGAACCTTATCCCGTGTAAAGTTAGCCGGAGTGGCATTGATGAAGATATTTTCGCCCGGAAACTCGCTTGCCATTGCAATTTCTGTAATTAATTGCGGATGGACAAGGTCGGATTTTAAAATCGCTTTCGATCGTGTGATGGCGCTATAATGGGCCAGTTCCGGAAACCCGATGGAAATGCTCGTCGTCGCAAAGGTGATATCGAGGGGAAGGTCGGCAACGGCATGGCGATAGTCCTCCACGGCAAAGTCACAGTGCGGGTGACCGCAAACCTGTTCGCCAAGTGCGGTAATGCCTGATTGCAACGCATTGAACAAGATCGCCCTGCCGGCGAGGAAATGGGTTTCGGGTGTAACCGGAAACAACATCGTCGGAGCGAATTCCAGCAAATGAGTGTGGCAATCGACTAAGGAAGGCGTGATGACGGAATCTTGATAGTCCAATAGAGGATCGTTCGGATATTGTTCAGCCAATTCGACAGCTGAGCCGATTGCGGTGATTTTCCCGTTTCGGACCCGCATCGCTCCGTCCCGAACAGTTCCGAGTGGACTGACGGTCACTAGTTTTTTCGCTGTGACGAGATAGGTTGGATTCATCCCATCATCCTAGCAGGAACGGCGTGAGGAAAGTGGCTAAAATCCAGGCGGTTGCCAGGCGGATGATCGTTCCGACAATCGCTGCCGTCAATGCTTCCCTTTCATTTAGACTGGAAATTTCAGACCAGGTAACCGGCACTTGGCCGAAGATGACCGATAATGGCAAGCCGGAATTGGCAAGGACGAATGAGCCGACGATCAGTTTCGGATCAATCGCGGCGGTCAGATCGGCAAGTTGTGCGACAGCGAGTGTCGGTGCAGCCAGGATGGAGACGATGCCCGTCGTAGGTTCGATGTTCAGGAAAGTCAGCGCTGCCGTCATGCCCGATTCGATGGCGCCCCAGATGCCGAAAAACTTGAATGCCCCGATGAAGAAAAAGACAGCCGCCACCGCGGGGATGATCAGTAAGAAAAGCAGCTCCGCCCCCTCTTTCGCGGATGCGAAAATGGTGTGAAGAAATCTTGTGTTCGGTGTGAACCGCGGAAGGTGCTGTAAGTCCACTTTTTTCGTATCCCGGTAAATCGTTTTGGATAACAGAAATGGGACAAGGATGATCGGCAGGAAGATGGAGAGCAGGATGAGTGGAAACGCTTGAATGCCGAATGCGGATAAAGCGATGAGTCCCAATACCAATGTCGCGAACGATTGCGGCGATTGGATCATCGTTGCGATGGCGATTTTCTGCTCAGCCTTCGTCGCCTTCGCCTTGACGAGGATCGGGCCGGCGATCTTCCCAGCAGCATTGATATCGCCCAGAATATTATAGACACTCGGCACGATGACAGATGGGTTGATGCGAAACCGTTTCATGACGGGAACGAAGAGGCGGATCAACCCGTCCGTGAATCCGAGCCTCTCCAGCAACCGGCCAAAAATGACACTGATGATGATGGCGATCCCCACTTCGCTTATGAGGAAAACATCGACGACAATCGGCTTCACTTCACCGATGATTGTATTGAAGAATCCGGAAAGCGAATCCGGCACGGCGAGTAAGATGACGCATGACGCCACCACGAGCAACAACCCGATTATTTCAATGAACCGCCATTTCGCCCGGGACGGTTGTGGCTTCCTCGGCGACGCTTGTTCTTTTTTCATCGACCAACCTCCTTGCTTTGCTTTAGTTTATGTACGATTTGGGGGATTGGTGTTAGTTGGGGGAAGGCGTGGGAAAACTGCAAGGGCCCGGGGAAACTCTCATGGCAAACCGACAAACTGTAAGGGCAAGCACCCGAACTCTCCTGGCCCGGAAGCAAACTGTAAGGGCCCGCAATATCCTTACAATCACAAAATTCAGCTCCCGGAAGAGGTCCATCTCTCCGGGAGCTGTTGATTTACACCATTTTCAACAAAGCCTCTTCCCCGCTCATCCCTTTATGGATGCCGAGACGTTCCGCTTCGATTGTGACCGATTCGAGTGGGGCTTTTAGCAATTGATCGATCGTTTTCACCCCGACGGCGCGGCCTGCGATGATTCGGCGGTCGATCAGCAGGGTGTTGAGCAGCTCCACGTCGAGTGCGCCGCACATGATATACCCCACCTCGTTCGAAACAGTCAGCAACGTGGTTTTCGGTAGACGGACCGTTGTGGCGGTGAACGCATGGCCGTCCAGGATTATCGGTGTCAATGAAACCATTTCCTCTGCCTCCTCCCCTCCTATGTATATGAATTCCCCCTCACTTAGGTGAAGAATAATTTCTGTTATTTTATTGAAAAAAATTCTTGAAAATGGTATTACTCTTGTTTTATTATAGAAAAATGTTAGAGAAAAGGAGAGTGGCATGATGAGGAATTACACCAAGGACGACATTCGGCGATTTGTGAAGGAGGAACATGTGAATTTTATCCGCCTGCAGTTCACCGACATTTTAGGCATCATTAAAAATGTGGAGATTCCCGTCAGCCAGCTTGAGAAGGCACTTGACAATAAAATGATGTTCGACGGGTCGTCGATTGAAGGTTTTGTCCGGATCGAGGAGTCGGATATGTACCTCATCCCGGATTTGGATACATGGATGGTCTTTCCTTGGCCTTCCGGCAGCGGCAAGGTGGCACGGCTCATTTGCGATGTGTCGCAAGCGGACGGCACACCGTTCCCCGGCGATCCGCGAGGCAACTTGAAGCGCGTCATCGAGGAAATGAAGGAACTCGGGTTCACCGATTTCAATCTCGGACCCGAACCCGAGTTTTTCTTGTTCAAACTGGATGCGAACAAGCAGCCGACGATGGAATTGAACGATCATGGCGATTATTTTGATTTGGCCCCGATGGACCTCGGGGAAAATTGCCGTCGTGATATCGTTCTTGAGTTGGAGGAATTGGGCTTCGAAGTGGAGGCTTCCCATCACGAGGCTGCCCCCGGCCAGCACGAAATTGATTTCAAATATGCGGATGTGTTGACGGCTTGCGATAATATTCAGACTTTCAAACTCGTCGTCAAGACGATGGCACGGAAACATGGTCTGCATGCGACGTTCATGCCGAAACCGTTGTATGGCGTCAGTGGATCGGGCATGCACTGCAATGTGTCTTTATTCAAAGACGGGGCAAATGTATTTTTTGATGAAAACGGCGAACGGAAGCTCAGCGACACGGCGTATCACTTCATGGCGGGGGTCCTCGACCATGTCAAAGGTTTCACCGCCCTCACCAACCCGACGGTGAATTCCTATAAACGGCTCGTGCCAGGCTATGAAGCACCTTGCTACATCGCGTGGTCGGCGCAAAACCGGAGCCCGCTCATCCGGATCCCCGCTTCCCGCGGCATGAGTACGCGGATCGAAGTCCGTTCCGTCGATTCCTCCGCGAATCCATATCTCGCCATGGCGGCCATCTTGAAAGCGGGCCTCGACGGCATCAAACGGCAACTCGAACCGCCGAAGCCGGTCGACCGCAATATTTATGAAATGAAACCCGAGGAGCTGGCGGAACTCGGCATCGGCACCTTGCCGACCGATCTGGACCACGCCCTCATCGCTCTCGGGGAAGATGAAGTCATCCAGGACGCTCTCGGCTCCCATATTTGCGCAAACTTCATGAAAGCGAAAAAAGTGGAATGGGAGAGCTACCGGATCACGGTTCACCCATGGGAATTGGAACGGTATATGAAGATGTATTAACATAGTTTCCAAGAGTCGATGCAGCCATCCGCGCCCGATCCGATCGATGCGGAGGGCTGTTCCGATTTTACACTTATTTGACCTTTCAATCTCTATATGATTATAATAGGGCAAGCCAATTTCATAGATTCACCGCTAGGGGTGCTCGCAACGAGCTGAGAGAGGCATTCGCCTTAACCCTTATAACTTGAACCGGATCGTGCCGGCGTAAGGAAGAGGTGTTGAGAGGTATGATTCAGCCCGTCTGTGTACAGGTGCGTTTCCATAAGTCATCCATCCACTTCTTCTTCAAGAGGTGGATTTTTTATTTGGAAAAAAGTAAAAGGGGATGTTGAGAAATGAAATTCACAGATCGATTGCATGAGAAGACGTTGCCGATATGGAGGCAGAATCACGCGCATCCGTTTGTCCAGGGAATCGGGGAAGGCACATTGGATCCGGATAAATTCCGGTTCTATATGGTGCAGGACTATTTGTACCTAATGGATTACGCGAAAGTGTTTGCAATCGGTGCCGTGAAGGCGAGCGATCTGCAGACGATGGGACGATTCGCTTCTTTGTTGGACGGCACGCTGAATACGGAGATGGAACTCCATCGCAACTATGCGAAACGGTTCGGCATTTCCGAGGAGGAGCTGGAGTCCGCTCAGCCTTCCCCGATCGTGCTCGCGTACACCCACTATATGCTGCATGTCTGCCAGAACGGCACCGTGGCGGAAGTGGTTGCGGCGCTGCTGCCGTGCGCTTGGAGCTATTGGGAGATCGGGAAAGAGCTGAATGCCATTCCGGGGGCGGCGGATCATCCGCTATACGGAGATTGGATCCGCATGTACGCTTCCGAAGAATTCGGGGAACTGGCGTCTTGGTGCATCGAACTGATGGATCAGTATGCGGAAGGCAAGCCGGAGCATGAGCTGGAACGGTTGGAGGAAATCTTCTTGAATACGACCCGCTTTGAGTACATGTTCTGGGATATGGCAAATTCAAAACAGATGTGGCCCGGATCCGAAACCCGCCATGCTCAAGTTTGACGATGTTTCCTTCAGCTACGACGGTCAAGCGACTATTCTGGACCGTTTGAGCTTCCACGTGCACCCCGGTGAATTCATCTCGATTGTCGGGGTGAGCGGTTCGGGGAAAAGCACGCTGTTCCGGCTGGCAACGGGGCTTGCGGTCCCATCGGCCGGCCGGGTCGTTTTCAATGGAAAAGAAGACGAGCCGCTTCTTGGCAATGTCGGCTATATGCCGCAACAGGACTTGCTGTTGCCGTGGCGCACAATCGTAGAAAACGCCTCCCTTCCGCTCGAACTGGCGGGAATGAAAAAACGGGCGGCCCGTGAACGGGTTTTGCCTTTATTGGACCAATTTGGTCTCGGGGGGACGGATGATAAATACCCCGCTGAGCTTTCAGGCGGCATGAAACAGCGCGTCGCTTTTTTGCGTGCCGTCCTCTCCGGAAGCCCGCTCTTGTTGCTCGATGAACCGTTTTCCGCGCTTGACGCAATCACCCGTCTGGCGATGCAGGAATGGCTGCTCCGGCAATGGGACATGCAACAATCGACAATTCTGTTCATCACGCATGACGTGGAAGAAGCGCTTTTCCTGTCGGACCGGATTTTTATGCTCCAAAACCGGCCCGTCACTTCATTGGAGGAAATCGTCGTGCCATTACCGAGGCCCCGGACGCGAAAAGATTTGCATGAGCCTGCCATCTTGGCGCTCAAGGAGCAATTGCTGGAAAAGCTGAAAACCGAGGTGGCGCTATGAAAAACGCCTCTTCTGCCCTCATCGTCGTCATCCTGTTCAGCGTCTGGGAAGCGGGCGCCCGGCTGTTGGCGAAACCTTTCATCCTGCCGTCGCCGATGCAGATCGTCGTCCGGTTATGGGAGCTGAAGGAAGTGCTGCTCTTCAAGCATTTGCCTGTGACGTTTGCGGTCATTGTCATCGGGCTGTGCTTATCGATCGGCATGGGGACCGCGATGGCTGTTTGGATGCATGCCAAGCCGGCTGTGCAGAAAGCGGTCTATCCGTTGCTCATCGCTTCGCAGATGATTCCGGTCATCGCGCTCGCACCGATTTTCGTCCTCTGGTTCGGCTATACGATTTGGAGTAAAGTGGCCGTTGCGGTATTGATCACATTTTTCCCGATTACCGTGAACACCTTCGATGGGTTGGCGTCCGGGCAAAAAGAAGTCCGGGAATTATTCCGGACGATGGGGGCCGCGCCCCGGGATATTTTTTGGAAATATTCCGTGCCGGCCGCTCTCCCCCATTTCTTTTCAGGCCTGAAGATTGCGGTGACGTTGAGTGTCATCGGGGCGGCCATCGGGGAATGGCTCGGAGCGCAAGCGGGCCTCGGCTATTTCAGCCGGCGCATGATGACCCAGTTTGACGGGGCGGCTGTATTTGCCCCGATTCTCGTGTTGACGGGCATTGGAATTATATTATTCATAACTGTTTCATTCATTGAAAATCGTTTACTACAGTGGAGGTCTCGAAATTGAAAAAATGGATCGGGTTGTTCGCTAGCGTCATGCTCATGCTATTGCTAGGTGCATGCAGCGAAACGAAAGAGGAAAATCAAAAGGTCAGCATCATGTTGGATTGGTATCCGAACGCGGTGCATAGCTTTCTCTACATCGCGCAAGACAAAGGGTATTTTGAAGCGGAAGGGATTGAGCTGGACATCCAATTCCCGGCCAATCCGTCTGACCCGATCAACTTGGCGGCTGCCGGCAAAGTGACGCTCGGCATCACGTACCAGCCGGATGTGCTCATTGCGAAGACGGAGCAGTCCATTGGCATCAAATCCGTCGGGGCGCTTGTCCGTTCCCCATTGAACCATGTCGCTTTTCTAGGGAAGAGTGGCATTGCCAGCCCGAAGGATTTGGAAGGCAAGACTGTCGGGTATACGGGAATTCCGTTGAATGAAGCGATGCTCGAGACGATGATGACGACGGATGGCGCCGATTTCGGCAAAGTGGATATGGTCGACGTCGGCTTTGAGCTCAATTCCTCTTTGATTTCCGAGAAGGCGGATGCCGTCATTGGCGCGTATATTAACCACGAAGTGCCGCTTCTGGAGCATGAGGGCTTTTCGACAGGGTATATCGATCCGACTGATTACGGCGTCCCGTCATTTTATGAACTCGTGGTCGTGACGAGCGATGAGACGTGGGAAAAGGAGCAGGACAACATCCGGGCGTTCTGGCGGGCCGCTGGCAAGGCATTTGCCGATATGGAAAACGATCCGGAAGAAGCTTTGGCGACTTTATTGAAACATCAAGATGAAGCGAACTTCCCGCTTGTGGAAGAAGTGGAACGGGAATCCCTGTCCATCCTCCTTCCGAAAATGAAAGCACCGCAGACATTCGGAGAACAGGATGCGGAAACATGGAAAGTGATGGCGGATTGGATGCTGGAGACGGGGCTGTTGACCAAGGACCCTGATCTGGATGGAATTTTTGAAGAAATGTAATCGTAAAGAGCCGCAGCTACTCAATGCTGCGGCCTTTTTTCTAGAGGACTTTCAATAATCTTCATCCGTCCAGTTCCCTTTTTTCTTTCAATAGCTTTTGGAATTCGTGTTCCAGCTCCGGTGAGGGCTCTATGCTTAAGCGGCTCAATACATCAGAAATTTTCGTTTCCAACAGCAACCGCCGATCCTGATCAGTGCCTTGCGACGGGGCCGGCATGTTCTGATAGTGATGCCAATCCCCTTCGAATACTTCCATTTCTTGATTGCGGATGACGACAATCCGGTTAGCCACCTCCTCTATGAAGCGCCGATCATGGGAAGCGAAGATTACGCTGCCTGCATAGTCTTTCAGTAGGGATTCCAATGCTTCCACGGCTGCGGTATCCAAGAAATTCGTCGGTTCATCTAATATCAGTGTATTGCAATCACTTAAAAAGAGTTTAGCGAGTGCAACCTTCACCCGCTCCCCACCGCTCAATACGTGGACCGGCTTATGGACGTCCTCTCCAAAAAAGTGCATTCTCGCAAGGCCTGTCCGGATGAGCGTTTCATCTTGCTTCGAAGAGGACTGGACATTGTCGATGATCGTTTTTTCTACATCCAGAATAGTTACATGTTGGCTGAAATAACCCCATTCCACGGAAGGTGAAAAGAGCAGACCGGGATCTTGCTGAACGAGCTTTCGGAGAAACGTTGTTTTTCCACTGCCATTCGGGCCGACAATCGCCAATTTATCCCCGCCACGGACGTAAAAACCCGTTTTCTTCCAAAGAAGCCGATCTCCTATTTTCCCTTCTACATTCTCGATTCGGAGAATGATCCGATCTTTGAAGTTTTCTTCATTGACTACATCCATTTTCAGTGGGGCGGTTTCCTTCCTCTTCTCTACCTTCTCCAGCTTTTCCAGTCGCGTTTCAATCGCTTTCGCAGTTTTTTGCAGCTTCTTTTGTTTTTTGGCGAAGTACGGTTTGACGCCAGTTATCCTTGCTTCGGAGGAACTTATTTTCTTCGGTGCTTTCGTGGCTCGTTCCGCTTTCTTCTCTTTCAGCTTCTGGGCATCTTCCAACTGCTTTTTCTTCTTTTCATATTTTTCATAGGCGGCCTGATGTTGTTGCCGAGCGACCTTTTTCTGCTCCATATAGTCGCTATAGTTTCCGGTATATTCGGTTATCGCGCCATCTTGGATTTCCCAAATTTTCGTACAAAGGGCATCTAAAAAAGCGCGATCATGCGAGACGATGAGCAAGGCTCCTTGCCATTCACCGAACTTCTTTTCCAACCATTCAATATGATCGGTATCCAAATGGGTGGTAGGTTCATCAGCTAGAAGGAGTTCCGGATGGACAACACAAAAAATCGCTCCAACTCGGCAACCAGAAAGAAATTGGTTATCCCCCATTCGAACTTTTGTCGTCATGTACATAAAAGGTAGCAACTGCATTGACAATCGCAAGGGAGAAAACACTTACATAACTCATGATCTCTTTCAGTGCGGAAAAAACAGGCTTCGGTAAATAAAATCTTTTAAAAATAAAGGTGTAGAGAAAGATCATCAGGCCCATTGTAAAAATGGCTGGCGCCGTAAAAATGAATAACGTCCAAAAAATATCGGTAGTATTATTCCCATAATACGCTATATGTATAGCCATACAGCCAAGGAGTGCCATTATAAAAATACATAACATGACCCCGAAAAAGATTAATAGGAATCCGAAACAGTCCGGTCTCACTTTAGGGATTTCTTCAAAGTCCACGCTCCTCTTCCTTTCTCCGCCTATCCATTTATCCCTCATTATACCTTTTATCCCAGCACACGGAAAACAAAAGGGCGGAAACGCTTTCCTCTGAAATAGCCAGTCAACGATTCTAAATCGTCAACTGGCTACATTTTCACTCCTCACGCTTCCTTCGTCCGACGGTACACTTTCCGTCCATCGTAAGAGTAGACGATCGGCTTTTCGTTGACGATCGTTTCCAGATGGACAATCCGGCCCCATAGTTGATGGAGGTACGGGAGGACGTTTTCCAAATAAGGCAGGTCGAGTTCAGTCGCTTCGTACTGGTGCCTCAAGTATAATTCACCGTTGCGCAAATAGTCTCCATCCTCGACGACGATGTACGGGAAGCCGCCGTTGACGCGCATCGATACGAGACGGTCGCGGATTTCCTCGAAATCCTTCGTGCTGATTTTATATTCGGCGCCTTGCTTCTGGAAAATATACAGATCCTCCTGCTCGATCAATTCCTTCGTCAGGTAATTGCGGATGAACGAGCTGTCCGATTCCACTTCGCGGACGTCATACAGCATGCGCCGGCCGGAACCGGGTCGGACCCCGAATTTCTGCAATTCTTCCGAAGGGTTATCATACCGTTTTTCAATGTCCTCGAAAATTTTCAGCCCGAGGTAGTACGGGTTGATCGACGTCGGGGATGGCTGGATGACGCTGGCATTCAACTTCGCGAATTCCAATGTCTCCGACGGGGTCAAATCCATCTCCCTCAGAATTCGCTGATGCCAATAGGTCGCCCAGCCTTCATTCATGATCTTCGTCTCGAGCTGCGGCCAGAAATACAACATTTCCTCCCGCAGCATCGTCAGAATATCCCGCTGCCACTCGTCGAGTTCCCGGCTATGTTCCAAGATGAAAAGCAGAATGTCTTTTTCCGGCTCCAACGGAATTTTCAGCCGTTTGGACGCGGCCGGCTTCTTTGCCTTTTCGCTTCCATTCAAATTCCACAAATCATCGTACGGCGTTTTCCGTGGAGCCGACGCATCCTCCGACTCTTCTTCCCGCGGCTTTCGCCTCATGAGCGTCGGATCAACATGCTCCTGGACGGCGAGCACCGCATCGAGGAAGCGTTCCACCTTTTCCTTCCCATGAATCAATTCATAATCCGCAATCCGCTCGGCCGTCGCTGCCATGCTTTCGACCATATCCCGCCTCGTGTTAGAGAAACGGACGTTGTTCTTGAAGAAATCGCAGTGGGCGAGAACGTGGGCGACGATCATCTTATTCTGAATCAAACTATTCGTATCAAGCAGAAAGGCGTAGCACGGATCGGAGTTAATGACGAGTTCATAGATTTTGCTGAGTCCGAGGTCGTATTGGAGCTTCATCTTATGGAATTGCTTTCCGAAGCTCCAATGGGTGAACCGGGTCGGCATGCCGTAAGCGCCGAATGTGTAAATGATTTCCGCCGGGCAGATCTCGTAGCGCATCGGATAGAAATCGAGGCCGAACCCCGTCGCGATTTCCGTGATTTCGTCAATGGCGCGAGACAGCTCCAAATGGTCCGTCAATCCGTTCCCCCCTCCGCCGTTTTTTTGAAGAAACTTTTCAACGCGTGGTAGACATCCTGTTTTTCCTTCAATATATAATGTCGGAATTTCGGATGCTCAATCGTCTTGAACGCGGACATCATCGTTGAGTAGCGGCGATGTTCGTTCACTTCTCCATAGCCGAACATATTGCACATCTTCATCAGCTCATCGACGAGCTCCAAGCACAGCTTATTATCATTGGACATATTCTCCCCGTCCGAGAAATGGAAAGGGTAAATATTATAGCGTGACGGATTGTATTTTTCTTCGATCAATTGCAGCGCCTTGAGGTAGGCAGAGGAACATTTCGTCCCGCCGCTTTGCCCCTTCGTGAAGAATTGTTCCTCCGTCACGACGCTCGCTTCGATATGGTGAGCGATGAATTCGATCTCCACCGACTGGTATTGCGACCGCAAAAACTTCGTCATCCAATAGAAGAAACTCCGGGCGATGCTTTTTTCGAAGTTGCCCATCGAACCGCTCGTATCCATCATTGCAAGGACGACCGCTTTCGACTCGGGCTTTTGCACATCATCCCACGTCTTGAATCGCAGATCATCGTTATGGATCGGCGAGATGACCGCGCTGCCGAGCAACGCATTGCGCTTGATGGCGGAAAGAATGGTCCGCTTCTTATCGATATTGCCGATCAGCCCTTTTTTCCGGATATCATTGAATTCGATCTTCTCCGTCGTGCTATCGGCCTGTTCCCGCTCTTCGAGATCCGGCAACGCCATTTCGTCGAATAGAAGCTGTTCCAGCTCGGCGATGGACACTTCGGCTTCGTAATAATCCTGACCCGGCTTATCCCCCGCTTCTTTCCCTTCGCCGGGACCCTCCCCCGCTTTTTTCGACCCATCCTTCGCAACGACATCGCCGACTTGGCTGTCACCGCTCCCTTGCCCGACATGCTTCGATTTGTCATGGTTGTAGCGGATCTTATATTCATCCAAGGAGCGGATCGGAATTTTAATGATGTCGCTGCCATCCGACATGATGATGCTTTCTTCACTGATCAAATCCGGCAAGTTTTTCTGGATCGCTTCCTTCACTTTGTCCATATGCCGTTTTTGATCTTGAAAGCCTTTCCGATGGAGGGACCAGTTTTCCTGTGAGACGACAAAACGGTCATTGTGCTTTTCATCCATTTTATCCACACCCATCTATCATCCGATTGTATTTAGTACCTTATCCTATGCACTGTAGAAGCGTTTCTTGACGGCTCGTCACATCAAGTTATGAAAAAACAAGACTTCGGACAAACAGTCTTGTTTTTCCCCCCATATGGAATAAAGGTCTTATTGCTGACATGAAGTACTTATCTGTAATTATCGATTCAACAAGCTTCCCACGTAACGAAGCAGTTCGTTGGCAGAGGTTGAGTTGTAGCCGTATTCGTCGATGAGCCGGGCGACGACTTCGTTGATCTTCTTCAATTGCGATTCGTCCGGCGTGGCGGTCGATGTCGTGATTTTGACGACGTCTTTCAAGTCGGCGAACAGCTTTTTCTGGATCGCTTCGCGCAGGCGGTCATGTGATCGGTAATCAAACCGCTGCCCTTTCCTCGCATAGGCGGAGATCCGGATGAGGATTTCTTCCCGGAACGACTTTTTCGCGTTTTCGGAGACGCCGATCTGTTCCTCGATCGAGCGCATAAGCTTTTCGTCCGGGTTCATCTCTTCCCCTGTCAACGGATCGCGGATCTTGTTTTTATTGCAGAATGCTTCGACGTTATCAAGATAATTGTCCATGAGCGTCTTCGCGGATTCTTCATACGAATAGACGAACGCCTTCTGGACTTCCTTCTTCGCCATTTCGTCGTATTCCCGGCGGGCGATGCCGATATAGTTCAAGTAGTTCTCCCGGTCTTCCTTCGAAATGGATGCATGCTGGTCCAATCCGTCCTTCAATGAACGGAGCACGTCGAGCGCATTGATGGACGGCACTTCCTTGCGGATGATGGCGGACGAGATCCGGTTGATGACATAGCGCGGATCGATGCCGGACATCCCTTCGTCCTGGTATTCTTTCTTCAATTCCTCGACGTCGACGCGGTTGAACCCTTCCACGCTTTCGCCATCATATAACCGCATTTTCTTCAATATATCGATGCCTTGCTTCTTCGACACTTTCAATCTTGTTAACACGGAGAAGATTGCCGCCACCCGCAGCGCATGCGGGGCGATGTGGACATGAGACATATCGCTCTCCCGGATCATCTTTTCATAGATACGCTCTTCCTGGCTCACTTTCAAGTTGTACGGGATCGGAATGACGATGATCCGCGAGTGAAGCGCTTCGTTCTTTTTATTCGCAATGAAGGACCGGTACTCCGTCTCATTCGTATGGGCCACGATAAGCTCATCCGCACTGATCAGGGCGAAGCGGCCCGCTTTGAAGTTCCCTTCCTGGGTCAACGACAGCAAATGCCAGAGGAACTTTTCATCGAGCTTCAACATTTCCTGGAACTCCATGATACCGCGGTTCGCTTTGTTCAGCTCGCCGTCGAACCGGTAGGCGCGCGGGTCCGACTCCGAACCGTATTCCGCGATGGTCGAGAAGTCGATGCTGCCCGTCAAGTCGGCGATGTCCTGCGATTTTGGATCGGACGGGGTGAAAGTCCCGATGCCGACACGCCGATCCTCCGAAAAGAGGATCCGCTCGATCATGACATCCTCGATGCGCCCGCCATACTCCTGTTCCAACCGCATCGTATTGAGCGGCGACAAGCTGCCTTCGATCCGGATGCCATACTCCTCGTAAAACTCTTCCCGCAACTCCGGAGGAATCAAATGCAGCGGATCTTCATGCATCGGGCAGCCTTTAATGGCATAGACCGCCCCTTCGTCCGTCTTCGAATACTGTTCCAGCCCTCGTTTCAATAACGTCACAATCGTCGACTTCCCGCCGCTGACCGGCCCCATGAGCAACAATATCCGTTTCCGTACATCCAACCGCTTGGCCGCCGGATGGAAATACTCTTCCACGAGACGGTCGACCGCCTCTTCCAGCCCGAAAATTTCCTTACTGAAAAAATGATGCTCCCGATGCCCTTCTTTTTCCGTGGTGCCCGCATTTTTAATCATATGATAGACACGCGAGTGAGCAGTTTGGGCCACTTCTTTCCTTGCTTTGACAATCTCCAGATATTCCGCGAACGTCCCTTCCCACTTTAAGCTGTTTTCTTCTTCCCGATAACTTCTCAATCTGTGTAAGATGTCCAATATCTCCCCTCCAGTTAGGGTTTGATTTATACAACGTATGCGCGGAGGGGGTTGGTGATACCGAAAATATAAGATGAACATGCAAAGTCTGCTTTTCGCCCTTGCTCTCACTCGAAAAATCGGATGATCTTATCGAGAAACGAGCGGATGGCCGGAGCCATGTACCGATTTTTCATATACGTCAAATACACAGGGCGACTCAATGGAGGCGAGGAGATCACCTGATGGAGGAGATGAGTTCCATCCCGATCTGCCAAGTAATTTTCCGGAATGATTGACACCCCGAGATTTTCATGGATAAGGCTCAACGCCGTTTCAAACCGCTCGACTTCGTATTTGATGTGCACATCGAGATTTTCTGACGCAAACGCCGCTAACACATCCTTCCTCGTCTGGAACCCTTCACTGGTGATGATGAAAGGTTCCTGCTGCAAATCCTGCAGACGGATTGATTTCTTTGACGCCAACGGATGGGTTTCGTGAAGGACGAGAACGAGCGCTTCCTTATAGAGCGGATAGGTCAGGATATCCGGTTCATCGATCAGCTGGTTCGTGATGACGGCGTGGGTTTCATATTGACGCAAGGAACGCTTCACGTCCTCCCCGCTCAGCTCCTCCTTCAGCAATAACTGCATACCGGGAAATTCGTTCTCATACTGACGGATCACTTTCGGAATCCAATGCTTGACCGATTCAATCATCCCGATGCGCAGCTCCCCATTTCCCGTAAGCCTCACTTCCTGCATTTCCTTTTCCACGATCTTCATTTCCAATAAAATCCGCAAAGCCCGTTTATAGAGGATCTTTCCGGACTCCGTCAAGTCGAGGTTCCGGGTACTCCGTTCCAGAATTCGAAAGCCGACCTCCTCTTCCAGATTTTTAATGGCATTGCTAAGGGAAGGTTGGGATATATGAAGCTTTTGCGCCGCCTTCGAAAAGCTCATCTGCTCAACAACCGTAACGAAATACGTCAATTGCCTAAGGTCCAATTTGATTCCCGCCTTTTATTTATAGTTATAAGCTATCGTTTGATAATAATTATATATTAGAGTTTATAAACATGTCCCTATATAATGAATCTCAAGAAACAAATATAGCCACTGGCAAAATGTTTGCCGCGTGAAGTAAACGCTTTCTTCGAATGCCGGCGGGCTTTCCCATAACAAGATCTTATATATTTTATTTTCAGCATCTTCAGAAAGGACGTTGATAGCAATGTTACGCAAAGTGGATCAAACCATTTGGTCGGGTCGTACAGATCATCTTATAAATCGGGCGAGTTTCCGCTACCATCAGATCATCGAGTTCGGAGATCTTCCACAAGAAGACGCTTCCACTGCCACTTGTGCACTGATCGGATTTGAATGTGAAGAAGGGGTGCACCGCAACAAGGGACGGCTTGGCGCAGCTTCAGCCCCCGATGCGCTGCGGGGGGAACTTGCAAAATTGCCGTGGCGGATGGATGAGGAGAAACGGGTGATCGACCTCGGAAATCTCCAATGCCAAGGAAATCAATTGGAGGAAGCCCAACGTGACTTGGGGGATGTAGTAGCCGAGGTCCTCTCAACAGGCGCCGTTCCCATCATTCTCGGCGGGGGGCATGAAACGGCATATGGTCATTATTTAGGAGTCCGCAAGTTTATCGGCAACACGGCAACGCTTGGAATCATCAACATCGACGCCCATTTCGATATGCGTTCCTACGACGAGCAACCGTCATCCGGGACGATGTTCAGACAGATTTTGGAACAGGACCCGAAAAGCGATTATTTCGTACTGGGCATTCAACGGTTCGGCAATACACAGGAGCTGTTCGATAAAGCGGACGAACTAGGTGCCACGTATTTGTATGAAGAAGAGTTAACGGAGCGTTCCATGAAAGAGTCCGTGCAAGCGATTGAAGCATTCATGGCCAAGCATGATTATATTATGCTGACACTCTGCACGGACGTCTTGAATGCCGCTTTTGCACCCGGCGTCAGCGCCCCTTCCCCGTTCGGATTGGATCCTTCGATCGTCCGAACGATCATCCGCACCGTCACTTCCAAAGAAAATGCACTTTCATTTGATATTTCGGAAGTGAATCCAGCGGTGGATGAAAACGGTCGCACGGTGAAATTGGGCGCCTATTTGGCAAATGAAGCCATTACCACTTTTTTAGGGGGGAATAAAAAATGACAATCGAGCTGAATCAAGTCACGACCATCTTCCTCGCCATCGCCTTATTGGTGCTGGGCAGGTTGTTAGTAAAAAAAGTCGGGGTTTTGCAGAAATTCTGCATCCCGGCACCCGTCGTCGGCGGTTTGTTGTTCGCCATTCTAGCGACTATTTTAAAATCGCTCGGGCTGTTGGATTTCACATTGGATACATCGCTGCAAAGTTTGTTCATGTTGACCTTTTTCACGACGGTCGGGCTCGGTGCCAGTTTCAAACTGGTGAAACTGGGCGGGAAGCTGCTCATCATTTATTGGCTGGCTTGTGGATTTTTGGCCTTGGCTCAAAACGTCATCGGCGTCTCGATGGCTTCGCTCTTTGATATTCACCCGCTCATCGGAATGATGGCTGGAGCAGTATCGATGGAAGGCGGGCACGGGGCTGCAACCGCTTTCGGGCAAACCCTCGAAGAGCTTGGCATTGAGTCCGCCTTGTCCGTCGGGATTGCGGCCGCTACATTCGGGCTCGTCGCAGGGGGGCTCGTCGGCGGGCCGATCGTCCGTTTCCTCATTTCAAAATATGATTTGAAACCGACGGAAACCGAAGAAGTGGACGGCTTCTCGGTCGAGAAAGACGAACCGGAAATCGGGACGAACACGTTCTTCACGCAAATCTTGCTGATCACGCTTTGTATGGCACTCGGAACGTACTTGGGAGATTTATTCTCCACAACAACCGGATTTGTCCTGCCTGGCTATGTCGGGGCGATGTTCGTTGCGGTAATTGTTCGGAATGTCGTGGATAAAATGAATCCACGAGCCATCCATATGAAAAGCATCGGGCTCGTCGGCGATATTACATTAGGCATTTTCCTATCCATGGCGCTCATGAGCATCAAGCTATGGGAGGTTGCGGGACTCGCCCTTCCATTGATCATCATCGTCCTTGTCCAAGTGCTATTCATCGTCCTCTTCGGCATTTTCGTCCTATTCCGCCTACTCGGCAAGAATTACGACGCTGCCGTCATGGTGGCGGGATTCGCGGGACACGGGTTGGGCGCCACCCCGAACGCCATGGCGAATATGGCAGCGGTCACTGAACGGTTCGGACCTTCGAGAAAAGCCTATCTCGTTGTGCCGATCGTCGGCGCATTCCTGATCGACGTCTTCGCCATGCCGATCATCATCACGACTATCAATCTATTTCAATGAAAAAGAGTGCCGAATCGTCTTGGATTCGGCACTCTTTTCTATTTCATAACTTCCCACTTTCATCATGCAACGACAAGATGCTGAATTCTACCTCATATACACCCCTTCACAAGTGTCCGGGGCGGGTTCATAAAAGCAATGGCTTTTGAATTGGCCGCTAAACGGTTGGCCGTACCAGGTGGGCGGGCATGGTCCGTATGGGTTGAAATACCAAAGAGCATATTTCGCCGGGTGTTCCCTCCAATAATCCAACGTCTGCCTGGCGAGCCGTCTCTCCGTTTCCCTCGCTCTTTGATAGAACATATTGCCTTTTTGCACCGCTTCGAACGAGTAATTTCCCCCTTGGATTTGAAAAATGACGTCTTCAATCGTCCGCAGATCACGGAAGTCCAAACAATTCGCCACGAGACGGTTCACGATGACATTGCCGACATATAACATCCCTTGCTTGCCTTCCCCCTCGGCTTCCGCCCGCATCATCCTTGCCATCAAATCCACATCTGCATTCCGGTAGTTCGCTCTTGCCATTTTTATCACCCCACCCACATCATATGAAAAAATTTGCGGAGGAGTCCTTATTCCGATGAATTAAAATTCTTTATTCCAAATCGGCGCAAAAAGTTTAACTCCTCTTCGATTCATCGGCAAGAGCTTCATATCGGCGATCAAATGACTCGCATATCCTGCCATGCCGGCCAAATACAAGCCTTCCAGCTGCAAATCCGCTTCCGCCATCCGCAAGATCAGTGCGAAAAAGCCAAAGCCTAATAAGGAATGGGTGTAGGAGCGATGCGGAAGAAAGGAGGCGAGGACGACGAACAGCCCGAATAATACAAGCCATGTCCGGTCGAGCGCCACTCCCCCGAGGATGACACCGACGCCCGTCAATGTCAGCATCCGCTTTTGGGTGATGACAGCCGATAATATCAGCATCCCGATGCCAAGCCCGAGCTGTTTAAGCGATAGCGATCCCGTCCCTTGAAAGAATTGATACACCGCGTAGCAAACGACGCCGACGCCCATGAGCAACAATGGTGTTTTCACTTTTTTCTTCGATATCGTCACGGCATTGCTCGCCAACCCGTTCGTATCCAAATCGGGCACCAACCCTGCCGCCCCGCCCACGGAAGCACAGATGGCGAGCGTCAGCGAATCGGCATCGAGATAGAGCCCTGCGCCTGCCCCCGCTATTGCCCCGATCAGTACATGTGAAGTGCCTTTCATTTTACCAGTCCAATCTAATGTAATGAAACCTTTACTAGTGTACCAAACTGGTGCTCGGGTGGAATAGGACTCTTGTAGCTTTCTGCGAGGGACCGGAATATAAAGGGCGGTCGATGATTATGATGGGATAGCCGAGCATCATTTTACACGTTTCAACCTAAGTGCAATTGGGTAAAAGGAAAAGAGAGTATAGGATGAGGAGGTTGAAGAGTATATGACATTGAGCAAGGAACTTCAAGCCTTACAAGATTTCCATTGTGTCGATCGATGCGTGTTAACTGTGTATTTGAATACGAACCCGGCGGATCCCGAACAAACGAACGGGGCTTGGAAAATCCAATTGAAAAACGGGTTGAAACGGATTCAGGAGTATTTGCAGGCTTCCAAAGACGCCAAGGAATTGAAAGCGTACAAGCAACTGCGAGCGAAAGTGGAAAAAGAAATCGAAAACAATCAAAACGACTTGCATAAAGGAGTCGTTATTTTTGCGTCGTCAAACCCGGAGTTGTGGTCGGTCCATTACGTCCAGGTGCCGGTGAAAACGAATTTCTACTGGGAAACGCACCCTGAAACCGAACAATTGGAATACATGTTGAAAGCGTATCCGGAAGCGGGCATCGTCTTGCCGAGCTTCGGAGAAATCCGCATTTTGGACACAGCAATGGGATTCATCCATGATGAAAAGACATACGAATTCGACTCCGGTTTGCAAGTGTGGCGGGAGCAAAAAGGACTGAACCCTTCCAGGAACCGCGGAACCGGCGGCAGCCACGTCGATGATCTCGATCAGCGGCTGAAACAGAACTTGGAACGGTTTTTCAAGGAGATGGGACTTGTCGTCGAGAAGATGAAAAAGGACCGTGGCTGGAAGGAAGTCCATATCGCCGGCGAAGCGGAATGGGCGAATTCCTTTTCGAAAGTGTTGCGAGACAAACCGCAAAGCTGCCTTTATAAGAATTTGATCAATGTCGAGCCTACTAAAGTGCTTCAACAAGTGTTTGAACAATAGTCACGATCCATTCCGGACGGGGATGCAGAGATGCGCCCTGCCCGGAATTTTATTTGTTTATCGATCCTCTTATGGGGAATTCTTTAGGGAAAGACCAGAAAGGAGTTTGACAACATGAAACAGAACATCGGAACGGTCAATGCTTTGATCCGGATTACGGGCGGCCTGACGTTGCTCGCCTGGTCCACCGCTAAAATGTCTTGGGAAAAGCCATCCGGCCAGCAATTGATTTGGTCCATGGTCGGCGCGATGAAAGTCGCGGAAGGGATGACGCGCTATTGCCCGATGACGGACATGCTTGGATTGGACCAGAAGTGAAGCATGGGGACCCCCTTTTCCGAGTTTACGGTTGGGACGGGGTCCCATATTAATTATTTTGCAAGCTCCGTGCTTCTTTCAACTAATCGTGCGTGGATGGCCGATAATTCGCTGATGTCCTTCACTTCGATCAGCACTTCCCCGCCTTCTTTGGAATTCGGCTTGTAAAATAATTTTGGCATTATCTTCTGCATCGCTTCCATATCTGCGATTACCTGTTGATAGAGGAGCTTCTCTTCCTCCGTGAATTCCCCGGTTTGCCCGTGTTTCTCTTTCAACCCCGACATCATGTCGATGAGCTGGTGAGCGATCGGCTTCAAGATTTCCTGACCCGTCGCAGTGTCAATGACGGTTGCATGGATTTCCATATCGTCGAGATGTCCGATTGCATCCGTCAGCGCATCCCTATTCAATTCCTTCTGTTGAATGATCTCTTCTGAAAGATTCCAATAATTATAAAGCGAATCCTACAACGCTCTCCAATCTCATCCGATAATCCTTTCCGTCCTTGTCCGTCATCAGCCATGCCCCGATCAGCAGCAATGGAAAAGCGATCATCAGATACCCGTAAATGTTTTTCACTTCTATCACTCTTTCATTCATTCTTATTGGAATCGGGACGCGAAATGCAAAGAATAGGTTGCAATTCACGGCAGGTCGCTTCGTAATTTCGACCTATTTTCAACATTCGAAGATTACTAGCTTGTCCTATGGGTATAGAGATAGGTAGGGCGATTGCTCTTATCTTTCATACTTCTACTATACTTAGAGGAGGACATCAAGTATATGACAAATCAATCGAAAACATCTCGAACATTCATGGTGGGTGTCGCGACAGCGGCATTGGCGGCGACGGCGGTCGCTCCAATTGCCAGCGCGGCCAGTTTTTCAGATACGGTCGGCAATACGCATGAGCAAGCGATCAATGCACTTGTCGAAGCCGGCATCATCGGCGGCTATCCGGATGGCACATTCCAACCGAACCGCATGTTGACGCGTTCCGACGTCGTCAAGATGATGGGGAAATGGCTCGTTTCCTTAGGGTACGAGGTGCCGTCCGACTATAAGACGAATCCCCGTTTCACCGACTTGACGACGAGAACGAACGACGAACTGTTGAAGTATTCGGCGCTCGTCAAGGACAACCGCGTATTCGGCGGATATGAAGATGGTTCATTGGGACCAAGTAAGCCGATCACGCGGGAAAACATGGCGATCGTCCTCGTGCGTGCTTACGATGCCATCCATAAAACTGATCTGGTTTCCTATGTGGGAGATCAAACGTTCAATCGTGATGTGACGGACATGGCGAAAGCAAAGGCGGAAGCCCGCCCATCCATCGATGTGCTCGATTATTTCAATATTACCGGGGTCTCTGAATTCATGCCGAAGAACTCGACGACCCGCGGCCAATTCGCCTCCTTCCTATTCAAGGCGTCCAGATTGGAAGCACCCGACCAAAACTTGGACAAGGAAGCACCGAAGTTGATTTATACGGGAGAAAAGAACATTGAGCTGGCAAAAGGCGCTGCGTTCACCATCCCGACCGTGACGGCGACGGATAATGAAGATGAAGAAGTGAAGGTTGAGACGATCATCACGAACGAGGACGGCGAACGTCTGACCGGCATTGATACTACTATTCCAGGAACTTATAAGATTACTTACGGCGCTGAAGACAAGGCGGGCAACAATGCGGAGCAATTGGTCATCACCGTCATGGTCAAAGCACCGGCGACACCGGCTGTCGACAAAGTGACCGCCCTCAACGCGAAGAAAATCCAAGTCCAATTCAATCGGGAAGTCGATAAGGAAACCGCCGAGAAGGCGACTACGTACGGCTTCATCGGCTTACCAGACCAAACGAAAGTGGAAGCGATCGAGCTGCAACCCGATGAAAAAACTGTCGTCCTGACACTGAATAACGCCTTACCGAACAATTCGGAGTACAGCATCACTGTCCGTGCGGTTCCGACGAAAGCGGATAAGGATGTAAGCACGGCGCTCTTTACACAGACTCTCTCCTTCAGTGACACGGCGCGGCCGACGTTCCAAAACGTCACTTACCCGCAAGCGGGCACAGCATTGCTGAACTTCTCGGAGGAATTAAGCACATTGGGCAATGTGAAGGTCTATCAAGGGAATACGCAAGTTTCAAACGTGACCGCGACCCAGACAACGGATAATACCGGTATCCGCCTCACCGGTTTACAGGCGAACCGCGACTACCGGGTCGTCCTCACCGGAGCAGCCGATTGGAGCGGCAACATCATCAACCCGAACCCGACGGAAGTGACCGTCCACTCGACCGTCACGGATACGACGAAACCGGAAATCGTTTCGATGCAAGCGACAGGTTTGAATACATTGAAAGTGCGGTTCAGTGAGCCGTTGCAGACAATTGCGACGGACAAATATGTAGACGTCTCCGGTGTGGGGCAGCTGGCGAATTCGAAACAGACATGGGATGCAGCAACGAATACGGTGACCGTGACGATTGATCCGGTGGCAAGCGGCGGCGTACGGGCTGTCACGGTCTCGAACTACAAAGACCTCGTCGGCAACGTCGGGGACTCCGTGCAGCGCAACGTCACCTTCAGCGATATCGTCCCTGCCATCGATCGGACGGAAGTCGTCCGGGAAGGCGATGACACCTTTGTGGAATTGACGTTTAACCGGAATATGACAGCGGTGAATACGATCCCTCAAATTACCGGTACTATAGTGACCCCTGATAATATCCGCAAGAATATCACAATTGCGGGCAGCGATGTAACAGCAAACAACAATGTCGTCCGCTTGAAAGTGAACAATCAGGAAATGGGAACCTACACGCTCTCCCTTCCGAAAGGTACATTCGATCCTGCCTTGGCGAATGATTTACCGGTCAACTTCACGCTGACCGCACAAACCGATACAACGGCACCGCAAGTTGATGGCAATCCGGTCATCACCAATAATAAAGTGACGGTCAAATACGATCGACCGATGGGACAATCGGCTTTGAACATCAATAACTATACTGTCGATGGAAATAGAATCTTCACAAACGCCATCTTCAGCAATAATGATCAAACCGTGGAACTTACGTTGCGTCCTGACAGCATTTCAACTGTAGGGGATCGCACACTGAGGATCAGCTCGGACGTCCGAAGCAAAAGTGGAGTTGCTTTGCCGGCTTATAGCAGGAATTTTGAATTTGTAAAAAATACCGCACCAGTCCTTCAATCAGCTGCCTTCCAAGGCGACAATTCGGTTGTTTTGACGTTCAATGAAAACATTGAAACATCGAATTCCATCGCTGGACTTGAATTACTAGCAAATAATCGGGTTGTTGAAGGGACCATTGCTACCGCTTCAGGGCCGAGTAATCAAGTAGTCATCAAGATGCCAAACGGCAATGCCTTGGTGACGCCTGGTGAATTTGATGATTCCACCTTTACGGTGAACGTCAAAGCTGATAATTCCGTCACAGACATCCATGGAAATAAATTGACGGGCGGCATCAGCGTAAGCGTTAGTAAATGAGCCCTATCCCCTCTTCTTTTTGTTGGAAGAGGGGTTTTTGCTTGTGCTTTAGTAAGGAGGTGAGATTGCGGTGTAGTTGCTTGCACTCAATGGTTGGTTTCTTGCGTTCGACTACGGGTTGCTTGCACTCCTGCATTTCCTTGCACCCGCGGCGGAGTTGCTTGCGTTCAGCAGTAGAATTCTTGCACCCAGCCCCGGTTTGCTTGCACTCCCGAAGAGGTTGCTTGCACTCCTGCATTTCCTTGCCCCCGCCGCGGAGTTGCTTGCGTTCAGCAGTAGAATTCTTGCACCCAGCCCCGGTTTGCTTGCACTCCCGAAGAGGTTGCTTGCACTCCTGCATTTCCTTGCCCCCGCCGCGGAGTTGCTTGCGTTCAGCAGTAGAATTCTTGCACCCAGCCCCGGTTTGCTTGCACTCCCGAAGAGGTTGCTTGCACTCCTGCATTTCCTTGCCCCCGCCGCGGAGTTGCTTGCGTTCAGCAGTAGAATTCTTGCACCCAGCCCCGGTTTGCTTGCACTCCCGAAGAGGTTGCTTGCACTCCTGCATTTCCTTGCCCCCGCCGCGGAGTTGCTTGCGTTCAGCAGTAGAATTCTTGCACCCAGCCCCGGTTTGCTTGCACTCCCGAAGAGGTTGCTTGCACTCCTGCATTTCCTTGCACCCGCCGCGGAGTTGCTTGCGTTCAGCAGCAGACTCCTTGCACCCAACCACGGATTGCTTGCATTCCCGAAGAGTTTCCTTGCACTCCCACGTTGTTTCGCACTCGCTCTCCCCTTGCAAACTCCCATTTCAATTCACATCGGCCCTCCCTGCTCGACTTTCCATGTTATACTTAACCCAGTTGCGTAAAAAAGGGAGTTTTTCACATGCCGTATGATTTGATTTTATTTGACCTGGATGATACGTTGTTTGACTTTACGGAGACGGAGAAACATGCGCTGCATAATACCTTCCAGTTTTTCGGCTTGCCGAATGGGTTGGAGGAGTATCGGGCGAGTTATCGGGCGATCAGTTCAGTGATTTGGGATGATTTGGAGCAAAGCCGGATTACGTTGGAAGAGTTGAAAATCGAGCGGTTTCGGCGGTTGTTCACGCAGCATGAATTACAGCTGGACGCGGAACGGTTCGGGGAGTTGTACATCGAGAACTTGGGGAAAGAGTCGCATCTGATCGAGGGCGTGGAGGAGATGCTTGCGGGGCTGTCGGGATACCGGCTCGCCGTGTTGACGAACGGCTTCACGCTGGCACAGCATGCGCGGGTGGCAGGGTCCCCGTTGCGGGATACATTCGAAGCGATCATCGCTTCCGAAGAGACGGGCTTTAAGAAACCGCAGGCGGAAATCTTCGAGTACACATTCCAAAAACTCGGAGTCACCGACCCATCGCGCGTGCTGATGGTCGGCGATTCCCTCACCTCGGACATCCAAGGCGGCTGCAATGCCGGGATCGACACTTGCTGGTTCAATCCAGGCGGCCGCGTCAATTCTACTGCTATCCAACCGACATTTGAAATCCGCTCATGGTCCGAGTTCAGTCCAGGTCGCCAGGCCGTCAAACTTTGACCTGGTCTTTCATTTCACCGTCTTGAATGTCGCGGTGCTGAAGCCGATCAGGTCGCCAGCTTCGTCGAACAGCCGACCTTCCACGAGCGCGGTTGTCCGGCTTTGGCTGATCATCGCGGCGGTTGCTGTCATGGCGCCTTCGACGACCGGTTTCAGAAATTGGGTATTCATCTGAATCGTGACGACGTCGTTGAAACCGAGCGACCGGGAATACATGCCCATCACCGTATCAAGGACGGACATGTACACACCACCGTGAACGGTGTCCCGCACATTGTCGAATTCCTTCTTATACGGCAGGCCGAGCACGACCCGCCCTTCCCCGAATTCCAGCAATTCCAGTCCAAGGAATTTCCAGAATTCGCTCGTTGTAAAATGTTCCTCGACTTGTTTCAAATGAGTTTCTTCCATTGTTTGACACACCTTCCCCACTCCTCTGGATGCGCAGTTTGTCATTCGCTTTTTCATTATACCCAAAATTCAGCAGCCTGGCGCACCGGAAACTTTGGTAGAATGAAATCAGGGAGGGATGGAAATGGGGGAATCCCGTTTGGACAAAGGATTGGAAACGATCCGGCACTATGTGAATGAAGAAGAGGCAAATCGCATGATGACGGCGGATGCGTTGAAAGAGCTCGCACCGGATCTGCGTCGGTTCATCGTGGAATTTGCTTACGGAGAGATTTACTCACGTCCCGGACTGGACAAGCAGCAGCGACAGCTCGTAACCATCGCATCGCTCGTCACGCAAGGCGCGGAGCCGCAAATCGCGACCCATATCAAGCGCGGTTTGGCGGTCGGACTGACCCGGACGGAAATCGTGGAAGGCATCCTACAGCTTATTCCGTACACTGGATTTCCGCGCGTGCAAAATGCGCTGATGATCGCAAAAAAAATCTATTCCGAAATCGATTCGGAATAGACAGGATGAAACCGGTTCCAAAACGGAATCCGGTTTTTCATTTTTCCAAAATCATGACGGATGAAACGACATCCCCCACTTTTTTCCCGTTTTGGGACAATTCCGCGACGACGTAGGCAACCGTCCGGCCCAGGCGCTCCACCCGTGCTTCTACATCCACCTGCCCCGGGAACACCGGCCGATGGAACGTCGTATGTAAGTCGATGGACGCGAATGTCTGATGCGGCTGCAGTTTTGAGACGACCGCGTACGCCATCATGATGTCCGCCGCGGATGCCAAATAGCCCCCCATCGAGACACCATTTCCGTTGATGAATTTCTCGTCCACCGTCCAAACGCCGCGGGAGACCCCTTCTTCCGCGTACGTCGTTTCTATCTGCAGCGTCAAATCGCAATTCGGCGGTGTCGCTCCTTCCCGCACGACTTCCATCAAATCCACTTTTTTCAATTCTACCATAAGGCAACACTCCTTCTATTTCTACTATCCAATACACCAAGGTTCATTGCAAGAGAAATCGGTCAATTTCCCACGCTCTTTGCGATGCCCCGTAATTTCCACCTACCGCGGTTTTCGAGCTTCCAATTGACAAGGAAGATCCCTAGGAAAATAGCGGCTCCCCCGATCCAAATTGTCCAATGCAGCTTTTCATCCAAAATGAGCCAGCCGGACAGGATGCTGAAAAACGGTGCCAGAAACAAAAATGCGCTTGTCCGCTCCGGATTCCCCTTCTGGAGCAAATAAAACCAGACCGTGAATTGCACGATCGATGCCGCCAACGTCAGCCAGATGATAAGAAGGATTGAGTTCGTCTGGACAATGAAAAACGGCTCCTCGAGCAGGAAGCTTGCGAGGAACAGAAAAAGCCCTCCGAACAACATCTGGTAAGCGCTCATAACCCATGTGTCATACTGATGCCCTTTCGTTTTCATAAGCAATGTGGCAATTGCCCATGTGACGGCGGAGAGCAGTCCGAACATCGTGCCGACGCGAAATTCCAAGTGCGCGCCCATCGTGATGAAGACTCCGACGAAACCGAATAGCACGCCGATCCATTGTTGCAGCCGGTAACGGACTTTCAGGAAAACCGTTCCGAAGACGATGACGAGCAACGGATTGACAAAAGTTAAAATCGCCGTTTCCCCCGCTGTCACCGTGCGCAGTGCGAGAAAGATGAACCCCATCGCGCACGTCGTCTGAAAAAATCCGACGGCGGCCATCCACCCCCAGTCCGCCCGTTTCACCGGATGCGGTTTGCGCATCCATTTCACCAACACCGCCATGATCAATCCCGCTAACGTAAACCGGATGGCGATGAGAAGTAGCGGCGACGCAGACGCCATCCCCCATTTTCCGATAGCGAACGTCGATCCCATCAAAAATGTCGTCAAGACGACCAATGAAAAAAAGACAATCCGATTCATCCATTCCCCCCTTGTCCGAACGCACACACCCCCTGCACGTATTCCCATTTTACCGGAAGAGGGATGGATTTGGAATAGTAGGATTTTTCAAGGATCCATCAGAAAGCGATTTCAACGGAAAGGGATATGGATTTCTACGTTTCCTTCTTTTCGAGTTGGTGAATAGTAGAATACCATCCACTGTCCGGCAAAATGATCCTCGGATGATAGTTCTTATTTTTTGTCACAAATTCGTGATAGTCAATTGGACTCATCCGATGAACCTCTTAAATATAAGACCGATACAATACATAAGAACCAGATGGTGTTCACTATTTTCAAGGAGGCAGTTCATTATGACGATTGGGAAGAAGATTTACATAGGTTTCGGCATTGTCCTAGCTATTTTAGTAGGATTTGCTGTTACCAGTATCACTCAATTGAACAAAGTCGGCGATGATTACGAGAAAATGCTTGATTTCCGGGTGAAGCAATCCGAGTTAGCGGAAATGAGCCAAAAAGAAATGGCGATGCAAGGGTTGTTCATCCGTGCTCATTTATTGCAGCGGGACCAAGAAACGATGGATAGTTTACAGGAGCACCAACAGCTGTTGAAAGATGCGGTTCAAGAGTTGAGCACCTATGTCGAATCCGCCGAAATGAAGGAATGGACGGAGGAAATGAAGGCGAATATCGTCTTATTTGACGAGGCGGCTGCGAAAGTGATCCGCCTTGTGCAATCCGGCGATCTTGATGATGCGCAGCGCATCGTGAACGGAGATGTTTGGGCCGCCAATGATGCCATCCAAGATGCCGGCAATCAAATGATCGCTTATCAGAAAGATCAACTCCAGCAAAACCGCCAAGCGACAGCCGATCGGGCAGCGGCTGCCGAGAAGACGCTGATTACTGTGATGATCATCGCCTTTGTACTCGGACTCGCCATTGCGTCGGTCATCGGACGGCATATTTCCAGACCGCTCCGGCATCTAAAGGCAGCAGCGTCAAGCATTGCAGAGGGCGATCTGACAGTGGCAGACATTGAATTGAAATCGAAAGACGAAGTAAAAGACTTGGCCCTGTCTTTCAATACGATGAAAGGAAATTTACGGAGTCTGATCGAGGATGTCAATGACAATACATTGCAAGTGACAGCCGCGGCGCAACAGTTGGCGGCGAGCACGGAAGAAGTGTCCCGCGCTTCCCATGAAGTGACCGCCAATACGGAACAGATCTCATCCGGCATCCAAGTTTCTGCGAAAGCCGCACAGGAAAGTTCCGTGGCGATGGAAGAGACGGCAACGGGCGTCCAGCGCATCGCGGAATCCGTACAGACGCTGATCGTGGAAGCGCAAAGTATGGAACAGCTGGCCGCAACGAGTGAAACGTCGGTCAAAGAGGCAAAAGATCAAATGGACCGCATCTTCGAGTCCTCAAACGAAACGAATCAATTGATTAAACAGTTAAGCCGTCAAGTTTCTGAAATAGAAACGATTACACAAGTCATTACCGACATTACCGAACAGACGAATCTCCTGGCTCTCAACGCAGCGATTGAGGCGGCACGCGCGGGCGAACACGGCAAAGGATTCGCCGTCGTAGCAGACGAGGTCCGGAAATTGGCGGAGCAATCCAAAACGTCTGCCAGTGAAATCGTGAATTTGATTGGTGAAATCCAACAGGATGCACAACAAGTGGAGCAGTCTGTCGCGGGGAGCATGGAAAACGTCGAACAAGGCGTCCAAGTGATCGACGACGCGGCTCACGCGTTCCACAATATCATCGTTGCTGTTCAATCGATGGGCGGACAAATTATGGACATCTCATCCGCCACAGAGGAAATTTCAGCGAGCGCGGAGGAAGTATCCGCCTCCATCCAGGAAATTGCCTCGCAAGCAACAGTCGTATCATCGCAGACTGAACAAAACACGGCAGCTGTCGAGGAACAGATGGCCTCACTCGAAGAGATCAATTCCGTCAGTTACGAACTTGACAGGCAAGCGGTGAAACTGCAACAGATGATCCAGCGTTTCCAAGTGTGACGCGGCGATAATCGTCCCTTAATTTAAAAGTTCATTTAATAACAGGAGTGCGATAAATCCTCCGACTACCAGAAATCCGATTCCGAATAAGATGAGCAACATTGCACAAACACTTAGGTACAGTTTCTCGAACCATCCAGTTTGCAGAAATCCCATTCCGCACCTCCTTTTTCCATAAGACGGAATGTCTCAGTGAAAGTTCCTGCAGTCAAAAAAATGACCGTCCTCCGTACAACGCGGAAGATGGTCATTTTTTAATAATCCCTACGATTCAAATTTTGCCATACGTTTTTTATCAAACAGATACACACCGATGGAAATGGCAGCGATGAGTCCGATGGAGGCGAGTCCCATCATGGCCCCTTCCCGATGCGGACCGTCGGATAGCGTTCCGACTCCCACTCCAGATGCGATGCCGACGATAAAAGCCATTATGATTACCCGTACCAAACGCCTCATCCTCCCTTGTCCTGTATCTTTCCAATTCTCTGAGAACCTTTCTCATCTCCATCATACTGCAAATGATAATCTTTATCAACCCGAAATTGTAAAGGTGACTGTCCCCTTTACAATTTCCAAAATGCCGTCAAATCACCTACGATGAAATCGGGGTATATTTTCCTTGTCTCGATATCTTCTTTTCTTGCGATACCGGTTAAAACGAGGCAGGTCGGGAATTGGTTGATCTTGCCCAATAAAATATCCGTCTCCAGCCGATCTCCGATAATTAAACACCGTTCTCTCTCGATATTTAATTGTCCAAGCATCCGTTCCCCGAAAAAGAGGGAAGGTTTACCGACCACATCGGTAATTTCCTGTCCCGATGCGACCTCAATCGCCTTGGCAATGGATAACGTATCCGCCATCACCCCGCCTGGAACCGGACAGCTCGGATCGGGGTTGGTGACGATGATGTTGGCTCCATTTCGCACCGCCATTACCGCCAAATTGAGTTTTTCGTATGTGAAAGAACGGTCTAACCCAACTAGGACATGGGTAGCTTCCAACGGATTCTCCGTGATTGTCAATGAAAGCTGATGAAACTCCTCGTGAATCGCTTCCTCTCCAACAATATAAACGCGAGCGTCCGGATAATGCTCCAAAAAGTACAGCGCTGAAACGAATGGCGTAGTCAGCACTTCGGCTGCTTTCGTTTTTATTCCTAATGCGTTCAGTCTTCGCGCGCAAGCGTCCCTTGTTTGTGTTGGCGAGTTTGTAATAAACAATACCTTTTTATCATAACCCCTGATCTGATCGACGATTTTTTTGGCTCCCGGCAATCTTTCATTCCCCAATAGGATGGTTCCATCCAAATCAAAACAAAACGCGTCAAAATCCTGTATATTCACCAATCCACTCTCCGCCTTTTCCTACGATTCCATTCTGAGCCGTTTTTCCGTTTCCCGATCAAACAGATGAACGGCCTCTTCTAAAAACTTCATATGAATTTCGTCCCCCACATGCACCGCGTCATCGGCAGGGCATTTAATGACGATCTGCTGATTCCCCAGCCGTGTATGTACTAGCATTTCCGCCCCATTCACTTCAATGACTTCCACCGTTCCCTTAAACGGCGTTTCTTCTGGATGAATCGAAATACTTTCAGGTCTGATCCCGACAAGTAATGGTCTGTTTCCATTTTGCTTCACAAGAACTTGTTGATTCTCCGAAAAATGATAGCTCGCTTGATCGCTGGAACCGATGAAAAACCGCTGTTCGCGAATTTCCCCCTCCAAGAAATTCATACCCGGCAACCCGATGAAACTTGCGACAAACATATTTTCCGGCGCTCGGTATACATGGGAAGGGGTGCCGATTTGCTGGATCACTCCGTCTTTCATAATGACGATCCTCGTTGCCATCGTCATCGCTTCCGTTTGATCATGCGTCACATAAATGGTAGTGGTGCCTAGCTGACGATGTAATCTAATGATCTCCGTCCTCATCTGGCCGCGCAATTTGGCATCTAAATTAGATAAAGGCTCATCCATTAAAAAAATGCTGGAATTCCGGACGATCGCCCTGCCTAAGGCAACCCTCTGCCTTTGTCCGCCGGAGAGCTCATTCGGCTTCCTTTTCAATAATTCAGTCAAACCAAGAATTTGTGCGGCATTTTCCACCTTTTTTGTCACTTCACCTTTAGGGACCTTCTGAATTCTCAAGCCGAAAGCCATATTTTCAAACACGGACATATGCGGATAGAGGGCATAGTTTTGGAAAACCATCGCGATGTCCCGGTCTTTCGGTTCCCAATCATTCACCCTTTTCCCATCCATGAATAAATCTCCATCCGTTATTTCTTCCAGCCCCGCAATCATCCTGAGAGTTGTCGATTTCCCGCAACCCGAAGGACCAACAAGGACAATAAATTCTTTTTCTTCAATATCCAAATGGAAATCTTTTACGGAATACTCTTCGCTTTTCGAATACCTTTTACGTACATGATTCAGTTGAATTTTTGACATCAATTATCCCCCGACTCGTCATCTTGGATGAATTTCATAATTTCACGCTTTGAATGCTCCGCCCGTGCGACTGTATTCGTCTCCAACACATATTCCACTTCTTTTTCTTTCAATAGCGGTAACAATCGCTCGAATGGAATCATTCCTTCCCCAATTTGCAAATGATCGTCATGTTCTCCGTGATTGTCATTGATATGTAAGCCGTATAAGTACGGAATGGCCTTTTCACATTCAGTTAAAAAATGTTCACGCTCATTCAGATAACAATGCCCCGTATCCAGCATCATCCGGGCACGACGGTCATTTATTTTATGAAGGATGGAAATGAGCTGATCGATGGAAACGCCAATTCCATTTTCCATGGCGGGTATATTTTCAACGACAAGATCCGTTTTGGCAGGCAAATCTTCCAGCATTTTTAGAGCGAACCGCGCTGTCGATTCTATGCCAGCTTCAACCGATGGATTTTCTCCCGGATGCAATAACACATACTTCACGTTCAAGTTTTCAATGACGGGTAAACACAGTTGCCAAACGGCTTCGGTTTCTTCATCAGCCAAAGCTGGATTAAATCCGATAATCGGCAAATGAAGACCAAACGAAACTCCCTTGTCTTTCGCGCGATCTGAAATTTCCATTAACCGCGCTGGATCCATGTCGAATAAAAGTCGACCATGATGCGCTCCTTCCCCCATTAATTCTATCGATTTCCACCCGTCGGCGATTAACCGGTCAATCGCTTCGTCGATCGGTTCAGAAAATAAAGTATACGTTGAAATGGAATGACGCACGCTGCTTCCCCCCTATCCTTACTTAATGCCTGAATGCATAAAACTTGAAATAAATTGCTTTTGAAAAATAAAGAATGCCAGCAGTAATGGGAAAATGACAAATAACGTGGCAGCCCCGACCACACCCCATTGCGCTCCTGAATCCGAAGCTTTGGCAAACATCGAAAGCCCAACTGTCAAGGGGCGATGGTGATCGGAATCCGTTACGATAAGCGGCCATAAAAAATTGCTCCATTGGTGACAGACGGATATCAATCCGAACGCGATATAGGTCGGTTTAGCCAAAGGCATATAGACATGCCAAATCGTTTGGAGCCGATTGCACCCTTCCATCTTGGCCGCCTCTTCCAGCTCATACGGAATCCCTTTAAACGTTTGCCTTAATAAAAAAATGCCGAAAGCTGATATGAAATAGGGCATCATAATAGCCCATTTCGTATCGTACAACCCTAATTTGGCGATCGTATTCGAGGTCGGATAAATTAATAATTCGATTGGAATCATAATTTGAACAAGATAGAGAAGAAACACAATGCCTTGACCAACAAAACTCATCCGCGCAAAAGCATATGCCGCCAGTGTCATCGTGACGAGCTGGACAATTAAAACCCCAATGACAATGAGGATCGTATTCAAATAATATTGAGCAAAAGGGGCAGAGTTCCAAGCCTCGACAACATTACGGAATGTCAGGGAGAACCCTTTCGCTTTTGTATCTTCAAACGCCATATAGGTGATTCCAAACAGTGGAAGCGCCCAAAGAAGGGCTAATGCATACGTTGAAATATTAATGAGCCTGTTCAATGGAATCCTCCTTAACTGTAGTGGATTTTCCGATCCGTTCCAAAAAACTGTACGGCAGCGATGACTAGCATGATGACTAAGACAATTACAGTGACGGTCGACGCCTTTCCGTAATCCATAAAACGGAATGTACTTTCGTAGATGTAATAGAGCAGGAGATTACTGGCGTTGTTCGGACCACCTTGCGTCATCACTACAAGCTGGTCAACTGTTTTAAAAGCATTCGTCATCGCAATAATGAAAGAAAATAACGTCGTCGGCATCAGCAGCGGAAAGACGATTCTTCGAAATTGAACCCATTTGGAAGCTCCGTCTATATGAGACGCTTCGATTAATTCCTTCGGGATATTTTGCAAGGCAGCCAAGTAAAATATCATGAAAAACCCCGCCTCTTTCCAAATCACCATGACCATAATCGCGATGAGCGCTGTACTCGAATTCCCCAACAAATTCAGTTCCCCGGCACCGAATATTTTCAACAGTTGGTTGATCATCCCGTATTCCGGAGTATAGAAAAATAACCAAATAAACGCGGCCGTCACCATTGGAATGATGACCGGATAAAAGAAGAACGTTCTAGCAAGACCATTCCCTTTCATCGTCCGATTCACCAAAATCGCAAGCAGCAGTCCTAAAAAAACACTTGTCGGCACCGTCCCGATTGCAAACCAGAGATTGTTCATGAATGCCTTCCGGAACACCTCGTCTTCCAGCATCATCTTAAAATTATCCAAACCGATATAGATCGGTTCCACTGTAGATAAATCCTCCCGAAAAAAACTCATATAGGTGGTTTTTACAATCGGATACAGCGTGAACATGATGAGGAAAATGAGGGACGGAAGGAGAAAAAGCCAAGCTGTCGCATTTTCTTTCACTAGTTTGCTTCTTCTCAATTCCTTCACCTCGTCGAATCTAGATTACTGATATGGTTGTAATAAACTTTCCGCCTGTTGTTGCGCTTTATCCAACGTTTCGTCTACATCCGCGCCATTGATTGCCGCTTGGATGGCATCCGATAAGATTTTGATGATCTTTCCTTGTTCATAAACGGAAATTTCCTTATGGGCAATCTCCAATTGTTCCATTGCAGTCAGCGCTTGTGGAAATGAATCCGTGTAAGCCTGTAGGTCAGGTGTTTCATAGCTTGATTGACGAGTGGCGATATAGCCGGTGTTCATACTCCACTCCGCAGCGCGTTCCGGATCGGCCATCCACTTGATGAATTCGAAAGAAGCCAGCTGTCTTTCTTCCGAAATATCTTTAAAGATATGGAAGTTTCCGCCTCCTGTTGGCGTAGCAAAGCGTTCATTTCCTGGTAAAAAAGCGATGCCGAATTCAAAGTCCGCATTATTTTTCACATTAGTCAGGTTTCCGGTCGTCGAGAGCATCATGGCGGTCTTGCCTTCAATAAAATCGGTCGGCACTGTATTCCACTCCAAAACGCCTTCCGGCATGACTTGATGCTCTTTCGTCAAATCGACCCAGTATTGCAGAGCACCTTTAGCTGCTTCTGAATTGAAATACACTTCTTTTCCATCATCACTCATCAAGTTCTGTTGACCATTTTGCAGCGCCAATGCTTGGTAAATCCAATATCCGCTCACCGTAGCAGGCAATTCAATCCCCCATTGCCCTTCCTTTGTCAGCTTTTTCCCATAGTCGATAACTTCATCCCAAGATGTTGGGGCCGCCTCCGGATCTAGGCCAGCTTCCTTAAATAGGTCCTTGTTATAATAAAGCAGCACCGTGCTGCGCTGGAATGGTACGGACCACGTCTTCCCTTCCGCTTGCGAATTCAGCATGAAGCCCGGGAAGAAATCATCCATCATTGTTTGCGCATCAGAATCCGCTGCAATCATCTCATCCAAGGCGAGAATGGAATCTTTTATTTGAAACAGGTCCACGGACAAGAGGACAGCCAGATCGGGAGCTTTCCCATTTTTTACAGCCGTTTGGACTTTGGTCATCGTTTCATCGTAGTTACCGCTGTAAACAGGTGTCACCGTCACCTTTTTACCGTTTACTTCGATTCCTTCTTTATTGAAATCTTCGGTGTAGTTGTCAATCACCTTCGTGATTTCCCCGCCGACATTCACTGGGTAATACCACGTCAAATCAATTGTTTCGTCATTCCCCTCTGCCGCATTGCCCGCATCGCCACTTTTCGTATTACAGGCAGCCAATACACTCATAACTAGGAGTAGTATTGCTGCGATCAATGGAGATTTCTTCATCTTGTTCAACCTTCTTTCTGGATATAGTAATTGCCGTTACGCCAACTCTCTGAAAATCGCTCGCGAGCGTGCCCCCTTCCATTAAAAAGACCACAAATAAACTGTTCGCTATCAACAGCTATTTGCGGCCTCTCTAATCGCACCTATTTGCTATGTACTTTTCACTTGCTAACTATACTAGGGAATTATTAATTTCATATGAATGAATTGCAAAGGTTTAGTAAAGATGGGATAAGCCTATTTTCCACAACTTGGTGTTCGAGGTTGTCACAGCAGCCGCCCCATGGTCCAACGCGTCCTTTGCATGAGCGGGAGTCGTCAGCAACCCACCCGTAATAATTGGAATCGGCGAAGCTTTGGACAGCTTCTCCAAAAAATCCGGCACTCTGCTCGGCATGATTTCAATAATATCCGCTTGGAAATGTTCAACATTTTCCAATAGATGATCGTAGACCTCTGTATCGATGAGAAAGATCCTTTGGATGACAAACAATCCTTTTCTCTTTGCTTTTCGGATGATATTCGATCTCGTCGTCACGATCGCAAACGGATGGACGTTTGCTATAAAATCTATGCCATAATCATCCACCTGGAGCCCGCCGATCTTCTCGACATGCACAATGACGGGCAATCCTTCTTTTTGCAGCACATCCACGTACTGTTTGACCGTTAAAATATTCCCCGTCATTAAAATGACCGCCGCAATGTTCTCTTTGTACTGAATCGCCTTTTCTATCGACTTCGGATGTTTGATCGCGGCAATGATTTTCGATGTCCTCAAGTTCTCTTCAAATCTATTTTTCATCATGTGATTCAAGATATCGCCTCCAGAAAAAAGTGTAGGTCCCATTTAGCAGTTCGTCAAACCCATCAATTGTAAAGGTGCCTGTCCCCCTTTACAATTCTACCTCCCCTTTCGTGTATAATGAATCTAAGAAACTCGTGGATGTGATTGCATGACTTCGAATGAAACAGGACAACAGAAACCGGATGAGGAGTTGACGGACGAGGAGTTGCAGGAGCTGGCGTTGGAAGCACAGCGCGAGTACTGGGAGCAACGGGCGCGAAACCAGGGCAAGCCTGCATCCCGGCGCCCGTTTCCCCGTTGGCTCTTTTGGCTGATGGCGACGGTGCTGCTCGTCAACACTTTCGCTTTCGTCTTTGAACTCGTCTCCATCCCGGCGGTGGAATTTCTGAAAACGTCAGCGCGATTGTCGGCGCAGGAAGATATCGCGGCCTACAAGAAATCCGTCGTCGTCATCGAAACAGGCGACAGCAAAGGGACCGGATTTTCGATTTCCAGCGAAGGGACGATCTTGACCAACTACCATGTCATCGAAGGCAACGGGCAAGTGACGGTATCCTTCCCAGACGACGGGCGTTATGTGGCCAAAGTGACGGAGACGTATCCCGCCATCGATATCGCGGTCTTGGAGACGGACGGCGAGGACCTCCCCCATTTGGACCTGGCGGAACAGCCGGATTATCCGGAAGGCGAACCGATTACATTCATCGGCAATCCACTCAGCTTCTCAGGCATTGCGAATGAAGGACAGATAATCGATCTTACCCAGTTAAAAGACTGGGAAGAGCCGGTCGTCATGATCCGGGCCCCGGTCTACCGCGGCAATAGCGGCAGCCCCGTGTTGAATGAAGAAGGGCAAGTGGTCGGTGTCGTGTTTGCGACATTGGAACATGATGACTACGGCCACGTTGGGCTATTTGTGCCCATTGAAGCGTTGAAACGTGAAAAATAGAATCTAACTTGACGCACCAAGTGAATCAGGTTAGACAGCCTCGGGTAAATGGTCCGGATTTTAAGATAAGTTAATTCAGAAGGAATGCAGTTTAAAACCACAGCATCCTAAAGTGCCTTACTGTAAAATCCGGACACCATTCCGCCCAGGCATAGTGGATAATAGAATAGGAGGGAAATGCGATGGAGCTGATCATCACTTTCGGCGTGATCATTGTGGCGATTGCCGTCCTGACCGCGATTGCCAATGGTTACTTTCATGCAAAGGAGAAGAAATTCCTTTATTCCAAAAAACTGGAGCCGCCGGTCTGGGCCGATCGGGAGACGAAACAGCTTTTCCAACAGTTCAATCGGGCCTGGTCGTATAAAATCGAAAAGACGGTCAACGTCCGGATCCAGAAGGCGAAGCGGACCTTGACCGACGCGGAATTGCGGGAACACTGGTACGAGCTGAAGAAATTCCTGCTTCTCGCCAGCGTGTCCAAAGGGTTGCCGATGTTTTCGAAGAAAGTCGATGACGTCTGGCACTTCTTCCTCGAAGAGCATGTGTTGTATGAAGAGTTCTGTTATCAGTTCATCGGGGAACCGATCGAGCATCACCCGCATGAAAAACCGAAGCATTTGCCACAGGAGCGGGCTTGGTTCGATCTCCTTTACCTTTCGTTCTTTCCGGTTTCGTCGCATTCCCATCTGTGGGGTGATTTCTTGCAGGAAAAGGAAGAGCACCAAGGATGGATCGAGCGTATCCTGCGCGATCCGGAAGGTATCAAAACCCGGCTCGGCCGCCAGCATGCGAGCGCGCCGACCGTCGAAGCGCTCGAGGCGTTCTTGGATTTTGCCGAGAAGCAATTGGAACTGCCGGATCCGGCCACGCAAAAACGGGTGCCCCACGTCGACGGCTATTGGTACGGACCCGCCATTTTCGGCGTCTCGGCCTACGGAGGGTATGAGTATTATGAAGAACAAAAGAAGAAAAACGATGGCGGGGGCGGCGACGGTAGTGCAGCGGGATCTGCGGGTCCTGCAGACTGGGAAGACGAGCAGCATGAGGATTGGAATGACATCGCCAGCGATGTTAACACTTTTGAAGCCATTCCCGCTAGCGGAGGGTCTTCCGATTCCGGCTGGGGCAGTTCGGATTCAAGCAGCGGATGCAGTTCGTGCAGTTCATGCAGCGGCTGTTCGTCATAATTGATTTTAAGAAGTTGAGGAGAGTACGAAGTGGATAAGAAACAGCAGCAGTTAGTACAGTCATATTATGAACAATTCAACAAAAGATGGTTTGATGAGAAGTATTTTTATGGATTTTTACAATTGGTGCGGGAGGAAGCGGATGATATCCCGACCGTGAAGGCGCTCTGCGATTTCGTCTTGGACCGCGGGCAATCCGCCGGCCTGGTGAAGGAGTATTTGACGGAATGCCAGCAGATCATCGGCAATTTAGGCAATGCAAAAAGTCCGAAGCGGATCGATCCGGTGTTTTCATTCAAGGAAATACGCAACGGATTCAATGCGCTGTTCGCGAAATGGGGATGGGAGAAGCTGCCGCATGATGTCATCAACGATTTCATCCTCTGCCTCATTTCCCTTCTGCAGGGCGTGCCTCTGATTTCGGAGGCTTCGCAGAAGAAGGTCGGCCACTTAAGCTTCGCCGCATCAAGCAAAGAAGTCTTCCTGATGGGGAATATGCAGACGCTTCACAACGGGCGCATGATCCCGGTGACGTTCCCCGTCCTGTCGGTGAAAAACATGTATGAAAAAATTACGCCGCGCGATGCAAAAGACACGCCTTATCTTTTTGACGAAGAGCTGATTGAAATCATTAATATGGAAGGACAAATGGTCATCACGTTCCCGACTATTGGAAGCTGAAAGCATGGATAGAACGGCAGTCCCATGGCGGATGGCCGTTTTTTCTATGCCTTGACCGTCTCCCCCAAGGATTCGGTACTCTCTTGGATGGATATAGTAGGAATATCATCCTTTATTCCGAGGGGGAACCGAATTGAAAAACAGTTGGAAAATATATACGAATGACCTAAAGAGCGTCTTGTCGAATTGGGTTGTCCTGCTCATCATCGGCGGCTTGATCGTGCTGCCGTCGTTATATGCCTGGCTGAATATTTACGCTTCTTGGGATCCGTACGGCAAAACGGAAAATATGCCTGTGGCCGTTGTGAATGAAGACCGTGGCGCCACGGTTCGCGGGGAGCGGATTGAAGTCGGGCAGCAACTTGTGGACATGCTGCAAGGTAATCATGATTTCGATTGGCATTTCACGGGTCGCCGGGAAGCTATGGACCAAGTCACGAATGGCGATTATTTTTCGGTGCTCGTCATCCCGGCAGATTTCTCCGAAAAACTAGCCTCCGTCGTCTCGGACGTTCCGCAAAAAGCGGAAATCGAATATTATGTAAATGAAAAAATCAATTCCATCGCCCCGAAGATCACACAAAAAGGGGCTTCCGTCATTGTAAATAAAATTAGCGGCCAATTCACTGCAACGGTGAACGGCGTCATTTTCGATTTATTCAATCAGTTAGGGATTGAATTGGAAAATGATTTGCCTGATTTGGAAAACTTTGAAGCCTATGTATTCGAAATGCAGAAAAAGCTTCCCGAGGTGAATGATCTGCTGATTGGCATGACTGAGGATGCCGCCTCCGCGCAGACGATCATCCATCGGGCTCAGACGTTGATGCCGACCGTGCAAAATATGACTTCGGAAGGGCTCGACACGTTGCAAGACGCTTCCGCCCTACTCTCCGGCGCGCAGAAAAGACTGGCGGACATCTCCCCGGGCGTCCGGGAGGATTTGGAGAAAGCGTCCAAGATCGCAAAGGATGTGGATTCCTTTTTACAGCGGGTGAACGGCGTATCACTCGATTTCACGGAATTGGACCGGGTCAAAACGGAACTCGACAATCGATTGTCCGAGTCCATCGGTATATTGAACGAAATATCGGGAGATGTGCAATGGCTTAAAACCATCAACCAGGAGAACGCGGCGCATGATGCCGTCTCCACAAGATTGGACGATGTATCGGCGAAAGTGAACAACGTCCAATCATTTTTGCGGGAGTCGCAGACCAATGCCCGTTCGCTGAATTCGCTAGTGCAAGGGAAGCAGGCAGACCTCGCGAAAACGTTGACTGACCTGCAAAGCATTGCCGCGAACACATCATTGCGGTTGGACGGCTTCATCCAAGAATACAATGAAGTCATTGAACCGACGATCCGCAAAGAGACGGAGCGGGCCCGTTCGGTTCTGCAGCAGGCCCAAACAACGTTGACGACGATCCAGTCTACGCTGCCGAAAGTGAGCGCGACCTTGACGAGCGCATCCGGTCGGATTTCCGAAGGGCAGACGATGATCAAGGATGCATTGGGGAAATACCCCGCCGTCCATACTCGGGTCAATGAACTGGCCAACCGGCTCCAGCAGCTGCAGGATGAAACGGATCTCCCGGAAATTATCGGATTACTGCGCAATGACCCGGAGGCGGAGCGGAATTTCTTTGAAGAACCCGTCACGTTGAATGAACACAAACTGTTCCCCATTCCGAATTACGGCACCGGGATGACACCGTTCTATACCGTACTATCCCTTTGGGTCGGCTGCCTTCTGCTGATTTCCTTATTGTCGACGGAAGTGAAACCAGAGGAGCTGCCGACAGCGAGGCAGTTGTATGTCGGACGCCTCCTCACCTTCTCGACGTTCGGCCTCTTGCAGTCGATCATCGTCACCGTCGGCAATTTAGTAGTCGTCGGCGTAAAACCGCAAAACCCGGTCTGGTTCGTGCTGTTCGGCCTGCTCATCAGCCTGTTGTTCATCATCATCGTCTACACGCTCGTCTCTTTATTCGGCGATGTCGGAAAAGCACTTGCCATCGTCCTGCTCGTCCTTCAGATTGCTGGGTCCGGGGGTACCTATCCCGTCCAGCTGTTGCCGGACTTCTTTCAATGGATCAACCCGGGACTTCCCTTCACCTATGCAATTGACTTGATGCGGGAAGCGGTCGGCGGCATCGTTTGGCCCCGGATCACCCGGGACCTCTCCTTCCTACTGCCAGTCGCGATAGCCATCTTTTTAATCGGGTTCTTCTTCAAAAAGAAGATCAACGAAAAGACACGCCAGTTCTTAAAGAAATCACGGGAATCGGGATTGCTCCATTAGAAAAGCTGATCTGGAACAAACCGCCGGCGCCTCCTCAAAATGGATGGAGGAGCCGGCTTTTTTCATGTCCAGATACACTTCACAACTACTGGTTAGTGAGGAATAATAACAGATTACATGAGTGGTAACCGGCTAGGAGGTAGCACAACGATGAGAGGACTAGTTTATGTATAAAAAATGGTGCCAGGCACTCACACAGCTCTGAATTGTGTGTGCCTAGCACTTTTTTATAGATATGATACTTTTTTAATATTTCATTATTTAGTCACTTGACCGATAATTAAGAAGTATAGCATTTTTAAAGGACTTTTGACATTCTTGGCGAAAACGGATACATACATAAAGGGGGGCGATATTCATGACAATCGGTAAAAAAATATATGGGAGTTTCAGCTTAGTATTAGCCATTCTCTTGGCATTTTCCATATTCAGCTTGATGCAATTGAAGAAAATCGATCAGGAGTATCAGCACCTGCTCGACAATCGGATGAAACAAGTCCACCTATCGGACGCAATCCAAAAAGAAGCGGCGATGCAAGGCTTATACATCCGTGCCTATTATTTGCAACGCGACATGGGATCGCTCTCCGCCTTGGAATCCCATCAGGAAACGTTGCGCCAATCGATCGATGAACTGACTCCGTTCATTCAGTCCGAAGAAATGGTCACCGCCCTCGGGCAGATTGAAGAAAATATGGGGAATTTCGATGCGGCCGCGGCCGAAGCGGTGGACTACATCAAGAAGGGACATTACAACAGAGCAGAACCGATTATGAACACGGAGATTCGGAGCGCTACAATCGGAATCCAACAAGGGAGCGAACGCATCCGTGCATTCCAGGAGACCTTGATTGTCGAGGATCGGGCCATCACGGAAAATGAAATAGCCGTCGCCCGGCAATCGCTGATCATCGCTTCCGTTGTCTTCATTCTACTAGGATTCCTCATCGCAACGTTTCTCGGACGGAGCATTTCCCGCCCTGTCAAGCGGTTGGTGCAAAAGGCCGTTCTCATTTCGGGCGGCGACCTGACACAGGATGATATCCGATTAAGATCAAAGGACGAACTCGGCGATTTGGCAACAGCGTTCAATGAAATGAAAGGCAATCTGCATTCGCTCATCCGCACGGTGAACGACAACGCACTCCAAGTTACGGCTTCTGCCGGGCAGCTGTCCGTCAACACTGAAGAAGCGGCACGCACTTCCGAGGAATTGAGTCGTCATATGGAAACGATGGCCGAGGGCGCGCAAACAGCAGCCGCTTCCGCAGAAGGCAGCTCCTCAGCGATGGAAGAAACCGCAGTAAGCGTGCAACGCATCGCGGAATCGACACAAAGCTTGCAAACCCGGGCAATCGAGACGATGGGACTCGCGGAAACGAGCGAACAATCCGTCCGGTCTGCGAAGAATCAGATGACAGTCATCCATGACTCCTCTTCCCAGACGAACGACCTGATCCGGCAATTGAGCAGACAAATCCTTGAAATCGAGGACATTACGCAAGTGATCACCAACATCACCGAACAGACGAACTTGCTGGCGCTGAACGCGGCCATCGAAGCAGCCCGGGCCGGCGAGCACGGCAAAGGCTTCGCGGTCGTCGCGGAGGAAGTGAAGAAGCTTGCGGAGCAATCCAAAGCATCGGCAAGCCAAATCGCCCAGCTCACGATCACGATCCAGCAAGATGCGAAAAACGTGGAACAAGCCGTCGCAGGCAGCCTGAAAAATGTAGAAGAAGGCGTCAGCGTAATCGATGAAGCCGGCCAGGCCTTCTCAGCCATCGTCTCCGCGGTCCAACAGATGAGCGGGCAAATCGTGGATATTTCTGCAGCTACGGAAGAAATCTCAGCGGGCGCGGAAGAAGTTTCCGCCTCCGTCCAGGAAATCGCCATTCAATCGTCCCAATCTTCCGAGCGAACCCGACAAAGCACGGCCGCGGTTGACGAGCAACTCGCTACATTGCAAGAAATCAACGCGGTCGCCCATACCCTGAGCGGGCAGGCGCACCAGTTGCAGCAAGCAATCCAGGAATTTAGAGTGTGATGATCGAGGACACGCATGCCGGCATTGTATCATAGGTAAAATTGCTATTGTTTTACTAAACCCCACCTCTACACAGGTCTCACATAAGAGGTGGGGTTGGTTTTTTCAATATAATTTTCCTTCCAAATCAACCCGGCGTATTCCCACTAGACCATTCCTCTTTTAATCTCCTCATCGCCCGAACAATCATCACCGCCACCTCTTCACGAGTAGCCGGCCGTCTTGGATACGTACCATTCGTAATTCCAAGATCCACCGCCTCCTGGAACTCCTGCGCCAGCCATTCGGAAGGCGGCGCGTCTTTTTCATACGAATCCGGCAATTCCCCTTCCCCCTTTCCACCCTTTTTTTCCCGAAAGTCGAAATAGGCGGCCAATCCTTCCGCAATTGCCTCGCCCTGCGCCTGTAACCTTGCTGCCGAACGCAACGCGAGGATGTCGATCGTTGAATCCATGAATCCGCCTTCCGTTAAAATGGCAGGCATCGCTGTTTCGCGCAACACATGGAGATTCGCCCGCTTCAAGCCGCGGTCCGCAAGCCCCATCGCGCGCACGATCCGGGGATGGACGAGGCGTGCCAAATCCACCGATTTCGGATTGGCCTGCGGATGGTCGTACGTATACGTTTCGACGCCGCTCCAATCCCCCCATGTCCCGCTGTTGGCATTATGATGGACGGCTACGTAGACATCCGCTTGCCAGCGGTTCGCCCGGTCCGTCCGTTCCCGAAGCGGCACATCCCGCCTTCCCGTCGGGTCGTCCACCCGCAATACGTCGACTCCACCATACGACTGCAACTTGGCGATGCACGCCAAGACGACTTGATTATTGAAATCCCATTCTTTCTCCCCATCCGGCGAACGTTTGCCCGGCGTCGGCAATCCATGCCCGGCATCCATCACAATCTTTACCAAAGTTGACCTCCCCTTTCTTCTTTCACTTCCTATATAGCGCTTTTCTCGCCGATTGGGTACAAAAAGCCGGGTCCTTTACTGCAACCGTTCCGGCGGGTCCATCAGGTCATGACCTTGCTCGATTTCCTTGAACAAGGGAGCGATGTTTTCCCCCTTCGCCATTCCGTTGCCCGTATTGGAGCCGCCCAACTCCACCAGCGCCTCATCCAACTTTTGCAGCAGCCGATCCACGTCTTCTTTTGTCGCGGGCTTTTTCCTATCTGCCAGCTGATAGCCAAGTTGGCCGCTTGGTTCGATCGTCGCCCATTGCACATCCGTAATCTTGCCAATCCCCTTCTGCCGCAAGTGCATCTCCAGCTGATCCACCGAGAGCCGCAACTTCCGCAGATTCTCCTCTTGCAAGCGTCCGCCTTCGATGACTACAGTCGACCTGCCGGTAATCAACCCCTCCGCCCCATCCCATTTCAACTGAAGCAACTCAATGACCAACATCGTCCCGATCAACACACCCGCCACGACGATTGTCGTCCAAACACTTTTAGAAGTCACAGGCTGTATTAACAACGTCCCGATGGAAATCATAATGACAGTCTGTGCGATCGTCATTTGCGAAATCGACTTCCTCCCCGATAAACGGAGCAGGAAAATGCCGACTACCAATATTAAAATCACTTGCCAAATCAAACTTACATCCATTTCAATCCCTCCTCGGATACTCTTCTTCAGTATCGCTCAGTGGATTCTATTCCATTCGGCCGCTCCCCGGTGAAACAAGGGAATCCGGTACTTTTTCCTGTTAAGATAGTGTATGCGGCTTGAGGCGAGGCGTCGAGGTCGGGCAGCGGGATAACGTCTTGGACTGAAATGAGTTAGTTGAAAACTTGAGCTTGCAAACAATCAGTCCGTGACAGCAAGCGTGTCGAATAATACACGATGCAACCAACTATCGTCGCCATAACGAAAAAACGTCCCGAATCCCCTCCAAACGGGAACCCGGAACGCTTTTTCACTCTTCATGACGGCCGATGCAACGTTCACATTCATACAACATGGACTCGCGATGCTCCTCGATTTTTGCACCGCATTCCTTGCAAATCTTTTCACTGTGGTTGTCTTTCTTCATCCTGTTTTCCTCCTCTTACGTTTTTTGGTCTTCTCTGTTTTGTAACAGTTATTTTTAATTACCACTAGTATATAACAGTTAAAACATTTTGTCACTTCATTCTGACGAAACAGATTATTACGCGACCAATCACCGTATGGTCGGACAAACCGAAGTAAGCCCGATTAGCTCGAATAAAACTACGTGAACGGTCCATAGTAGGACGGAAAGGAGTGTGTCAAATGGGACGAGACGAACATACAACAGGCGGGAACAATTCCCGTTCACTGCCGCAGACACCGAAAAACCAGAAGATCCAGCCAAAGAAAGTGACAGAGGAAATCGCCAATGAGTTTGCCGAATTGCATCAGTCGAAAAAAACAAAACACAGGAAAAAATAAGCCAGGTAAAATGTGGAGGACGCCAGCTCATCTCCGACAAGCTGCGGCTGGTTGCAAACAAACCCGATCAGAATTTCCCCTCCGTACCAAAACAGGAGCTGTCCAGAAAGTGGATTTTCCGGTTAAACACGCAAAAAGCAAGGGCTCTGGTCGCTTTCCGCGGGCCAGCCGACGAGCCTCCTCCGGCTTACAGCCGTGCGGGGTCTCGTCGGCCGGCTTTCCCGCAGGAGTCTCCCGGCGCCCTTGCTTTTTGCTAGTATCCAACTCTGTGCCTGGACTTTTCGGACAGCCCCCTTCTTTCTAATTTGGAATTAACAAACTATAGATCTGTGAATAGTTTGAAATTCAGTCGTGTGTCCGCTTTCGCTCTCCCTCTCCCGGCAGGGCATGCCGCTCCCGATAGGCCTGAATGCCTTCCTGGAATTTGATTTGCGCAACACCGTGGACAAAATGAAACAGCAAAAACGCGAAAGGGGGCATCAACCAGAGCAAAAACCACCAAGGACTCTCCCGAATGCCAAGCGCCAAGCCACCGACGAAACCTACAAGTACAAAGAGGACCGCAACATAACAAATACAGGCATAGAAAAGAAGAAAGACGATGTTCACATACAGCAAGACGAGCGCATGAACTTGCTTTCGCTTGTTTCCTAGGTGTCGGACGAGGTGCCAAGATTCACGTATATCACCCGCCGACCGCCGGAGTACCGACCTGGCCGACTCCAACAGCAATCTCACATCGAACCGCCCCCCGTCTTCAAAAAGCGGTCCTGCACCCAGCAATATCTGCGGCCGTTCCAGTAGAAAAAGCGGATCACCGCTCCGCCCTTCTTCCACACCTTCCACCCAATCGGCATCACATCGAGATACACGCGGCTCATCATCCTTTCCCTGGCAAAACCCCATTCGTGATTTTATGCAGCATCTTTCTTAGAATCCAACTCCATAGGCTGAGCGTCAACAAGACAATCAGCGCAAAGACGATGAACCGGACTGCTGGATTCGAAAATTGCCCAGCAATCCAGTTGCCCCCATAATAAATGCTGACAAACGCGATACCTACCGCAGCGAGGAAGGAAAACAAAGCGAACACCAATTGAAGGAAGGATAATTCCCTCACGACTTTCCTATTTTTCGCAATAACATAGATGCCCATCACGATACAAAACACCGACACCACTAAATCCTCCAATGCAAGCACCTCTCTTTTGTAAACAAGTGAACCCAGTCCAACCCGATTGCCATCCATTCTTAATACAATAATGAAAAATAAACCAAAACTTGATTATCCCAAGCAAATACTCTAGTACACAATACGATTTACGGGGTTTGGAAGTTTGATAACAGAAACAGGAGCCTCTCTTCAAATCGATCACTTTGAAGATGACGTCGGGACTTGTCCCGATATATTCTTTATTTAAATCCCTCTTAAATACTCTAGTTATTGGCGGGGTCAAGCTGTCCCGACTACAGCTGGTCAGTTCGTCACATCTGTCAGGGCCAGGATGAACCATCTCTCATTTTACTTTTCTACAAAATATTTCCTGGATAAACATTCAAAATCCGGAGGGGCAAATTAAGGTTCATTTCATTCAACTACTGGATGGTGGATAAGTCGGACGGTCTTTCCGCTTATTGGTTACAATTTCCGTCTCGCGGTTTGCCCCCTTCCCATCCAGGCAATACTAATGAAAAACAGTTGGCAGGTGACAAAACGGATGGCATCCAAAACGATCCATTGGGAAAATCGTTCCGCGTTCGCACAGCGGAACTTGTGGGCGGGCATTCTGTTCGGGCTCGGGTTTGTGGCGTTCATTGACGAAACGGTATTCCACCAATTGCTCCATTGGCATAAATTTTATGATAAATCGACGGTCGCCATCGGTCTCGTGTCGGACGGGCTGTTCCATGCGTTCAGCTGGTTTGCGACGGTCGGCGGGCTGTTCCTCGTAGCGGATCTGGCTCGAAGGCAGGCGCTTTGGCATAAGATGTTCTGGGGCGGCAAGCTGCTCGGCGGCGGCGCATTCCAACTTTATGACGGAACGATCCAACATAAGGTGATGAGGATCCACCAAATCCGCTACAATGTCGAAATCCTGCCATATGACCTGGTGTGGAATATCTCGGCAGTGATCCTGATTCTGATTGGCGTGCTGTTGATTTCTTCTGCGCGACGCGACGAACGGCAGGCGAAAGGGGCGGTCGTCCATGCCTCCTGAACCGTCCGCCTGGACGTTCACCGATTGGTTTTTCGGCATTCCCGCCCTCCTCGCCATCATTCTTTACACAGCGGCCGTCCGTGCAAGCAACCGGCGCGGCAATCTCCGTCCGTGGCCTTGGCACCGGACGCTGTTCTGGCTACTCGGCGTGCTGCTTAGCTCCGTTGCGCTCGTCGGACCGCTCGCCCATACCTCGCATGATGACTTCGTCGTGCATATGGTCGGACATCTGCTCCTCGGGATGCTCGGGCCGTTGCTTCTCGCACTCGCCGCCCCGATGACGCTTCTGCTCCGGACGCTGCCTGTCCGCGCGGCGCGGAAAATAAGCCGGCTGCTGAAAAGTCCGGTCGCCCGCTTCTATTCGCACCCGATCATCGCGTCAATCTTGAACATCGGGGGACTCTGGCTACTGTATACGACGTCTTTATACGAAGCGATGCACCATCATCTTTTGCTTCATATCGCAATTCATATCCATGTTTTCACAGCTGGCTATCTTTTCACGATTTCCCTAATTTATATCGATCCAGTCGCCCATCGGCTCAGCTATCGATACCGAACCACCGTCTTCATCTTTGCATTGGCGGGGCATGGCATCCTGTCAAAGTTCCTGTACGCCTATCCGCCCGCGGGCGTCCCGTTCGAACAAGCCCGCCCCGGCGCGATGCTCATGTATTACGGGGGCGATGCGGTTGATTTGATCCTCATCATCCTGCTATTCCAGCAATGGTACAGATCGATTCGTGTGCCGCAGCTATCCAACGCCTAATAAGGAAATCTCCCTGGAAATGGGAGGCTTCATTACTCCACCTCCTTCATCCGTACATATAGTACAACGAAGGAGGTGTTTTTATGTCGAAATGCTGTGACAGCGCGGTTTCGTTATTCTTCCTCTGCATCTTGGCAGCCTATTCGCTATTCGGGCTTTTTATCCTGCTGCCGCGATTGCTTCCTTGTGCTTCTCTCCTCTTGACAATTCTCCTCATTGTCATCGCCATCTTGGTCGCCGTCTTCGCCTTGGCCATTATTCTGAAAGGACTGGCCCGCCTATTCCGCCGTTACTAGCACGAAAAACAGCAGCCCCTCCCCCGGCTGCTGTTTTCTTATAATAAATAAAACCCAATGCCCATGATGATGTACGCCGCAAACAATATCAGCCCTTCAAACCAGTTCGATTCGCCGTCATTTGATAAGTTGATGACGAGTAAAGCGGCAGTGATCATCGCGACGAGCTCCGGAATCGTGAACACGAGCGGCATCGCCACTGGCATGAAAATCGAAATGAGGACGAGGATCGGCGCCACGAACATCGCCACCTGCAACGTCGAGCCGACCGCGATTTCCACAGACACATCCATCCGGTTCTTGATAGCCATCGTAATAGCCGAGACGTGTTCCGCCGCGTTCCCGACAATGGCGACGATGATGACCCCGATGAACAACTCCGTCCAGCCGAATTTTTCGCCAAGCGTTTCAAATGTATGGACGAGCTGTTCCGAGACGAACGCGACCGCCACCGTCGCAACGAGCAAGACGAGGATCGATCGCCCCTTCGTCCACTCCGGTTCCTCTGTCTCTTCCGCCGGCACATCGGACGAGGAAAACACCCCACGATGTGTGACAAGTTTAAAGAACAAGCCGGCCATATAAATCGCGATCAAGATGACCGAGATGCCGATGCTCAAATTGAAAGTCGTCCGCGGGTCCATCGACATCGAGAACACTTCCGGAATGACGAACGCGACGATAATCGCGAAGATGAGCAATCCGGAATTATAGCGGGCATCATGCAGACTGAACTTCTGCCGCTGGAATTTGATGCCCCCTGCAAAGAAGGACAAGCCAAGCACGAGGAGCAAGTTGCCGAGGACGGAACCCGTCAACGACGCAAGCACGATGCCGACCAACCCGGCTTTCAAGGTGAAAATGGAAATAATCAGTTCCACGGCGTTCCCGAACGTCGCATTGAGCAACCCGCCGACCCGCGGCCCGCTGACAATCGCCAAACTTTCCGTCGCCCGTCCGATATAGCCGGAGAGCGCAATGATGGCAATGCAGCAAAGGACGAACATCGTAATCGCGGACCAATGCAGAAACGCACCGATGCCGACAAGCGGCACCCCGACGAACGCCAATATCGCGAAGATCCGATCCATCTTCCGCACCCCCTCCAAGCGTTTTCCTTCCTATCATTCCCTTCCACGAATTCGGACAAACCAACTGCATTCAATGCGGCCCCGCACGCTTTCACCGGAATGAATAAATTACGGAAAAACGCATAGACTACTAGTCACGGAGCCGCGGCACGCTCTGTCCTGCACAGGGGCACTTTCGGCAGAAGGTGGAAAAGAAAACTTTGCCCTCCGGCCGGGAGAGACGATTCCCGGTAGTGCCGCTCATTCCGCCCCGGACATCCGCTTCATCTCCAACTTCTCCAACCGCTCCTCCAACTCCTTATTCCGTTTGATCCCCTCGAGTGCATACAACATCGACAACAAAGCGAGCAGAAACGAAGCATACATAAACCATTCCATGCCGCCCTCCTCCTTTCCCGACCGGTCCTTTACTTCCTATCATCCCCAATAGACGGGGCGAATTAAACCTAGTCTCCGAAACTAGAGAGCCTTCTCTATCGATTAATGAAGTAATGGAAAACGACGAACCCGTTTCGTTGCAAAAAATATGAAAAAGCGGCCTTACCGCCAGAATTTATTACAACAGCCCGAACGATGTGTTAAAGCGTCAGCGTTTGGGAAGGTTCTTACTATACCCTACACATGAAGAGGTGCAGATTGACATGTCCCCATCCGACCATCGCAAAATCGGCCGCCTCGTCATCTTCGGCATCCCCTTGATCATCCTGCTCGGCCTTGCCATGCCGCCAATGGTCGTCTGGACGGCCGGCGACGAGGTCCTGTTGAAAGCGAGCGCCCCGGCACAGGAAGAAACCGAATCATTCGTCTTATTGCAATACGCCATTGAGCATGTCCCGGAACCGTTGTTCTCCGATAGTTTGAAGGCCGCCCTCGCGGCTGAAGACGCCTCCCCGCCAGTCAAGGTTTTCGGTCAACTGGACAAGCAAGGGATGTACCACGTCCTGACCGGATTAACCGATAGGAAACCGGAACACGGTCTCTACCTATCCGGCAAACTGTACAACGCAGAACGAGCCGACACGTACACCGTCGACTTCGGACTCTCCCGATTCCACTTGTTGGAAACAAATGAAGACCCCGCGGATGGCCATTGGACAGCCCGTGTGAACGTCAAATCTGGCTACGGCGTCGTCAAAGAAATTTCCAACCGGATGCCGGATTATCCCTTCCCCCCTTGGGCATCATACGAAAGAGGAGGTGGAAGGATCATGGGTCAACGCATCCTTTGTGAAGTCAACAACTGCACGTACTGGGGCGCCGGCAACAAATGTCAAGCAGACGTCATCTACGTCGTCAGCCAACACGGCAAACAAGCCGCCGACAGCGAAGAAACGGATTGCAAGACATTTAAACCGGAAGACTGACCGCCACCCGTGCCCGCCAAGCGCTGAACAGTAAGTTCAGCCTTGGCTTTTTGCGTTGAAGTCGATTTGCTGTCGGACATCGAGCGCCGTTCGTTGGACATCTTCTCCATTTTGTTGAACACTCGTCCCGAGTCGTTGGAAACCCCTACAATCGTCGGGCACTTTCCGTCTTTCGTTGGACACCTGCCACTCTTCGTTGGACATTACCTTCACTTCGTTGGACATAGCCTCCATTTCGTTGGACACTCGCCCCGTGTCGTTGGAAACCCCTACAGTCGTTGGACACCTTCTCCATTTCGTTGGACACTTTTCACCATTTGTCGGACATCTTCTCCATTTTGTTGAACACTCGCCCAAATTCCTTGGAAACCCTTACGATCCTCAAAAACTCTCCTTGACAACCCCTTTGAATAGATAGATAATTACGACAGTTGCACCAATTACACTAACAAAAGGAGAATGGTTCACGTAAAGGGGGATTCGTTATGAACGCAGAAACGCAAATGTCGTATGATTTTAAAGAAATGGTGAATGAGCTCAATCAGTACTTGAAACTCAAGACGATTCCGATCGGGATGAAAATGTATTCGTCCGTCGAGGAAATGGAAGCGGTTTCAAAGATTCGGCGACCGCAACGCCGCCATCTGCTCGATCAGATTGTCGCTCAATCGGCGCGTCTCGGTTGGACGGTCGGCATCACGGCCAATGATCTAGCAATGAAGCAATGCGGGGCTATCGCGGGACTCCTGCCTCAGGACGAGGACTGGCTATCGGGGGAAGCTATGGATGGAGTCTGGTTCGGCACACGTGAAGATTCGGCCGCGCACCAGGAAAGTTTGGACGTCGTCAAGTTTGGGAAATATAAAGCACTTGCCGTTTCGCCTCTCGAATCGGGGCGGATCGAGAATCCGGATATTTGCCTACTCTACGGGACACCGGGACAGATGATCCTGTTAATCAACGGCCTGCAATGGGTCGGGTTCAAGAAATTCGAATGGAGCGTTGCGGGGGAAAGTTCGTGCGCGGATTCATGGGGACGTGCATTGTCAACCGGGTCGCCCAGCTTATCCATCCCTTGCTACGCAGAACGACGGTATGGCGGCGTCCTGGATGATGAACTGCTCATGGCCATACCGCCTGCCGACTTGGCGAAAGGAATCGAAGGTTTGAAAAAGCTGGCCAAGAACGGTCTTCGCTACCCGATTCCTCAATACGGAATCCAGTCCGATCCGACCGAAAGCCTCGAGCCGATTTACCCGGACTGGGTACGGCCCTCGATTTGATTTCACCCATTCACAAGGTGTCGGAAAATTCCCGACACCTGTTCTCATTCCACCACTTCGCCCTCTTTCCGGAAGAAGCCGAAAATCCCGACCGTTTGTACGATATTCGTGAATGCTTTCGGGTCCACTTCCTTGATGATCTTCTCCAGATCATATAATTCATAGCGTGTGATGACGACGTACAACATATGCTTATCCTCTTTCGAATAGGCCCCTTTGGCAGGCAAAATTGTAATCCCGCGAACCATTGTCCGATGAATTGCCTGCTGAAGTTCGTCCGCCTGATTCGTCACAATCATCGCTGTCAACTTCTCGTGACGCGTATGGATCGCATCGATGGCAGAGGTCGTAACATATAAGGTCAACATCGTATAAAGTGCATTTTCGGGTTCGTATAAAATTCCCGCCAAGATGATGATGACGCCGTTCAGAATAAGAAAATACGTTCCGATCGGCTTGCCTTTCTTGCGGGACAGCAGCATGGCGATGATGTCCAATCCTCCTGTCGAGGCTCCAAGCTTCAACGTGTAACCAACGCCGATCCCCATTAGGACTCCGCCAGCGACCGCATTCAAGATGATGTCATCCGACACCGACAACACAGGCAGCAACTCAAGGAATAACGTCATGAACGCGACCGAGACGATGCTGTAAATCGTGAATCCTTTCCCAACTTTGAACCAGCCAAGCAAGACTACCGGAATGTTCAATATCAGCAATAATACTCCCGTGCTCAACGTGATACCGAAATAATCATAAAGCACACTCGACACCAGCTGCGCGACGCCGGAAAATCCACTGGCGTAGACATTCGCATTGATCAAGAAAAAATTCAATGAGAGCGCAACGAGAAATGAGCCGAGAACGACGGCGATAATGCGCTTGACTTCAATAAAAAACATGGCGGCCCTCCCCTGGACAAAATGATGCAATGCCACGGCATGTACACGTACCATCATACTACAATTCCCGGAAATCTTGCATCCTGATCGGCATTGTCCAAAGAACCTGAATTCTTGGAAAGGGAGGGCCGATTTGCTGGGTCTCATTGCAAACTTTGTATAACTCCCCGGTTCTATTCACACTATATGAAGTCAATTGTCAAGAAAGCATGCGGAGAAACACGGAATAGCCATGAATTTCCGCGATTTCACATTGCGCAAAGACTCTGGGAAATAGGTCGAACTCGACTTGCGATGGGTTGCGATAAACGTTGCAAAGAATACAAAAAGACCCCTTTCGCGCCCAACGATCGAAAGGAGGTATTTTATCTCAGTCTTCCTGGTCCACGTCTGGATTCCGTCTGCGTGTCAAGTCATGCTCTTCCCCGAACTCAGTATGGAGGTTCGGATTCGTAAACCGAGGCTCTCGATGCACTTCTATTCGTTCTTCGCGTCTTTCCTCCGGCTTGAACAACAATCCCAAACAAATGAGTCCGCTTAAGCCGACGAGCCCGTACACGACACGGGACCAAAACGCGCCCTGCCCGCCGAACAGCGTGGCGACCAGGTCAAATTGAAATAAGCCGATCAATCCCCAATTCAGCGCTCCGATTATGACTAATCCCAACGCAATCCGTTGTAATGTTCCCATCATATGCCTCCTTTCCCTATATGGATTATCATTGTCCATCCACAGATTTTCATACATGCAAAATGGGAAGGTCTCCTGAAACCCGGAACGTAAAGCTCCAGTTAAAACTATTTTGCCCATTACCGAATACTCATTATTCCCACTTTTCCGCAATAAATCTATACGCCTATCAACAGATGGTCTATAATGGTAATCATATATAGCAAATGGGGTGATGGGATGCGATTGACTGTAGGTCGGAAGTTGTGGGGAGGATTTCTGACAGTGCTTCTTTTTTTGATTATTGTTGGATTGGCGGGATACGGATCGCTATCTAAAATGAATGAACAATATCGTTTTTTAATCGATGACCGGATTCAGAAGGTTTTATTGCTGGAGGAAATGGGGGCCATCCAGAGTAATATGACGAGCGAGATACGCGGTTTTTTATTGATGAAAGACGGTGTGCATCTGATGAGCCGGATCGGATTGAGCGACCGGTTTGAAGAGATTTACCAGCAACTGACGGAGATGATGGCCAGTACGGAGAATCAGGCAATTCTAGGGGAAATCCGGGAGGCCAATCAAAGTTATACAGGGATCTTGGACATGATTCTGGTCGATGCCAGCAACGGTAAATTTGAAAGCGCTTTAGCGAATCTACCGAACGCCACCGGATATGAGCGGCAAATTGCGGAACAGATTGCGCAACTCATTGAAACTCAGAAAGTAGAAATGGCCAGAACAGAGAGTGCATTGAAAGCGCAATCGGCCCAGACGCGGAACCTCATTTTGGCAATGATCAGCGCCGCGATTTTGACAAGCGTCCTCGTCGCGTACTTCATCGGCCGCAGCATCGCACGTCCGGTCATCCAGATGACTACGGCTATAATGGAAATCGCCCGGGGCAATCTGGCGACGGAGCCAGTGATGATCCGGAATCGCGATGAAATTGGGGATATGGCAAAAGCGTATAATGCCATGACGGAGGACTTGCGGAACATCATCATGCGCGCTCGGGATACATCTGTCCAAGTGGCGGTTCAGGCGGAAGAACTGTCTGCCAGTTCTGAAGAGAGCCTGGCAGCGTCGGAAATGGTTGCGGACATTTCAGAGCGCAACTTGACCGGAAGCGATGAACAGGTGACGATTGTCGGCGCCACGACCTCCGCGATGGAAGAAATGGTCGCAGGAATCGACCGAATCACCGGGGAAAATGAAGCGATGCTCCGCTCCTCCGAAGAAGTGACGCGCCTCATCGTACAAGGCGCGGACTATATGGATAATGTAGCGGAGCAAATGAGCCGCATTCACATGGCGATAGACCATACCGCGGATTGGATGAAGGAAATGGCGGAGCACTCGAAGAGCATCCGCAACGTCACAGGCCTCATCACCGCCATCGCCGAGCAGACGAACCTGCTCGCTCTGAACGCGGCGATTGAAGCGGCGCGGGCCGGTGAACACGGGAAAGGGTTCGCGGTCGTTGCGGAAGAGGTGCGCCACCTGGCCGAACAATCCCGCACTTCCGCGGCCGAAATCGGCCAGACGGTGGATACGATGATCGCTGATGTCGCCCGTGTTGTCGAAAGCACCAATCAGAGCAACGAACTGGTACAGGGAGGGTTGGCCGTCACGAAGCAGACGAACGAAGTGTTCGACCAAATCGAACATGCCGAACGGGATGTCGCTGAAAAAATCACCACTGTCACCACCGCCATCGAACAGATCCGACAAATGACCGGCCACGTCGTAACAGGAGCTGCAAAAGTCCAAAATCTTGCCCAGCGTGCCGCCACCGAAGCCCAATCGACAAGCGCCGCCACCGAACAACAACTGGCAGCCAACGAGGAAATCTCCTCCAACGCACAAATCCTCGCCGGACTCGCCGAGAAACTGCAATTGGATATGGAGCATTTTACGGTCTGACGGGATGGGGGGTTATTACTTTGAATGCTGCGTTGGGGAGTCGCTGTCAAGCGTTGCGGGTTTTGACAAGAGCGTTATAGTTCGGCAGTACGTTTGGGAGTTTATAAAGATAGTTTTGAACTAGGGGCTGTCCGAAAAGTCCAGGCACAGAGTTGGATACTAGCAAAAAGCAAGGGCGCCGGGAGACTCCTGCGGGAAAGCCGGCCGACGAGACCCCGCACGGCTGTAAGCCGGAGGAGGCTCGTCGGCTGGCCCGCGGAAAGCGACCAGAGCTCTTGCTTTTTGCGTGTTTAACCGGAAAATCCACTTTCTGGACAGCCCCGTCCGGCCGGGACATCGGAGTTCAGCAAGATATTGCGAAGGCCATACAGTTGCGAGGTTTCGCAAAAACGATAAAAGCGCAAGCCAAACCAAAAACCCGCCCCGCCTATTCAACTAGGAGGGACGGGCTTTCAATTTTACAACACGGCGAGTGATTCGTCGCGGACGTCGCTAATGAACATATGACCAGGGGCGTGCGTGATCATGATGGACGGTTTACTTTCCATGGCGACCGCTTGGGGAGTGGCGCCGCATGCCCAGAATACCGGGACTTCCCCTTCTTTGATCGTCACGGCATCTCCGAAATCCGGTTTTGTGATGTCCGTTATCCCAATCTGGCTTGGATCGCCGATGTGGAGCGGAGCCCCGTGGACCGACGGAAACCGAGTCGTGATCTGGACGGCACGGATGGCGTCTTCCGGTGACATCGGCCGCATGCTGACGACGGTCGGCCCTTCAAACACGCCTGCTTTTTCACTTGGGATGTTCGTCTTATACATCGGCACATTGCAATTTTCCTCGATGTGGCGGACCGGGATGCCCGCTTCCAGCAATGGCGTTTCAAATGTGAAGCTGCACCCAATGAGGAAACCGACCATATCGTCTTCCCAATATTCGGTGATGTCCGTCACTTCCTCCGTAAATACCCCATCTTTGTAAATCCGGTATTTCGGAATGTCCGTCAGCAAGCTCGCCCCGTCCGCAATCTTGCTCGGACGGAAAGAGCCCGGCTCCGTCACGTCCAATAGAGGACAGGACTTTGGATTCCGCTGACAGAACAACAGGAAGTCAAACGCATGCTCTTTTTTCAAAATGGCGAGGTTCGCCTGGGTGTAGCCTTTCGACATACCTGCAGTCGGACTCTTGATCACTTGTTTACGAATTAGCTCCCGCACTTCGCTCGGAGCCATATTTTCATATGTTCCCATCATATCACTCCTCGTATATTAGTAGTAAGAGCTCTTTCCGATAGAATTTCCAGTTGATCCGGACAGCTGGAGCCGTCTGTTGGACTCCTATAGGAAATGGATGCCTTTCGGCTTCCCCACTCTTGTTTTTGTTTCACCCGCTTCACCCTGATAGAACGGGGAAGTCGTAGGTATTCACTTTAGTTTAATGATTTACTGCTCACAGGTGCTTACCTGTTTATTTACCATGCGTACAATTGAATAGGCAGATGGGCGAAGGATGGAGGAGGCTCCATTTCAAGACTTCGTCCTTTTCTTTTACCTAATAATTTCACTTTAAATTTCAGATCGGCCCATGGGACAATAGAAGCTGACAGGATTGTCTCGGGAGATAGCTATCACTCCTTGCGGACACTTAGGTGTACTGCTTAAAAAGCCTGCTACCCATGGCTCATCATTGAAGGTCTAACCACTGGTTGCGCCGCTGAACGGAAGAGAGTGTAGCGCTCGTTTTGGTCTTCCATTCCTTGAGTGCTTATGACGAGGAAGACATCGATGATTCCCATGGGCGCCCAGGTCTGAAACGATCTTGATTACTTACTCACCAGGAGGTGATTGGCATGTCACAAATGCTTGTCGGTGTAGACGTTAGTTTACGGTCCCATCATGTCCATTTCATGAATGCGGACGGAGTCACACTCGCTGATTTTTCTGTTTCCAATGATCGAACCGGGGCTGATACCCTGATCAAACGCATATTGGAAACAGCGGAAAAGAGTCAGTGTGCACAGTTAAAAATCGGAATGGAAGCAACAGACCAGTATGCCTGGCATATTGCCCACTATCTCCAAGATCAGTTAAAAGGATATGAACCCGATGTGGTGACGAAGGTGTACGTACTGAACGCACGGAAAGTCGCGCGCTTTAAAAAAGGGTACGACACCTTACCGAAAAACGATAAAATCGATGCCTGGGTTATCGCAGATCACTTGCGCTTTGGACGATTGCCACAGGAAATGAAAGAAGCTCATCACTATGAGGCTTTACAACGATTAACGAGAACCCGTTTCCATTTCATGAAGGAAATTGGTCGAAATAAAACCTATTTCTTAAATCAGCTGTTTTTGAAGTTCAGTGGTTTACGACAGGATAACCCCTTCTCCAGTACCTTCGGTACGACCAGTCTCGCAGTAATTGAGGAGCTGGATCCTGAAACCATCGCTGAGATGGAGCTTGAAGAATTAATTTCGTTTCTTCAGGAGAAGGGCAAGAACCGCTTCGCTGAACCTGAAGAGCTGGCGAAATATCTCCAGAAACTCGCTCGTTCCTCTTATCGCCTACATAAGACCATGGAGGACCCGGTGAACATCTCATTGTCCGTCACATTAAGCACCATCCAGCACATGGAGTCGCAAATCAAGAGGTTGGACAAAGAGATTGCCAAACTCATGAAAGGCATTCCACAGACGCTGACGTCTGTCAAAGGGATTGGAGATGTCTTCGCGGCCGGTCTGATTGCCGAAATTGGTGATGTGAAGCGATTCAAGGATCATCATGCGCTGGCCAAGTACGCTGGATTGGTCTGGAATCAGCACCAGTCAGGCGAATATGAAGCCGAAAATACAAGTCGGATGCGAACGGGCAATAAGTATTTACGATACTATCTCATACAAGCTGCCGAATCGATTCGCAAACATGATTCAGAATACAAGGCATTCTACACAAAGAAATACAATGAAGTTCCGAAACATAAACACAAACGTGCTCTCGTCATGACCGCAAGAAAACTGGTACGGTTGGTGTATTCGCTACTACGCACCAATCAATTGTACACACCACCCGAAAGGAGAGGGTAAGATAGCCCGCTCACATCCTTTCTTCTAGGCCGGACTTCCATTTTCTTCGTTTTTTTAAAAAAAGAAAATGCGAGGTTTATTTGTCATACCTAAAAATCGTGGATAAAAGAATTTGATATAATTAAATTTCCAATTCATTCGATTTTGGTACTTGACTTATTACCACTGGGCTTCTGTTCATCTATTCTTTATTTAAACAGCAATGGTATTTGTTCATACAATGTAATGATTCCCAACACGCCCATGATGAGCACGACGATGATTCCAGGGATCGTCAACCACTTCGGGTGTTTATAGGAACCGACGATATCTTTCTTATGCGCTGCGACCAACAATGTTCCGAGAGCGAGCGGCAAGATTAGGGCATTCAATGCACCAACCAAGATCAGGACATTGACCGGCCGACCGACGAATGCGAACGTCGATGTCGAAAGCAAGATGAATAAAATGATAACCCAGTTATGGTATTTCTCAATCATAGGGTGGAATGAACGGATGAACGACACTGACGTGTACGCCGCTCCGACGACCGATGTGATGGCCGCCGCCCACATGATGACACCAAACATCCGATACCCAATATCGCCTGCCGCCAAATGGAAGACCGAAGCCGGCGGGTTGTCCGGGTCGATGGCAAGTCCTTGGGACACGACGCCGAGCACCGCAAGGAACAACGCCACCCGCATGATGCCTGTCACCAAAATTCCTGTAACTGAACTTTTTGTCACTTCGGGCAAGGATTCGACCCCTTTCACGCCCGCATCCAAGAGGCGGTGTCCGCCAGCGAAGGTGATGTACCCGCCGACGGTTCCACCGACTAGCGTTACGATTGCAAAAATACTGATTTCAGATGGCATAACTGTATTAACTAGCGCTTCCCCAACCGGTGGAGAAGTTGTAAATGCGACATACAACATGAGAAGGATCATGACGAACCCAGCAGCCTGGGCCACTTTATCCATCATTTTCCCTGCCTCTTTGAAGACGAATATGAAAATGGCAAAAGCGGCACTAATGATTGCCCCTCTAATCGGATCGATGCCGAGCATCGCATTCAAACCGAGCCCCGCTCCGGCGACGTTACCGATGTTGAACGCCAGTCCCCCCATAACAATGAGGATAGCCAGCACGACGCCAAGCCCCGGCAATACTTTATTCGCGATTTCTTGCCCGCGTAACCCGGATACCGCTATGATGCGCCAAACGTTCATCTGGGCAAAAACATCCAATATTAGGGAAATTAAAATGACGAACGCAAAGCTTGCCGCCAATTGCTGCGTAAATACGGTCGTCTGCGTCAAAAAGCCAGGACCGATTGAGGAAGTCGCCATCAAGAAGGCCGCGCCGAGCAAGACGCTCCGGCCCGCTTTCGGCTTCCCTTGGTTCTGCTTCAATTGTTCTTCGTTCATAAAAATGCCTCCTCTACATACCCCCGGTCCTCTCATCATTCAGCTTTGCTGAATCAAAAAGCAGCGACCTGGATGCTGTTCTTTTCTAATTGATCTTTTACATATTTGGCAAACTCGAGCGCATGCGCCCCGTCCCCGTGGATGCAAATTGTATCCGCTTGCAATGCCACGTCAGTTCCTTGCTGGGACGTCACTTTCCCTTCCGTCACCATCCGCACGACTTGCGCCGCCGCTTTCTCCGTGTCCGTAATCAGTGCATCCCCTTGCAATCGTGACGTCAGCGAGCCATCGGATTGGTATGTGCGATCCGCAAATACTTCGTGGGCGGTACGCAACCCGATTTTCTCCCCCGCTTTCGCCAATTCGCTTGAGGCCAAACCGAATAGGACCAGCGATGGATCTACATCATACACGGCCTGTGCAATCGCTTCCGCGAGATTCCGATCGCGGGCCGCCATATTATACAGAGCACCATGCGGCTTCACATGCTGCATCGGTTCCTTGAATGTAGCCAAAACCCCTTGCAAAGCACCGACCTGGTAGACGACCATGTCGTACCCTTCCTGCGGTGTAATCTTCATATCCCGGCGTCCGAAGCCGTTCAGATCCGGCAAACCGGGATGCGCACCGATTTTCACACCGTTGTCGATTGCGAGCTTCACAGTTTCCCGCATGACCGTTGGATCACCGGCATGGAAACCGCATGCGACATTCGCCGATGTGACGTATTGCAGAATATCTTTCTGCTCCCCGAGCTGATAACGGCCAAAGCTTTCTCCCAAATCACAGTTCAAATCAACACGATACATGCAATCCCCTCCAACTTATTTTCTGTCGAAAGCGTTTACAGCAATAAAGTTCCGTAATTCGAAACTCTAGTTTTGAAATTTGCAAGTTTATCTTAACACAGTTTCTTTTTCTTGAATAGATAATTTTTTTGGTAGAATGAATCCATTCATTTTATCTTGTTTTTTGCCATTTTCTCTTTATAATGAATACAAGGTCCAAATTCTAGAACAACTGTACCGAATTTCGAAACAACAGGAGTTGTTACTATGCAAAACTATCCATTGATCCAGCCGTTAGGCGACTCGGCTTTGTTCGTCCAACTAGGCGAGGGCATTGCTCCAGCTATACATGAAAAAGTGAAAAACTTACTGCACCTTCTGACCGAACATCCCTTTGAAGGATGGATCGAATGCGTCCCGGCCTATAATAATATCACTGTGTATTATGACCCTACACAGGTTCTCCGTTCACTGAGTCTCGAGCCTGGTACTTCATTCCAAAAGGTGAGCGCTTACATACAAAAATTGTTGCAACAGTCTGAAGAACAAGCTGCCGGCAAGGGACGGACCGTCACCATCCCCGTCCTATATGGCGGCGAATACGGCCCCGATCTGGCGCATGTCGCTGAGGCGAACGGCTTGACGACAGACGAAGTGATCCAAATCCATTCGGAGAATGAATACCTCGTCTATATGATCGGTTTCGCCCCGGGATTTCCGTTCATGGGCGGGATGGACGAACGGATCGCCACCCCACGGAAGGAATCGCCGCGCATGGCCATCCATCCGGGATCGGTCGGGATTGCCGGCAAACAGACCGGCATCTATCCGCTCGAAACACCCGGCGGATGGCAAATTATCGGGCGCACGCCAATCGATCTGTTCTTGCCTGAACAGACACCCCCGACCCTCTTGCAAGCAGGAGATATAATCCGATTCGCCCCGATCTCCCCTGTCGAATACAACGAAATAAAGGAGGGGAAACGATGACGATCCACGTTCTGCACCCAGGTGCTTTGGCAACAATCCAAGATAAAGGGAGATATGGCTACCAGCAATTCGGCGTCATCGCCAGTGGCGCGATGGATCCATACTCATTGCGGATTGCCAATTGGCTTGTAGGCAACCCGGAAAACGAAGGGGCACTCGAAGTGACGATGTTCGGGACGAGTCTGCAATTCGAAAGGGACACCGTTGTCGCCATCACAGGAGCCGACCTGACCGCATTAATCGATAGCGAACCGGCCCCGACATGGCGTCCACTGCTGATCCGGAAAGGGTCGATTCTTAAATTCAAAGCGGCGCGGCAAGGAAGCCGTGCCTATGTAGCGGTAGCTGGAGGATTTGACGTGCCTGCAGTGATGGGAAGCAAAAGCACATACTTGAAAGCGGGCATCGGAGGATTTCAGGGAAGAGCTTTGAAAAAAGGAGACCGGCTCGCCATCGGCACTTCCTTTTCCGAACGCAATCAAACCATTCTCGAACAGCTCGAACGGGAACCGGCAAAATGGTCCGTCCGTCGGTATGATGAATTGCTCCGGTTCGGCAGGAAAGAGCGCATCCGGGTAGTCCGGGGCACCGAATTCGCACGCTTCGACACAGCCAGCCGACAAAGGCTTTACGAGGAACAGTACACACTGACGACCGATGCTGACCGGATGGGCTTCCGGTTCACGGGCACCGCACTTTCATTGGAACAGAAATTCGAACTGCTGTCAGAGGGCGTCACGTACGGCACCGTCCAAATCCCGTCGAACGGCCAGCCGATCATCCTTATGGCGGACCGCCAAACGACCGGCGGCTACCCGAAAATCGCCCAAGTCATCACTGCCGACTTGCCGACACTCGCCCAACTGCAACCGAACGCTACTATCCAGTTCGAAGAAGTTTCACTGGAAGAAGCTGAACTGCAACTGCAATTCAACGAACGGATTCTGAAAGATATAAAAATCGGGATTGATTTGAAATTAAAATAAGCAGACGGAGGTCGATTCTCCGTCTGCTTTTCATTTTCACAATTATTCAGCTGTATATCCTAACCGTTCCGATATTTTTTGTGCGGTCCCAATCACTTTGTCCCGCAGGGTTTCTACCTGGCGTCTCAAGATGTATGTTTCCAGCAGGATCATTGATTCGTATTTCGCCAGATACAGCCCTCGATCTAGCTTTTTGAAAGAGTTCAACAGATACCTGCACTGCCTGGTTTCCTTTAACTTTTTCATCTTTCAAGAGAGGTCCTTTGACTGTTACTTGACGCTCTATCGCATTACTCATGGGGCGTGTAGGCATATATTTTGATCTTAAGAGTGACTGCCCGACAATATTGTGAAATTTTTTTAAATCATTATCACGCTAAAAAAAAGATATAGACGGTTGAGAAGCGAGTTCAGCTTTTAAGTGCAAAAGAAAATCCCGCCGAAAGCTGGTTCTGTCAGCTTTCGGCGGGATTCTATATAGATTGTTGAATAATCCTTTATGAAATTAAACAATGTAATCATGCCTGTTGATATTTATAAAATTCATTACAAATCACCAAGCTTGTTTCTACCTCTTATTTAACAGCCATCGATTAGGCTGATTTCAAAAATCCCTATTTTTTCATTCCTCGTACCCCAACCGTTCAGAAATCTCTTTTGCCGCCTCGATCACTTTATCCCGCAGAATTTCAACTTGGCCATTTTGGTAATTTGCTTCGATGCCGGCGATGCTGATGCCCGCAATGACCTGCTTTTTGTGGTTGAAAATCGGTGCAGCGATGGCCGATGTATGATTCTCGAGCTCCGAATGGCTAACCGTATACCCTTCGCTCCTCGCTAGGCGAATCGATTCCGCTAATACGGTCTTATCGGTGATCGTGCCCAATGCAAAAGGTTTCAGCTCCACCTGCTCCAAATACGAGTCGATTTCATCCTCCGGCAAGTGTGACAGAATGACACGGGAACACGCTCCCGCATACAGCGGGCTCCGCCGGCCGATTGCCGTATAGAGCCGGACTTTTTGGTACATATCGATCTTCTCGATATAAATCGCCTCTTCCCCTTCCCGCACGATGAGGTTGATGGCCTCTTTCACTTCTTTATGGAGCGCTTCCATGATCGGATACGCAATTTTCCGGATATCCAGACGCGCCAACACCAAATGCCCGAACTTCAAGAACAGTAGCCCGAGCCGATATTTCGCATCGGCTCCTTTTTCCAACAGACCCATCTCCTCTAACGACTGCAACATGCGGTACACTGACGTTTTCGGAATGCCCGAGATCTCAATGATTTCCTGGAAAGTCAACTCCGCATGATCGATGAATAAATTTAAAATCTCCATTGAACGGACGACCGTTTTGTTTTTATTGTTCATACGTTCTCCTTATGTACGGGAAGTTCTCTCGGCCTCCCATTATAATTCACAAAATAAATGCTCAATCCGACAAGTGCCAAGCCAATGAGCAGCGTAAACGTCAACGGTTCTCCAAAGAACACCGTGCCGATGAAAACGGCAATGATTGGAACGAGAAAGGTGAACGAACCGACCTTGCTTGCCTCGCCCGCATTGACCAATGTGTAATAGATTACATAGGAAATCGGGATGCCGAACGTTGCGCCATATCCGATACCCGCAAAAACAGGGATATTCCACTCAATGGCAGACCAGCTTTCCGTAATGGAACCCACACTGAGTAACACAGAGCCGCCGATTATACTTTGCATCGCGACCATCCAAAACGCATTGATTTCCCGGCTCACTTTCTTGACATACACCGTTCCGAGCGCCCAACAGAGTGCCGTCAACAGACCGAGAACGACACCGATAACCGAGATGTGCACATGCAGTCCATCAAGGCTGACGATGATAATACCGATGAAACCGACGAACAATCCGAGAATCTTCACGGGCGCCATATATTCCCCAAGCCACAACCACGCGAAAATTCCAAGCAGCACCGGCTGGAAATAGACTAGCACCGAGAACAAGCCCCCCGGTAAATAGATAAGACCGATCGTCTGCAATCCAAAAAAGAGGATGGAATTAAAAATGGCGGAAATGATGTACTTTTTCCAGTGTCTCCTCCACTGAATTTCACTTCTTTTGGCAAACATGAAAGCAGCCAGCAATAAACCGCCAATCAACGCGCGCATTCCCGCAAACAATAGAGGCGGTGTATAAGGCAACGCCATTTTATAGACAGACCAGCTCGCCCCCCAGAAAAAAATGAGGAGCAACAGAGCAATCGTCGTTTTCGAAAATAGTTTCCTCACACAACAGGACTTCCTTTCAAAGCTGAGCTTTTGCGGCCAATCCACCCAAAACAAGCAATCAGGCACAGGTTGGCCAACTAATCTTAGATATTCTTTCTCTACTATACATGAAAAGTTGGGTATCGTGGACCATTAGAAAACAATTGAAAACATTTTTAAAAGAAAGGTTTATGAAACGGTGAGGCGGGTAATATAACAATACAAGGCAGAACGACCGACGGGACAGCGGCGCAGACGAGCAACCTGCACGACGTTCCGGCGTAGAAATGCACAGCCTTGGCGGAAAATTTGCTTTGCTGGCGACAGGGACACTCGTACAGAACGGAGAGTCATCCGTTTCAACCACTCGTGAACCGAGCAGTAGAGGTGAAGTTTTTTGTGGAAGTGCTACTGGGAGACTGGCACCGTTAGGATAGGAAGATTGGCGTCCTCGCCGAAACGGCATACGGGTCAGATCGAACAAACTGCACTGGCGGGCGTTACAAGATCGTCAGAAAGAACAGTTTGTATTATGGAAAACTATCAAATTTTCCGGTGCTCCCCGGTATTTCAGGGGTAAGAAAAAGCATGGTTCCGCGGGACCATGCTTTTTCTATGTGTAAATTTTTTATTTTTTATTGAACTTTATCAAGGCTACATGTGTTGCTTTGATCAGTAAATTGCATCCGTTTGAAGTACTATTTTGCGCTTCAAAGTACGCTTACCCTAAAAAATGAAAGCACTTATACAAGCTGAAATGTTTGGAGATAATTCTTTTATTTAATGGGTATACGTTTTGAATTGTGCATTATTCTAATTGGAATATATATACACAATGTGCTTCCCGTTTGGCAACCCCGATAAAGTAAAATCTACCTTGGCCTCGCCTTGTTTTGGAACGGTAAATATATAATACCTGGTTTTTTCACCATTAATCTCCATCATAATTGGTGAAATTTCTTCCTCAATTATTGAATACATTATTCTTTTTTCTTCTTTTTGCACATTATTGGTTATGATATAAACTTTCCCTCTTTATTTGTTTCAAAAGCTAATTGATCATGATCAATTTCAAACTTGTCGTCTATATTTACTTCAACTCTTCGTTCCTCAACTGTTCTTTCGACAATAGTCATTTTGGGTTCTTTATTCATAAATTCCTCCTTAATCTCTTTCTCTTGAAAGGTCAGAAATAGAGTTATGAGTAAAGATATAGGTACTACTATAAAAACTTGTTTTAATAAGAACTTGAGACATCTACTTCGATCCCCACCATCACGACGATCATAACAACTCGCCGGCATGGGTGACCCGATTGCGGCCCCGTTCTTTGGACGCATAAAGGGCGCGATCCGCTTTTGATTGCAAAACATTTCCGCTATCGCCTGACATACCCGTCGCCACCCCTATACTGATCGTGATAGGCGGCGTCCCCCAATTGGCTTTTTCGACATGGGAACGGATTCTCTCGGCTATTTTCATGGCCTCTGTTTGATCGGTGTTCGGAAGAATCATTGCGAATTCTTCTCCCCCATAACGGGCGACAAGAAAAGGATGACACGAAAGTGTTCTTCGAAAAACGGGGCCACCAACCTCCACATATTCTGATCACATCCGAATCCCGGCGCAAATATCATCGTCTTTGTCCCTTTGCCCGTGATGTTTACATTATTACGAAAAAGGATATTTTGATTCATAAAGAACCCTCCCTTTAATTCAAAAAGACTAGACTATTGATCATATCTACTTTAATTAAAACTAGTTCTATGATACTAATTTTTAGTATATAATAAATCGCTCATTCTTTCAATTAGAGAGGCGAACTCATCCATTCCCTATCTCGCAAAACAATTCATCATTACCCTTTACCCTAATTCACTTCTTTTTTTAATCTGAAATAATTACGAAACAACAACAAAATTGTATCCAATTATGGCTTTGACACTAGGCAAAGTGCCCGATTAAACTCCTGGAACTCCATCTCAAATTGAAAGCATGCAGTACGATTCCATTGTCTACTATTTCCCAAGTACTGAATCCCGATAACAACAAAGGAGGAATGAAAATGGCTAAAAATAACCGCATCTTAGTGCCAGAAGCCCGTCCAGCGTTGAATCAATTGAAACAGGACGTCGTGCAGGAAAAAGGGTATCAAGTCGACGACCCGGACGGCGCCAAATTTGAAATCGCCAAGGAACTGGGGATCCCCTTAACCCGCGGCTATAACGGAAAACTAACCGCAGAACAAGCCGGCAAAATCGGCGGACTGATCGGCGGCAATATGGTCAAAGAAATGATTAAGCTCGCCCAACAGCAATTGGCCCAGAAATGAAACAAACGCTGGCCCGCCTCGTAGCGGACCGGCGTTTTTTCTTGACTGCTTCAGTGAGAAGTCAATCACGCATGATTCGTACATCTGTTGCGATTTCTTTTTCATCCAGATTGATGACAAGCCACTCGCTATCAATCGAAATGAGCCCACGCTCATTACCAAGATAATACACCAATTGTCCAGGCGCTTCAAAATAAGACATGTCCGATTCTTTACCAAGGATTCTTTCTATCGATAACACATCCATTCCAATCAAATCATGTTGCGACAGCATATCATCTACCATCCAAACGCGTTCCCTAGGCTCTGCTGCCCATTTGTCCATCGTGAAACGGGATTCTGCTTCATGCAGCCACAATTGACCGAAAGCACCGACACCAAGCGATAAACATAAGATAAAGGCAAAAGGTGCAGTCCAATTCGCCCCTTTCCTTCGATACCTATATAGCAGGATTAATAACACAACAGGTATCCAAAGAGCAACCCTCCCTCTATAACATAACGACTTGATTACCGAAATGTTCCAGAACCAGCCATTGCAACTGGCTTGCTGATGGTAAGCGCCGTCTCACTTTCCTCACAAAAAAAGCACCGGCGCAAGGCCAGTGCAAATCCGATCAATATTTCGATCCGTGCTCTCCGTATTCATCGAGCAACTCCGCGAAACTTTTATTCTTCTCCCGTTCTTTCCGTTCCTGCAAGAGGCGGGCTTGGCGCTCCTCCTCTTTTGCTTGTTCGGCTGCGGAGAGTTCCTGCTTCGCCGCTTTCAGCTTGGCGAGCATATCCTCGTTGAGCGCGTCCGATAACGTGAGTTCCCCGCTATCGACACGCTTGTTGGGAGTGGCGGCTTGTTTTCGTTTCTTCGCCATTTCTTTTCTTCACCTGCCTACCTTCATGGGCGTTTTACAATCGTTGCGACTCCTTGGCCTCCGCCGATGCACAGCGTGGCAAGGCCCGTTTTGGCGTCACGGCGCTTCATCTCATAAAGCAGTGTCACCAAAATCCGTGCACCGCTTGCCCCGATCGGGTGACCGAGCGCAATGGCGCCTCCGTTGACATTCAATTTCGAGTGATCGAAACCGAGTTCACGGTCGACTGCGAGCGACTGGGCCGCAAACGCTTCGTTCGCTTCCACAAGCTCGATGTCCGCCAACTCCATAGCCGCCTTCGCCAATACGTTTTTCACGGCTTGGACCGGGCCGATTCCCATGACGGACGGATCGACGCCTGCTCCCGCGTTCGCTGCAATTGTCGCAAGCGGCGTCAGGCCAAGCTCGTCCGCTTTCACTTTGGACATGATGACAAATGCAGCGGCTCCGTCATTGATGCCGGAAGCGTTGCCGGCTGTAACACTGCCATCCTTCTTGAATGCAGGACGCAGTTTGCCAAGCTTCGCAGCGGTCGAACTCGCTTTCACATACTCATCTGTATCAAAAATGATGGGCTCGCCTTTCCGCTGCGGAATTTCGATCGGCACAATTTCGTCTTTGAAACGGCCTGCCTCGATGGCAGCTGCCGCATTCGCTTGCGAACGCGCAGCGAACTCATCCTGTTCCTCACGCGAAATCGAGTAGCGATCGCATAGATTTTCCGCTGTGATTCCCATATGATAATCATTGAATGCACACCATAATCCGTCAGTAATCATACTGTCGATGACTTTCTGATCCCCCATCTTGAAGCCATCCCGCGCATTTTTCACCAAGTATGGCGCCTGGCTCATGTTCTCCATCCCGCCCGCCACGACGATGTCCGCATCTCCTGCCACGATGGCCTGTCTCGCTAAATGGACGGCTTTCAATCCGGATCCACACACTTTATTGATCGTCATGGATGGGACCGTTTCCGGAAGTCCCGCTTTCATGGACGCTTGCCGCGCCGGATTCTGGCCGAGGCCCGCTTGAAGTACATTCCCCATTATGACTTCATCGACTTGTTCCGGTGCCACTCCTGCACGCGTTAACGCTTCTTTAATCACAATTGCCCCAAGTTCAGGTGCAGATACATCTTTTAACGAGCCGAGGAACGACCCGATCGGCGATCTGACCGCACTGACGATAACCACTTCTGTTGACACTTTCTTTTCCCCCTTATTTTGGATGAATCCATTGATTCTACTAGCATCCCTTCAGTACAATAGAATTGAGGAGGGATGGTATGTTCATTTTACCAAACAATGTGACAATTATCGAGGTGGGACCTCGGGATGGTCTACAAAACGAGAAGAAATTTGTCGAAACACAGGAAAAACTGGGATTCATCAAGGCGCTGCAGCAAGCAGGCATCCAGGAAATGGAGCTCACTTCATTTGTATCCCCGAAATGGGTGCCGCAAATGGCGGACGCCAAAGAGATTGTTGCGGAAACACCGCGTGTCGGCCGGCAGTTCGTCTTGGCGCCGAATGCTAAAGGCGCGGAACTCGCGTTGGAGGCGGATGCGCAAAGCGTCGCTGTTTTCGTAGGGGTGAGCAATTCATTCAACAAAAAGAATATCAATCGTTCGACCGAGGAAGCGCTGGATGCGCTGGAACCGGTCATCGCGAAATTGAAACAGGATAATATTTTTGTGCGCGCCTGCATTTCCACTGCGTTTTATTGTCCATATGAGGGAAAGATGGATATAGAGGATGTCGTGTCGCTCTGCAAACGGTTCGTCTCGATGGGGGCAGACGAGCTCAGCGTGGCAGACACGATCGGCAAGGCGAATCCGCGGGAAAGTTTTGCGCTGTTTTCACGATTGAAAGAGGAGTTGCCTAACGTTCTCATTACGGCCCATTTCCACGATACGCGGAAAATGGCCATTGCTAATATTTATGCGGCGTTGCAAGCAGGCGTCGACCGGTTCGATATGTCTGCGGGTGGACTCGGGGGCTGTCCTTTCGCACCGGGAGCCACGGGCAATGTCGCGACGGAAGATGTCGTCCATCTGCTCGATACGCTCGGCATCGAGACGGGCGTCGATGTGAAACAGGTCTGTGAAGCGGTAGCGCTCATCGCACCGCATGTTTCGCGCCCGATCGAAACCGGGATGTACAGATTGTTTGTCAACGACCAGCTATAGGAGGTTGAATTGATTGAAACGGCGCATCCTTTATATAAGCGGCGTCATTTCAGGCGTGTTTGCTGCCATCGCGACCTTGTTCGGCATTGTCGCGACGAATCGGTTGATGTTCATTAAAATGAAGGACCAAGAAGTGATTTTAAAGAGGGAAACGTTGGCGAAGCGGTTCGACGAAAAATGGTATGAAACCGTCCGAAAAGAGGAATTATGGATCGATTCACCGATCGGCTACCGGCTGCGGGCGGTCTATTTGAAACCGCTCGATACAGATCGGACCGTCATTATTTGCCACGGCGTCACCGAGAATAAGATCAATTCCATGAAATATGCCCGGCTCTTTGAGCGGCTTGGGTTTAATTCCATCGTCTACGACCATCGGCGGCATGGAGATTCCGGCGGAAAGACGACAAGTTTCGGCTTCTACGAAAAGATCGATTTGCAGGCGATAGTCCATGCGGTGCGGAAACGGATCGGGCCGGACGCCCTGCTTGGCATCCACGGTGAATCGATGGGTGCTGCCACTACGATTTTGTACGCAGGGACGTTTGAAGACGAAGCGGACTTCCACGTGTTGGATTGCCCTTTCTCGGATTTTTCGGAGCAGATCCTACATATTTTACGTCAGAACACACCGATTCGGACGACGATGGCCCTGCGGATTGCAAACCTGTTCTTGCGTGTCCGCGATGGCTATACGTCGAAGCTCGTCTCGCCTAGGGAAGTGATCGGAAATATGACGAAACCCGCCCTTTTCATTCATAGCCTGGAAGATGATTTCATCCTTCCGGCCATGTCTGAAGAGCTCTACGAGTTGAAACAAGGCGATAAGATGCTGAAACTGTTCGAAAAAGGGGCACATGCCAAATCATTTAATGATAATCCGGAAGCCTATGAAGAGACGGTGCGCACGTTTTTAGATCAATTCGGATTTTCTCCATATGAAAAACGCTGTTGACCAAGTGCCAACAGCGTTTTTTCATTTCACTCTTGGAAAAAGCGATCCAAGACTTCTTCTGTGCTTTGATCTTTCGTCGTCACAAGGAAGCGTGAGTAGACCTCCATCCCCATCCCGATATCGTCATCCAGCAGTTCAAAGCAGTCCAACACTTTGACAAGTATCCAATGGACGGTTTCCCCGTATTGGTTCTCATAGGACTGCTCATTGTCCTTCCCGAGTTGCTCGCCCAGAACGCAAGCTTCCTCCGCCGAAGAGGCTTTCACTAAAATATGGCTCTCTTCATAGGTTTTCGTCGTCGCATTATAATCCGCATCCACACGCGTCGGCTGCCCTTCATGGACCGATTCATATAAAAGAGCGACGGTAAACCATGTACAGTTATCAATTGACATTTGGAACCACCTTTCCAATTTCCCCACTTTTATTATGTATTAAGTACTTTTCTCTATCTGTTTCTTTTTCAAAAATCCCGGCTTCGTTTCGGACAACATAATGGCGGTCAAGATGAAGCACGCGCCAAGGAGCATTTTAAGCGTCAGCACTTCGCTAAGGAGGATGACGGAAAACACCATTCCCCAAAACGACTCGGTGGCCAGGATGATTGCCGCCTTCGTATCGGATATAAACTTTTGAGCGATCGTCTGCAATAAGAACGCGATCGTCGTCGAGAAGACCGCCAAATACAACAACGGCAAAGTTCCGTTCGGATCCATGGAAAAGCCTGTCTCCCCACGGAAAAGGACGACAACGAAGCCGATCACCGATGCAGCCGCCATTTGGAGGAGTGTCAACAAGACAGGATCTTCCTCTTTGACAAACCGCGCCGTGAAAAAGATATGGAATGCGAACCCGACGGCACAAAAGAGCGTCAGCACATCCCCGACATTGACCTCAGCCGAGAATTGCAAAGAAAGCAAAGCGACTCCGATCAAGGCCAACACAGCCCCGGACAGTTCATACCAGTCAATTTTCCGCTTATAGATCAACCAACCGAGAAACGGGACGATGACCACATTGACAGCCGTGAGGAAGGCATTTTTCGACGGCGTCGTATATTGCAAGCCGACCGTTTGAAGCGCGAACGCCACGTAGAGGAAAAATCCAAGAGCGGCCCCTTTCAACAAAGTGCTTTTTCGGATTCCCTTTAATTTCTTAGCAAACACTACACCTAACAAGAGGGCGCCAATGAAAAATCGGGCCGCCAGGATTTGATAAGGGGTATAATGCTCCAACGCCACCGCGCTCGCCACAAAACCGCTCCCCCAAATGATGGCCGTCACGAGCAGCGCCAATTCCCCGATATACTTTCGCATGACAGCATCCCCTTTCTCCCTATCTCACCCCAGCAAAAAACCACCTCTCCTGCAAAACATCCTACAGAAAAAGCGGTTCGTTGAGAATCCATATCCATCACCCCCCGAAAGGGTGTGCTTTTCACTGAACTATCTCACCTAGACGGCAGAACGGGATTCCTTTATTTTTTATTGCTGATTTTGTTCATCTGATTCATCATTTGATTGATCTTCTTCTGTGAAGGCTTTTGGCCCATCTGCATCATCATCATCCGTAACATCTCTTCATTGATTGGCGGGTTCTCTTCCAAATATTTCATCATATATCGACGGGCAATGAAAAATCCGAGAGCCACACCACCAATTAGCGCGACGATGATCAATAGGATCCACCATACTGGATTCATCCGCTATACCTCCTTCACTTCAGCAATTCGCATATACGCTACCATGAAGGATTATACCCCATATCCGGCACGAATGGCAATGACCAGATTGCAAATGTTGGAGCGGATCGGGACAATCATCTTACCGCTGGAACAAATAGGCGAGAGGCAGATTCATTTAAATAAAAGGCTCTGTTAAAGTTAGTTGTTGATAATTGATTTTAAAGAACAAATGTTCTATAATTGAACTAACTACATTAGGGTTGGTGATGATTGTGAGAGCGACTGAAATCCTTAAAGCCATTCAAAAATTAAATCCCGCAGAGAAGCACAGATTGCGTGAATATTTAATTGATGCACTAAGAGCATCAAGTTCGACTGGAACCGTTCTTCACGAAATATCTGAACGTAAGAATAAGAATGGGTATGAATGTCCTGATTGTACATCAGAACATATTGTTCGCTTCGGTAAATATACAACAATCGTTGATGGTGAAGAAGTTAAAAAGCAACGCTATCGCTGTAAGGCTTGTAAAAAGACATTTACCGACCTCACAAATACAGTTCTCTATCGAACTCGTCACCTTAACCAGTGGATTAAATTTATTGAGTGTATGATTGAAGGTTATTCTCTTCGGAAGTCTGCTAACTTAATCGGCAACATTACTCACGTCACTTTATTTTATTGGAGGCACAAACTATTATCATCGTTAAAGCAAATGGAAATACCAAATTTTGAAGGTATCGTTGAAATGGACGAGACCTATTTCTTGTACTCAGAAAAAGGACAAAGAAAAATTAAAGGTAGAAAACCTCGCAAACGTGGTGGTTCAGCAAAGAAACGTGGCATAAGTAATGAACAAGTGTGTGTATTAGTTGCAAGAGACCGTGACAAGACCACTATTTCGCAGATATTAGGTATGGGTAGATTAACGAAAGTACAGTTAGATAAAGCCATCGGGCATAAGCTTTCAAATGAAAATATACTATGCACGGATTCTTGGCGTGCATTTAAAACATATGCTGCTGAAAAGGGAATGGATATTTACCAATTCAAGTCCGATGGTAAAATTCGTACAAAGGGGCTTTACCACATCCAGAACGTGAATAATTATCATAGAAGACTAAAAGGTTGGATACAACGATTTAATGGTGTTGCGACCAAGTATTTAAACAATTACCTTGCTTGGTTTCAGGTCTTAGAAAGTATCCAACATCAAAGAAATGAAGTAACAATGAATGATTTGATAATCAGAGGGAATTTAGTACAGAATTCAGAAACTTATGATACAATTAGGTTAACTAAATTTGCTGTTTAAACAGTGTTTCTTATTCAACTAACGGGGCAGTTTAGTGTAACAAGTGGCATTGAGAAAGGATGTCTTGGTATGAATAATCATACTAATAATTTTGATGATGTTCCATCTGGTGAAAGTATTAGTTATGAGCACCTTTTGTTTTATTTGGAACAAGGTAGAGAAATTGAATTTGTTTATCAGGAAAAAGAATATTTTATTTCTAATTCTTCGCAAGGAAGGGCTATGTGGACAGGTCAAACAAGAATAAGTGAGTATTTTGGAGAACGTCATAAAGATATAGTAAATTTCAAAATAGATGGAATAAGTTTAGTGGATTTATTTAAGCGAAATAAAGTTAAGATTACTACCATTTTTTAGCAAGACTAAATATATATATACTTTGTGAAGAATTATTCTTCAACTAACGGGTGCGATAAAGTAGGGTTAATAAAGCTATTATGTAGATATGGGGTGGTATGATGACACGGTATTATATCGCAGTAACGTATGATGTTTGCGAACATAACAATCTGTATGAAGATATGAATGAATATCCTTTAGATTTATCTATTGATATAGATAAGTAAGTAAGGGAATTTGCAAGAGTGGATGTTGCCCCCATAATAAAGGTTTATGAGTCAGATACAATTGACTTTAAACAATTAAGATTGTACAAAGAATATAAATTTAAGGAATATGAGTGTGGATGTAATCAATAATCTTTGTTGAACTATAGGGTGCAAAAGCTAAAGAAGCGTGATTAAAGCTACTATGTAGATATGGGTGGTATGATGACGAGGTATTATATCGCAGTAACGTATGATGTTTGCCAACATAACGATCTGTATGAAGATATGAATGAATATTGATATAGATAAGCAAGTAAGGGAGTTTGCAAAAGTGGATGTTACCCCCTTAATAAAAGTTTATGAGTCAGATACAAGTGATTTTAAACAATTAAGATTATACAAAGAATATCAATTGAAGGAATATGAGTGTGATTGTAAACAATAACCTTTATTTAACTATGGAGTGCGTTTTTGAAAGAAGAAATTAACATATATGTTACGGTCTGATGGTAAGGGGGGATTATATTTGAAAAGTATTCTAATGACAACGTTGTTTATCGTAATAGTAATTTATAATATTCGTAAAAACAGAGAAATTTTAAAGCAGTTCACAAAACTTCAGATTATTGGTGTAGGAATTTCCTATCTTATTGCAATATTTTTAGCCTTTATTTTAATATACTACGGCGGTAATTGGCTGGCGGGTCAAATTTCAAATATAATCCTTAAATATGTAGTTTTTATTGTAATCGTTCTTATAGCGTTATATTTATGTGTAGGCATTTTAAACAAAGTATTGCAAAAGATTACTAATGGGGTTCTTCCAAGGAACTAAAAGAAGTTGCTTATTGAGGTAACGGGTGCTTTAGTTGAATAAAACATTATTATTTAATAGAACTTCCAGAAAAATGGAAGTTCTAATTTTTTACCTTATATCAACAATAAACTTTAACATAGCCAAATAAAAAAAGAGCCTCCTCCGCTTGGTTGCGTACCGGTGGCCTCTTCTTGTAGGTCTTCTATACAATTATTCATAAGGATACCGTTTCGCCCCCGAAACCAAAATCTGCGGTCTTGACCGGCTTCAGCCAGCCCCATTCCCGACGATCATCCATAATAGCGAAGAAACGGTCATCTGATGCGGACAACGCCACGAACAGATCCAAATCGAGCATCCGGGATCCATCGCAATTCACATGAAGGGCATGAGACGACAAGGTAATGGAAATCGACCCTTTCACCGGATGGGTCAGGCGATATGCGCCGTCCATCTGCTCCATTGTCGTAAATCCCCTTTCCAAATTGGAAATGATAGCGCTGTCAATCAACTCCTCTTCCAAGTGTTCGCACAAGTAATGGATCTGCTGTTGATCCACTGCCCGCCGTCCATCTTTTTTCAGAAGATCATACAATTGCCGTTCTCGTCCGATAATATACGATTGATACCTTTCTTTCACTCTGTAAATGCCGTACGATCTCATGACATCCACCTCCTATTTGAAGCTTACACGATGCTGCATGAAAAGGTTGTCAGTTTGCGGAAAGGAATGACTCTATTATTGTCGGAAATGTTCGACAATCGACAAAGGAATAAAAAGGCTGTTCCGTAAACCAAATTCCCGGGTATACAGAACAGCCCATGACACTTCTAACAGAGCTCTCCCGACGGAACCGACTATGTCGAGATCTGTCGAAGAGTCTTCAACCAATTATTGAATTCCTAGGATCCGCCAGTCAAGGCGGGTTCCTTCTTGTAACTTTGGGTCAGCGTTGAATCAATGATTTTACTTTGGCGACGACATTCTCTTCGGTAAATCCATACTCCCGGATGACAGTATTACCTGGCGCACTCGCACCGAACGTGTCGATGGCCAAGACATCACCGGCATCGCCTGTATACTTATGCCAGCCGAGGGAGGAACCCATTTCAATCGCCAGGCGAGCCTTCACTTCTTTCGGAAGGATCGATTGCTTATAGGCTTCATCCTGCTGCTCGAACAGATCCCAAGACGGCATGGAAACGACTGAAGCATCGATTCCTTCTTCCCGGAGTTGTTCCTGAGCGGATACGGCAAGATTCACTTCGGAGCCAGTTGCAATCAGGATAGCATCCGCCTGTTCCTTCGTAGCGGGAGATACGACATAAGCGCCTTTTTGCACGCCATCCATCGCATAATCCGCTGTAGTCGGAAGGACTTTCAGGTTTTGACGCGACAGCACGAGGACGGTCGGACGGTTTTCCGAAGTGACAGCTACATTCCACGCGGCAATTGTCTCGTTCGCATCCGCCGGACGGATTACGGATAATCCCGGCATAGCCCGCAAGGAGGCCAAGTGCTCAATCGGCTCATGAGTCGGACCATCTTCCCCGACCGCCACGCTGTCATGAGTGAACACATACGTCACCGGCACACCCATCAGAGCGGATAGACGGATGGCCGGACGGACGTAGTCACTGAAGACGAAGAACGTACCGCCGAAAACATGAAGACCTCCGTGGAGAGCCATTCCGTTCAGAGCAGCGCCCATTGCGAATTCACGGACACCGAACCAGATATTCCGACCAGCGTAATCGCCAGGGAGAAAATCTCCAGCACCTTTGATCGTCGTTTTATTCGACCCGGCAAGGTCTGCGCTTCCACCAAAGAAGGATGGGAGCACTTCGGCGATTGCATTGATGGCATCCCCGGAGGAAGACCGTGTCGCATGCGATGTACCCGCTTCGTAGGAAGGAAGGGATTGTTCAAAGCCTTCCGGCAGCTTCCCGGCAATCGCATCCTTCAATTGCTGTGCGAGTTCTGCGTGCTTCGTCTCGTATTGCTCGAATAATTCGTTCCACTGCTGCTCCTTCTGCACACCCAGCTTCTCGGCGGCTTCCTGGAATGTTTCATAGACGCCGTCCGGAACATGGAAGTCCTCTTCGAAGGTCCATTTGTAATATTCCTTCGTCAATTTCATCTCATCTTCCCCAAGCGGCATGCCGTGTGCATCGGCTTTGCCGGCCCGGTTCGGCGATCCGTACCCGATGACCGTCTTCACTTCGATGATCGTCGGCCCGCCGGAATTCTTCTTCGCATCTTCAATCGCTTTGGAAATCAATCCGACATTATTGCCGTCTTCCACGCGTAAATAATTCCACCCGTATGATTCAAAACGTTTCTGGATATTTTCCGAAAACGCCATTTGGAGATCCCCATCGAGTGAAATATCGTTGCTGTCATAAAGGACGATCAATTTATCAAGCTGGAGATGACCCGCCAGTGAAATGGCTTCCGACGCAACGCCTTCCATCAAGTCGCCATCTCCGCAGAGGGCGTACGTATAATGGTCGACGATATCGAATCCGGGTTGGTTATAGGTTGCAGCCAGGTGTTTTTCCGCCATAGCCATCCCGACAGCCATGCCGATCCCTTGTCCAAGCGGGCCCGTTGTCGCTTCCACTCCGACAGTGTGCCCGTATTCCGGGTGACCTGGGGTTTTGGAACCCCACTGGCGGAAGTTCTTGATTTCTTCCATAGGAAGGCCGTAGCCGGCAAGATGAAGCAAACTATAGAGCAACATAGACCCATGCCCTGCGGATAGGACAAACCGGTCGCGGTTGAACCAGTCCGGGTTTGAAGGGTTATGGTGCATATGTTTCGTCCATAGTGTATAGGCCATTGGAGCCGCACCCATCGGCAAGCCGGGGTGCCCGGAGTTCGCCTTCTCGATCGCATCAATCGAAAGCGTCCGTATCGTATCAATTGCTAATTGGTCAATCTGTTGGGTCATGCAAAGTACATCCTTTCCCGTTCCATCTATTTTCTACACCTTCCATTTTAGACAAAGGGCAGCATAAATACAATTGACAAAATACTTTCGCATGTCAATTGAGATATTTGCCGTCACGGACGCGTTTCACTTTTTCTGGTGTCACGTCATTGCCCTCGGGATCGATCACTTTCACATGTTCAATGGTGTCCCTCATAGTGGAACGGAAGGTTTCCAAATACTCTTTCCGCAATTGGGTCTGTTCTTTCGCTTCTTCGATTGAAAGCCCCGTTGTCTTCGATTTTTTAGATAATTCATTGATTCGTTTGATTTTTTCTTCTGAAAGCATGGCTGTTCCTCCATCCAAATATGAGCTTAAGAGAAACGTATACAAATTAGGCGGAAAGTGCAATCAATTAGCCTTCGCGACCAAGCTCATACTCTTTATATCGTCGATGGACCGTCGCCTTGCTGATGTCATGGCCCAATCCTTTCAAAACGCCTGTTATCTCTTCATATGTCAGCCCTTTTTCACGCAATGCCACAATTTCGCCAATCGGGACCTCGATTCTTTCCCGCCCTTCCGCATTGCCCCTGTTCTTCAAATTCCGTTCCGGTCGATACCCTTCCCGGACGGCGCGTTGCATCCCTCGTCGGATCTTTGCGTTATGGAGCTTGCGCTGGTACTCTTCGACAATCGCCAAAATCTCCAGAAGCATCGTATCCATTTCATTGAGGGCGATAGGGCCGTTGTCATGATGCGAATATATGGAGGTATCCGTCTTAGCCAGCAAGTGCAGGATGGCCATCCGCGCATTCCCCCGGCCCAGCCTCGTCTCATCCTGGACAAGGACGGCATCGATCCCTTCATCACGCACATAGTCGAGGAGTTGCAGCAAGCCTTCTCTCTCGATATCATACCCGCTATGCTTGTCGACAAACGTCTCTTTCGTTTGGAAGCCTAGCTGTCCTGCGAGCGTCTCCAACTCCTCTTTCTGCCGGCTCAACGACATTTCCTGTGTATCTTTTTCCGTGCTGACACGGCAATAAATAACGCATGTTTTCACGTCCCGGCTCATTGTCCGATCCCCGCCATCTGATGTTTTCCTATATGGGGCAAGTCCACTTCTCCGACAGGCAGGCGCAGCGTATCGCCTTCCATAATCATGTGATCCGAAAGATCATTCATCGCGATCACTTCCCGTATCCACTTGTCCCTCGGCATATCCTCGGTTGAATATACGGATGAAAGCCCCCAAAGCGTGTCGCCTTCCGTAATGGTGATCTCCGCATAAGACTGCTCTTTCGCCATTTTATACGTCCCCGCCAATGTCGCACCGATACAAACAGCAAAAATAAGAATGATATAAGAGTTATTTTTAATGAAAGCCATGTTTAGAATCCTCCTGCACGAATATAGGTTCGGAATACTTGTTCCCATTATACGAACATACACTCGTACGTGTCAACCTCTTTTTTCGAACCTGCGTTTGCTTATTAGCCGAACACCTGTTATACTTGAAATTAAGAAAACCTATAATTTACTAGATTGTTAGTTGAGAGGTGAATGATATGAAGAAGATTTCAAAAAGGCAAGAGGATATTTTGACTTTCATTAAAGATGAAGTCAAAGCGAAAGGTTACCCACCGTCTGTCCGTGAAATCGGGGAAGCGGTCGGACTTGCATCCAGTTCTACCGTCCATGGCCATCTGGCGAGATTGGAAAGCAAAGGGTATATCCGTCGGGACCCTACGAAACCGCGTGCAATTGAAGTGCTTGATCCGGAAGGGCTCGATGCGATGAAACCAGGGGTGCTTCACGTTCCGTTAGTCGGGAAAGTTACAGCAGGCCTACCGATCACCGCCGTGGAAAACATCGAGGAGTATTTCCCTCTCCCTGAATCATTCGGCACAAGCGAAGATAACCTGTTCATGCTGGAGATTGTCGGTGAAAGTATGATTGACGCAGGGATCCTGAACGGGGACCACGTCGTCGTCAAGCAACAGCAAACAGCCCAGAACGGTGAAATCGTCGTAGCCATGACGGACGAAGACGAAGCTACAGTCAAACGGTTCTTTAAAGAGAAAGATTATTTCCGCCTTCAACCGGAGAACCCTTCCATGGATCCGATCATAGTTGACAATGTCACCATCCTTGGGAAAGTTGTCGGCGTTTACCGCATGATTCATTGAATGTAAAAAGAGCTGCCCTACGCATGATAGCGTAACAGGCAGCTCTTTTCTGGTTGAAGGTGGGGAAAAGGGGGCATGACAGTTTTTATATTTGCCATGACAGTTCCATCCTGCTCCATGACAGTTCATTCGAGCCATGTCAGTCCTCCCCAGCGCTCACTTCCCCAACATGTTCCCCTGGACCAGCTTCCATGTCGAAGCCAGCACAGCCGCCTTAACATGCTCATACGTCAATCCGCCTTGGACGTACGCTGTATAAGGGGGACGAATCGGGCCGTCCGCGGTCAATTCGATGCTGGAGCCTTGGATGAAAGTGCCGGCCGCCATGATGACATCGTCAGCATAGCCCGGCATATAGGACGGCTCCGGCGCGTAATGTGCGTCAATCGGCGAGTTCTCTTGGATCGTTTGGCAAAATGCAATCATCTGCTCCGCCGTGTCAAACGACACTGATTGGATCAAATCGGTCCGTTTCTCCGAATAATGAGGCGTCGTCCGCATGCCATAGCTTTCCAGCAACGCAGCCGTGAATAAAGCCCCCTTCAGAGCTTGGCTCACGACATGAGGCGCCAGGAAGAAACCCTGATACATTTCCAGCAGCGTATCAAGCGAAGCACCTGCTTCCGCCCCAAGCCCCGGCGACGTCATCCGGTATGCACATTTTTTCACAAGATCGGCTCTTCCTGCGATGTATCCGCCGGTTCGTGCCAATCCACCGCCCGGGTTCTTAATGAGGGATCCTGCCATCAAGTCGGCTCCGACTTCGGTCGGCTCCTGCTCCTCGACGAATTCGCCGTAGCAATTGTCGACGAAGACGATCGCTTCCGGGTGGATGTCCTTCACGAAACGCACCATTTCTTCAATTTGTCCAACGGTGAAGGACGGGCGATCCGAATACCCTTTCGAGCGCTGGATGCCGATCATTTTCGTAGTCGGCTCGATGCTCGCCGCCACTTGCTCAAAATCGACGGAGCCATCGGAGAGCAAATCGATATGTCGATAGCCGATTCCGTAATCGGCAAGTGAGCCGGTATCCTTCCCTTTCCCGGATACGATCGACTCCAGCGTGTCGTACGGTTTCCCTGTAATGTACAAGAGTTCATCGCCGGGTCGCAAAATACCGAACAGGCTGATGGAAATGGCATGCGTGCCGGAGATGATTTGATTGCGGACGAGACAAGCCTCCGCGCCAAACACATCGGCATACACGCGCTCCAACACATCCCGGCCACTGTCATCATAGCCGTATCCGGTCGAGCCGGTCAGATGAAAATCACTCACTTTATTATGACGAAAAGCGGCAAGCACTTTCCGCTGATTGGTAAACGCAGTGCGTTCAATCGTCTTGTAGTACGGAGCCAGTTTCAGTTCCATCGCTTCCGCTTGTTCCCAAAGCGATTCATCATATCGTTCCACTTTCATCTTGTTATTCCCCATTCTGTTAAGTATTCTTTCCCATCTTAACAGTCCTTTGCCAGAGGTCAAGATACGACTTTCCTCCGCTGGTCGCTTATCCAATATCGTAAAATTGGAAACCTGGAGAACCGGGCTTTCGTATGGAGGGGCTCTTTCTGGTCGGGAAATGTTCAGCTTTATCGGGACTACAGCATTTGCCATATCGGGAGCGGTCGATCGTAACGGCTGGATTGCGCATCCTGTCAGCCGTTTTCCAATTCAAATTACCGAAGGGAATACTACAGAAGGAATAAATACACAAAAACGGAACCGGGCACCAACCAGACCCGATTCCGTTTTTTTCCCTTATTCATCTTCTTTCAATACGACCGGTTTGGATGGGACGTATGTAGAAATCGCATGTTTGTAGATCAATTGCTGTTTTCCGTCCGATTCAAGCAGGACCGTGTAATTATCATATGACTTGATTAGGCCCTTCAATTGAAATCCATTCAGTAAGAATACCGTTACAAATGTATTGTTTTTCCGTAACGAATTTAAAAAAACATCCTGCATATTCCCTTGCGCCATTTGTCGAATCCTCCCGTTGTCCAGCCTATATTTCTATTACCTATTGTACTTAATTCGCTTCCGCCTTTCAAAACCCTTCATCTATTCAGATATTTTCTTTAAAATCTCCATTGTCCCCAGTTCTGCATCAAACCAAGCGATTTCCATTTTGTTGCGGAAGTACGTCAATTGCCGCTTGGCATAGTTCCGTGTATTTTTCTTGATTGCTTCCACGGCGGCTTCGAGCGTAGTCTCGCCTTCCAAATAACTGTATAACTCCTTGTACCCGATCGCCTGCACGGACTGCACTCCGCGGATTCCTTGCTCCCATAAACCCCGCACTTCTTCGAGGAGACCGTTTTCCATCATCAGATCGACCCGGAGATTGATCCGTTCATATAACAGCTCACGGTCCATATCAAGTCCGATGATCAAATGGCGGTACAAAGGAGCCCGCCCCGCATCCTCTTCATGATCCGCCTTCGTCTTCCCGGTCACTTCAATGATTTCAAGCGCCCGGATGAGCCGGCGGTGATTATTCGGATGGATCTTTTCCGCACTTTCCGGGTCGGCCGCAACTAACCGTTCATACAATGCGGAGGCGCCTTGCTCTTCCAGTTCCCGCTCAAGCCGCTCCCGCACTTCCAGATCGGCCGCCTCTTCCGTGAATCGGAAATCGAACAGGACCGACTGGACATACAATCCGGTCCCGCCGACGATGATCGGCAATTTTCCGCGTTGCTGCACCTCGTCAATGCAACCCCTCACCGCTTTCTGGTAATCGGCAACCGAAAACGGCTCATCCGGCTCTTTGAAATCAAATAAATGATGGGGCACGCCATCCATTTCCTCGAAGGTGATCTTGGCCGTGCCAATATCGAGCCCCTTGTATACCTGCATGGAGTCCCCATTGATGATTTCCCCGCCGAGCCGTTTCGCAAGCTCGACGCTCAACGCTGTCTTGCCGGAAGCGGTCGGCCCGACGATGGCCAAGACATCCAACTCAGTTTTCATGTTTTCCCATCCATTCCTCCACTAATTCAAACACTTGCTGCCGGTTCGTTTCATGCAGCATCTCATGGCGCTTGCCCTCGAACAGCAGGACTGTCACATCTCGGACTCCTGCATCATCGTACTGCCGGGCAGTTTCCCACACGCCTTTCCCATAGCCCCCGACCGGATCGGCATCTCCCGAAAAGAGAAGGATAGGCAATGTTTTCGGCACTTTGGCAATTTCATTCGCTTTATTGATGACGGCAAGCCCGTCGAACAGATCGGCAAAGAACCGGGTCGTCGGGACGACGCCGCATTTCGGATCGTTGACGTACGACTCCACCGCCTCTGTATCTGTCGACAGCCAATCGAATGGCGAGATCGCAGCAGGGATGTTTTTATTGTACCTGCCGAAAATGAGCTTGTTGACAAAAGGATTCGGCTCGTCGAAACCGCTCTTTTTCCCCGACAAGTAAGCGGTCAATTGCCCTGCAATCCTGCCAAGCCCCGGATCCCCGCCCGTCCCGGACAGAATCGCCAAGTCCACTTCCGGGCCGTGCAGCTGGATATAGCGCCGCGCGACAAACGACCCCATGCTATGGCCGAATAAAACAAATCGGGATGCCGGATATTGCACCCGTATAGAGTGGATCACTTCGTAACTGTCCTGCACGGCACGGGCGAACCCATCTGCATCCGCCAGATGTCCCGGCTTGCCGTTCTGATCGACTGTCTTGCCATGCCCCCGATGGTCATGTCCGGAAACGAGATACCCATGCCCCGCCAAGTAGTTTGCAAACTCTTCATATCGGTCGATATGTTCCGCCATGCCATGGATCAGGTGGATATGCGCGCGCGGAACCCCTTCCGGTTCCAAAACGAAGGCATGAATCAAAAACCCGTCCGATGCGGCTATTTGCAGTTCATTCAATCCGTTCCCCCCTTAAGTTCCGCTTCCGCGAGATGAAGTTTCAGCTCTTGCAGCAGTCGGTGCTCCTGGACTTCCGAGTAGGATAGCAACTTTGCCATGAAGGCTGTTGCGGCTTCTTTGACAGATTTGACCCGATCGACCTGAAAGTAAAGATCCCCATGCCGCCGGATGAAGAAATCGGACGGCGTCAGCACCATTTCATGATGGATCGCATAGAAAATCTCCGCCTTCAATGAAACCGGCAACGCGCTCCCTTCCTCTTTCATCGCATGAGCATACAGGAACACCTTATCGACATTGGTCCCGTAAAACGAGGCCAGCCGACACCCTTCCTCCCGTGACAATCCAAACCGGACTGCTTCGTCCCCTTTCATTTCAATGAAGTCCCGGTAATGCCGATCGTCCCGGAACTCTCCGCCCGATAGCGGAAGATGCTCCGTCACGCACGGGCCGGCAGATGCTGCATGCAGCCTTTTTGCGACCCGGTCCACCACGGTCTCGGCCATTTTCCGATAGCCCGTCAGTTTGCCGCCCGCAATCGTGATCAACCCGCTGTCCGCTTCCCATACTTCGTCTTTCCGCGAAATATCCGACGGATCCTTGCCTTCTTCGAAAATGAGCGGACGGACGCCGGCCCACGTCGATTCCACATCAGTACGCCTGATCGGAACCTCGGGAAAGAGATGATGCACCGCTTCCAGTAAATACCGGACATCTTCCTCCGTCGCTAATGGGTTTGCTGGATCTCCTTCGTAAAACGTGTCCGTTGTTCCAATATATGCCTTCTTCCCCCGTGGAATGGCAAAGATCATCCGGCCGTCCGGCGCATCGAAATAAATCGCTTGGCGCAACGGGAACACCGACCGATCGATGACCAGATGAACCCCTTTCGATAAACGCAGCCGCTTATCATTGGAATAGGCATCCTTTTCCCGCACTTCATCGACCCATGGCCCCGTTGCATTCACGACGACGCTCGCATGGACAGGGAACGTCCGGTTTTCCCAGCAATCGTGGACCGTCACACCGATTACCTTGCCGTTGTCATATATAAACTGTTCGGCTTTGGCGTAATTCAGACATAGCGCTCCTCGTTCCACCGCTTTTTTCATCGTTTCGATCGTCAAACGGGCATCGTCCGTCCGGTATTCGACGTAATGGCCGCCGCCCAGCAAACCATCCCGCTTGAGCAACGGCTCCATCCGAAGCGTCTCCCCGGGTGTCAGCATTTCCCGGCGCTCGTCCTTTTTCACCCCGGCCAGCAGATCATAGACGAATAAACCCGCCGATGTCATATGCTTGCCGAATGTGCCGCCTTTGTAAAAGGGAAGCAGCATCCGCTCCGGCTCGGTCACATGAGGGGCATTCCGATAGACGATATCCCGTTCATGCCCGGTCTCCGCTACGATTTTCACTTCCAATTGCTTCAAATAGCGCAAGCCGCCATGGATGAGCTTGGTCGAGCGGCTCGATGTCCCGGCGGCAAAATCCTGCATCTCGACCAAAGCGACCGACAATCCCCGAGTCACTGCATCCAAGGCGATCCCCGCCCCCGTGATGCCTCCGCCGATGACAAGCAGGTCGAATTGATGGTTGGCCATCAAACGGGCGGTACGGGTCCTTTGCACAGCTGAAAACATACGCTCACTCCTCTTTACTTACTCCTTTAAAGCAAGGGTGCCCTGTCTAGTTCCATGCGTCCTTCTTTTGCTTGTCACATGACACGCTTGAACATCTTTTCGATTTCATACGTTGTAAAATGGATAAGAACCGGTCTGCCGTGCGGGCAAGTATACGGATTCTCGGCCTTGGCCAAATCCTCCAGCAGCTGTTCCATATCGGCAATCTTCAAGTAGTGGTTCGCTTTGATGGACCGTTTACAGCTCATGAGGATTGCCGCCTCTTCCCGGAGCTTTCCGATGTCAATCTTCCGGGTGTTCAGCACTTGCTCGATGACATCCTCGATGATCGCGGCCTCTTCCCCGGACGGGAACCATGCGGGATACTCCTTCACGGCATAGGACGACGGACCGAACTCCTCCAGGAAGATGCCGACCTCTTCCAAATGCTCCCGGTTCTCCTCGATTTTCGCCCTTTCATCCGCCGAGTAATGAAAAATGAGCGGAATCAATAATAATTGACGCTCCCCATTCTCAGCTTTCGCCAGCTTATCCCTGAAAAATTCATATTTGATCCGTTCTTGGGCGGCATGTTGGTCGATCATGAAGAATCCGTCCTCGTTCTGCGCGATGATATACGTCCCGTGCACTTGCCCGACCGGGACGAGGGACGGAAACCTCTTATCCTGTTCGGATTCCGCTTCAAGTTCGGCAGGTTCCTCGACCACTTCCAAGGCGCTTGCTGTTTCATTGACCACCCAAGGGGTTGATTCTTCCAGCTCCCGGGCCACTTCCATGATGGCCGGTTCCTCTGGGGATTTTGTCGTTTCGGTTGGTTGCGGAATTGTCTGCGCGACGCTTGCCGAAGCCGTGCGGGCGGGGCGGAAATCCTTCCAAATATTTGTTTGCTCGGAATGCCTTTTAACGACCGGATCCTTTTTGATGGCATCCGGGACGATGACCTGTTTCTTGATGGCTTCCCGGATCGTTTCCTTCAGCAAGACGAGCAATTCCCCTTCCTTGCTCATGCGGATGTGCTGCTTGGCCGGATGCACATTGACGTCGGTCAGCAGCGGATCACCCTCGATGTTGATGACGGCAATCGGAAAACGGCCGATGGGCAAATACGTATGGAACGCGTCAAGCACGGCATGGTTCACAGGATGGCTCTTCACCCATCTGCCATTGACGATCAAGGTCATATAATTGCGGGACGCGCGCGTCATCTCCGGCAGGCTGACATAGCCTTGCACGCTGTAATCGGCGTTGCTGCCGGCAAACGGGACCATCTTCTTCGCGACCGATATGCCGTACACATCGGATAGCACCCGGCGCTGATCCCCGTTCCCCGATGTCCGCAAGATCACTTGGCTCGCATGCGCCAGTTTGAATGAAATATCCGGATGGCTTAACGCGAGGCGGTTGACCAAATCGATCGTATGCCCGAGCTCCGTCTGTATCGTCTTCATATATTTCAAGCGGGCGGGCGTATTGAAGAACAATTGGGAGACCGTGATATCCGTCCCTTTCCGGAAAGGCGCATCTTGATGCTTCGTCAAGCGGCCCCCATCCATCTGGACTTCCGTCCCCGTCGTCTCCCCATCAGAGGTGAACATCGCCACTTTGGACACCGCCGCAATACTCGCGAGCGCTTCCCCGCGAAAGCCGAGTGTCCGGATCCGGAAGAGGTCATGTTCATTATCGATTTTACTCGTCGCATGCCTTTCGAACGCCTGCACCGCATCTTGACGGGACATCCCCTTGCCATTGTCCGTCACCCGGATGGACGTCAGTCCCGCTTCTTCCAACGTGATTTCAATGATGGTGCTTCCGGCGTCGATGGCATTCTCGACAAGCTCTTTCACGATGGACGCCGGACGCTCGACCACTTCCCCCGCCGCAATCTTATTGGAAAGCATGTCGTCCATCACTTTGATAATGTCCATAGTCTCACCCTTTCGGCGTTTGTAGCTTTTCCTTCAGTTCATAAATAAATTGCATCGCCTGCATCGGCGTCATATTCAAAATATCGGTTTGTTTGATGCCATCGAGCACCGCCTGCTCCTCGGCCGACAATGCCGGTTTCTCCTCTTGGGACAGATCAAAGAATGTCAGTTGCTCCGGCTCGCTTTCCCGAACCGGTTCCTCCCGTTCGAAACGGTCGAGCAAATATTTTGCCCGCTCCAGCAACGGTGCCGGAAGTCCTGCGAGATCGGCGACATAGATCCCATAGCTTTTATCTGCCGCTCCGGCCATCACTTTATGAAGAAAAACGACTTTCCCGTCCTGCTCCATCGCCGCAACATGAACATTTTCCAGCCGTTCCAGTTCCTTATCCAACTGGGTCAGCTCATGATAATGAGTGGAAAATAACGTATTGGCCCCGATTTCATGATGGATATGCTCCATCATCGCCTGGGCGAGCGCCATGCCGTCATATGTGGAAGTGCCTCGTCCGATTTCATCGAATAACAACAGGCTCTTTTCCGTCGCATTCGCGATGGCATGCTGCGACTCCATCATTTCCATCATGAACGTACTTTGGCCGGACGCCAGATCATCCGCCGCCCCGATGCGCGTGAAAATCTGATCGGTGACAGGCAGAAGAGCCTCTTCGCAAGGCACATAACAGCCGATCTGCGCCATGACGACCGTCAATGCCACTTGCCGCATATACGTACTTTTCCCGGACATATTCGGTCCCGTGATCAGCAGCATATTGGCCCCTTCCTTCAACTTGCAGCTGTTCGGCACATATAGGGAATGATCCATCATCTTCTCGACGACGGGGTGACGGCCGTTCTTGATTTCCAACGCTTTGCCGTCATGGAATGCCGGCCTTGTGAAATTCCGCTTCTCGGACACTTCCGCGAACGCCAGCAGGACGTCCAGTTCACTCAAGACGCCGGCCAGCTGCTGGATGCGGCGGATATGGCGCTTCATCCCGTCCCTTACTTTCGTGAACAGCGCATATTCGAGCTCCAGCCCATCCGCTTCCGCATTTAAAATCAAATCCTCTTTTTCCTTCAACTCAGGCGTTATGTACCGTTCGGCATTGGCGAGCGTCTGCTTGCGTTCGTATCGCTCGTGGTCCGCTAAATGGATATTGGACTTCGTGATTTCAATGAAATACCCGAATACTCGGTTATACCCGATTTTCAACGTTTTGATGCCTGTCCGTTCTCTTTCCAGCCGCTCCAGATCCGCAAGCCACGCTTTGCCGTTCTTCGAAGCATCCCGGTAATTGTCCAGTTGTTCATCAAACCCATCCCGGATGACCCCGCCTTCCTTGACGGAAATCGGCGGATTCTCCGCGATGGAAGCCTCCAATAATTCCAACGCATCTTGGCACGGATCGATCCTGCCTGCAAACTGGCGGAGGATCGGCTGTTCCGACTTCTCCAGTTTTCGCTGGATTTCCGGTACGCATCGCAAGGAATTCCGCAGTTGGGCCAAATCCCGTCCCCCCGCACTGCCCATTGAAATCCGTCCCGATAGCCTTTCCAAGTCGTACACTTCACGCAACTGGGTCTTCAATTCATCACGAAGGAAAAACTCCCCGATGAGCTCCTCCACGGCATCCAATCGATTTTCGATCGCCCGGCGGTCTGCAAGCGGCTGATGGATCCACATTTTCAGCTTCCGGGCGCCCATCGCCGTCACGGTCTCATCCAACAGCCAATAGAGCGTCCCTTCCTTTGTACCATTCCGGATCGACTGGACGAGTTCCAAATTGCGCATCGAATTGGCATCGATCGAAAGCTTCGCCTGTTTCTCAATGAATTCGAAAGGCCGGATATGGTCAAGCGCCGTCTTTTGCATCCGGTTCACATACGACAGGAGCATCTGGCACGCTTCGAACGTATCGGGCGGAAGTCCGGCGAACAGATCTGTTGCGCATGGCTCTTCCCCGGCATGTTCCACGGACAGCAGGATATTCCGCTTCGCCATACTATCGCCGAGCGCCAGATGAAGACTCTCCCCGACGACGACTTCGCGCATCCCCAAGGCGCTGATTTCGGCAATCAACGACCGCTCGTCCCCCTCGACAATCTCCGCCTTCCCTTCCCCGGTGGCCAAATCCATATATACAAGGGCGTAGAGGGAATCCCCGATCTGATCAGCCGCCCCGATGAAATGGTTCGTATGCGCATCAATCGTTTTCCCTTCCGTCATCGTGCCGGGCGTGATGACCTTCACCACCTCCCGCTTCACGATTCCTTTCGCAGCTTTCGGATCCTCCGTCTGCTCACAAATCGCCACCTTATGCCCTTTCCGCACAAGCGTCTCGATATAGCCCGTTGCCGAATGATACGGAATCCCGCACATGGGGATCCGATCCTCGCTCCCCGCGTCCCGGCTCGTCAGCGTGATTTCCAGCAATTGCGACGCCTCTAGCGCATCTGTGAAAAACATTTCATAAAAATCCCCAAGCCGAAAAAATAAAAAAGCATCCTCATACTCGGACTTCACTTGCAAATACTGTTGGATCATCGGTGTATATGTAGTCGTCGTCATTGTTGCACCCTCACTAAACAAAACTTTTTCTCTAGTATATCATCCATTCCGGCATAGGGCACGGGGCCGTTTTCGTCTGATTTCATAGACAAGAACAAAAGCGCAGGGCGCTTGCTCAGAGGCGACAGGCATAAGACGAAGATGCGGCGTGGCGCTTTTTGCCACAGAGCAGCTTTGGCTTATGACCCCGAGCCTCTAGCGCCCGGAGCTGGACGTAAACAAACCTAATTTTGAAGGTTATCCACATGCCCGAATTTTATAATTTCCTAAGTAACAAAAAAAGCCGGGATGGTGTCCGGCTTAAAGAGAGGATGAATCTTTTCCTTTTTTATGATCGTCTTCATGATGGCCCCGGACGTCCTCATGAGAAGAGGATTCATCCTTGAACGGCCATTGCTCTTCAAAGTGGCCATGCGGATGTACGGAAATGAGCACTTTCGTTTCGCCCACGACTTCCGCCAGCAACTCGCGCTCCACACAAATATTGAATTTCTCGCCACAATCCGAAATGGTCGCCTTCGTGCAATTCGGGTGTTGCAATACCGTGACCAAAATATCTTCCTGGCCTGATGTAGGCTCATCCCGGTAATTCAAACGAATCTGGTCCTTATACGGGACCGACTCGGTGAAAACGGCGGTTTTGGAATGGTCATTATGGGAATACCAGACATTTACATCGAATTTGCCAGTCACTTCGATATACTTCCCATGCTTTTTCGCCTGATGCGTGTGGTTGATGACCCAGCAGCCCAAAATGCTCGTCGGGCGATTCGGGGGCTTGAGCACCACATCTTGCTCCGTCCGCTTCTTCCCTTTTGCGATGACTGCCTTCGTCACGATCTGCCGTAAATTTTTCAGTTCGATTCCTCCTCCATTCGCTTCAATCCATCCTATGCAAATGGAGCCCAGAAAGTGAAAAAAATCGGCGTAAAAATTAATTTACACCGATTTCCGTTTTATTCCCCTAACTTACCGTATGTCGTCGCCTTCACATGCGATCCGGTTTCGCCGCGTCGCAAATCGCCGCCTGTCGAGATGATAATTTCATTCGTCACGGTGTTCGCGATTGTGTTGGACACGAGTTGAAGCAGGTCGTTCACTTCCACTTGCGACTGCTTGAATTCTTGGACGATCGGCACGGCATCGATCTCTTCCTGCAGTTTCTCGATCTTTTCCTCGATAATTTTCAAAGCCTTCTCTTTTCCATACTGTTGGAAATTGACCGCTTGCTTCTGCAATGATTTCATGCTCGCAATGCTTTCACGAACTTTTTGATTTTCATTGATTTGTGCTTCGGCCCGCTTGAAAAATTCCACTTCTTCCGTATTGGCGATCATTTTCGCGATTTCTTTCGATTTCGCGATGATGTCATCCTTCGTATACAATTTTTCCATTAGACACTCACCTTATCCTTTTCTACGACGCCAAGATATTCACCGTCGAGCGACCATGTTTTGGCTTCCGTGATTTTGACGTACACAATCTCACCGATGACTGACCGCGGAGCTTTGAAATTGACGAGCTTGTTCTTCTCCGTGTAGCCTGCCAGCACGTCGGGGTTCTTCTTGCTCTCCCCTTCGACGAGCACTTTGACTGTTTTTCCTTTATACGGCTTCATCGATTCGGCGGACATGTCGTTGACCAATTTATTGAGCCTTTGCAGGCGCTCCCGCTTCACTTCCATCGGGATATTATCGACCATTTTCGCGGCCGGCGTCCCTTCCCGTGGCGAATAAATATACGTATAAGCCATTTCAAAACCGACTTCCTTATACAGGGAGAGCGTCTCTTCGAATTGCTCGTCCGTTTCATTCGGGAAGCCGACGATGATATCCGTCGTCAACGTGACGTTCGGGATCGCTACTTTGATCTTCCGGACCAATTCCAAAAACTGTTCCCGGTTGTATTTCCGCGCCATGATTTTCAAGATTTCGCTGGAACCTGATTGGACCGGCAAATGGATATGATCCAGCAGGTTCCCGCCTTTCGCAAGCACTTCGATGAGATGGTCGTCGAAATCGCGCGGATGGCTCGTTGTGAAACGGATGCGTGGAATATCGATCTTGCGAAGCTCGTCCATCAGATCGCCGAGACGGTAGTCGATGTCCTCGAAATCTTTGCCGTACGCGTTGACGTTCTGCCCGAGAAGCATGATTTCCTTATAGCCTTCCGCTGCGAGCTGGCGCACTTCCTGGATGATATCCTGCGGCCTTCTGCTCCGTTCTTTCCCGCGCGTATAGGGCACGATGCAGTATGTACAGAACTTATCACAGCCGTACATGATGTTGACCCACGCCTTAATATTGCCGTGGCGGACCTTCGGAAGGTTCTCGATGATGTCCCCTTCTTTCGACCACACTTCCACGACCATTTCCTTGGATAAATACGCCTCGTTCAGAATATGGGGAAGACGATGGATGTTATGCGTACCGAAGATCATATCGACCTGCTGATACGTTTTCAATATTTTATTGACGACCGATTCCTCTTGGGACATGCAGCCGCAAACCCCGATCAGCACATCCGGATTCCGCTGCTTCAACGGCTTCAGATGGCCAAGTTCCCCGAACACTTTGTTCTCCGCGTTTTCCCGGATGGCACAAGTATTCAATAAAATGACGTTCGCCTCTTCCACATCGTCTGTCGCTTCATAGCCGAGGTTCTGGAAAATCCCGGCCATGACTTCCGTGTCATGCTCATTCATCTGGCAGCCGTATGTGCGTATATAAAATTTCCGGCCCACGCCCATGCCGCGGAACCGTTCTTCTATTTCAAAATCATCGTGGTAGGAAATTTCCTCTTTCCCACGTTTTTTCGCTTCTTTCAAAGACGGCGGGGTATAGACCGTTTGGAAATATTGACTGTAGTCCTTCTCTTCCGCCGGTTTTGCTAATCCCGGCTTCACAAGACCTGCTTGCAGGCGTTGCTCTTCATTCATTTGCAAATGTCCCCTTTCTGACCTTGCGGGATTTAGACAGTTCGTACCTATTATACTGAAACGGGCGGCCGCTTTACAAGGCAAGTCCATTTTGTCGATGCTTTGACACAAACCCTGGCCTGTGAATCAGAGAGCGTGGAAACCTGCCTTCCCCCCGAAAACCTATAATACTAAAAAACAGTTGCTGCCCGGGCTGTATGGAGCTGCCCAGCAAACAACTGCTTCCGTTCGTTTTTATTTTTGCCGTTTCTCAACCAACAATTTCAATGCGGTGCGGCCTTCTCCATTGATTTGGATGTCAGTGAACGCAGGTGCGCAGACGAGATCACCCCCGCTAGGTGCTACGAATCCCCTTGCAATCGCCACTGCTTTTACCGCTTGGTTCAATGCGCCTGCCCCGATTGCCTGCATTTCCGCGTAGCCTTGGTCCCGGATGACCGCGACGAGTGCCCCAGCAACTGAATTCGGATTCGAGCGGGATGATACTTTCAATGGATTCACCATTATTCCTCCTTATTTTCCTATGTCTATGGAATGCAGTACTCCATAAACCATCCTATGAAACAAGGAGGTTATTTAGACGCGATTTCAAGCGATGAACGGGCGGTCTTCGCTGATAGAGATGCGTTCGATGGCGATGGCCCGTCCCGAAGCGTCATCGAGCTCCACCACGAGGCCGTTCAACTGGACCCGGCCTTGTTTCGGCACTTCGAACCGGACTGGCAAATTCGTCTTGAATCGATAGAGGACATCCTCTTTTTTCATGCCGAGGATTTCATCATACGGCCCCGTCATGCCGGCATCCGTCAAATATGCCGTGCCGCCTGGTAAAATTCGGTCATCCGCTGTCTGGACATGGGTATGGGTGCCGACGACGACGGAAGCCCGGCCATCCAGATGCCACCCCATCGCGATTTTCTCGCTCGTCGCTTCCGCGTGAAAGTCGATAAAGACAAGGGGTGAAATTTCCTTCGCCTGTGCCACGAGCTCATCCGCCTTCTCGAACGGATCCCCGTGCGGCGGCAAAAAGACGCGGCCGTGCAAATTGATGACCGAAAGCGTCACCCCGTTCTTTGAGATGGTCGTCATCCCTTTGCCCGGTGCCTCCTCCGAAAAATTCGCCGGCCGGAGCAAATAATCAGTGTCATCGATGAAATCAAAAATCTCCTTATGATCCCATGTATGGTTGCCCATCGTGATGACATCCACGCCGGCTCGGAGCAAATCGTCGAAAATCGAGCGGGTGATGCCCCGGCCCGATGCTGCGTTTTCCCCGTTGGCAATGATGACATCCGGAGCATATTTCTTTTTCAGACGAGGCAGGTAATCAAACACCATGTTCCGGCCCGGCGACCCGACGATATCTCCGATAAATAATACTTTCATGAAAACGCCTCTTCCATAGAAAAAGGCTTCCGGTTCAGTTGCACGGAAGCCCCTTCTTTTTTTATTTTGCATATTCAACGGCACGGGTTTCCCGAATGACCGTCACTTTGATGTGTCCTGGATAATCCAGTTCCTCTTCAATCCGTTTCCGGATGTCACGCGCCAAACGATGCGCGGTAATATCATCAATCTGATCAGGTCGGACAATGATGCGAACTTCCCGTCCTGCCTGGATGGCAAATGATTTCTCCACTCCATCGTAAGACTCTGAAATCTCTTCGAGTTTTTGCAATCTACGAATATAGTTTTCCAACGTTTCACTGCGGGCTCCCGGCCGTGCAGCGGATAAAGCATCGGCTGCGGCAACGAGTACGGCGATGACCGAGGTCGGCTCCGTATCTCCGTGGTGGGATGCGATACTGTTGATGACCACCGGATGTTCCTTGTACTTTGTCGCCAGCTCGACGCCGATTTCGACGTGGCTGCCTTCGACTTCATGGTCGATCGCTTTCCCGATATCGTGGAGCAGCCCGGCCCGTCTGGCTAGCGTCACATCTTCACCGAGCTCCGCCGCCAGCAAGCCGGCAAGATACGCAACTTCGGTCGAGTGCTTCAAGACGTTTTGGCCGTAACTCGTACGGAATCGCAATCTTCCAAGGATTTTGATCAAATCCGGATGCAGATTGTGGACACCGACATCGAATGTCGTCTGTTCCCCGGTCTCCCGAATCAACTCGTCCACCTCGCGTCTGGATTTGTCCACCATTTCTTCGATTCGAGCCGGATGGATACGGCCGTCTTGAACAAGTTTTTCCAGTGCAAGACGTGCAGTTTCCCGACGGATCGGATCGAACCCGGACAGAATGACAGCTTCCGGTGTATCGTCAATGATGAGATCGATTCCCGTCAATGTCTCCAGCGTCCGGATATTACGCCCTTCCCGACCAATGATGCGGCCTTTCATTTCATCATTCGGCAAGTTGACTACCGAAACGGTTGTTTCCGCGACATGGTCAGCTGCGAAACGCTGCAGAGCAAGGGAAAGGATTTCACGTGCTCGCTTATCGGATTCCTCTTTTGCACGCTGTTCCGATTCCTTCGTCATGACAGCGATATCGGTGGAAAGCTCTTTTTCCACTTCGTCCAGGATAAGATGCTTCGCCTCATCCCGCGTCAATGAAGAGATTCTTTCGAGTTCCGCCTGTTGCAGGGTAACAAGTTCTTCCGCCTTGCGTTCCATCTGTTCAATATGCTGTTGTCTTCCGGTTAGCGCTTCTTCTTTGCGCTCCAGACCCGCTTCTCTTTTGTTGAGAGCATCATCCTTGCGGTCATGATTTTCCTCCCGTTGCAGAAGACGGTTTTCCTGCTTTTGCAGTTCCGCCCTTCTTTCACGGATTTCACTTTCCGCTTCAATTCTCAGTTTGTGAGTTTCATCCTTCGCTTCCAGTAGTGCCTCTTTTTTCATGGCCTCCGCTTCACGCTTCGCCTCTTCGACGATTTGTTCTGCCGAGTATTTGGCACCCGTAACTTTTGATTCATTCACTTTCTTATTAACAAAATAGATAACAACGGCACCGACGATGAGCCCGAGCAAAGCGGAGATGATATTTCCTAACATCCAGATCACCTCCTCCTGCTATTCTTTTCATTTTCAGTCGGCTCGTATATTAAGGTTCAACATACTGCCAATATTCATTTCAGGAATTTGAAATTATACACTATTAATTGTATCGGTGTGAAATTGACATGTCAAGGATTGGAGCGCGGGTTTGGAATAATATTACGGCTTTCCGATTTTATAGTGACTGACCGGGATTCTGCTCCAGGTGGGAGACTCCCCAGTGGGAGCCAAAATACAAGGTACGCTGCTATCTGCACTTTGTAAAATCCGAGAGAATACGAAAAACCGAACCGCCCGTTTTTGGGTGGTTCGGTTTTGATAGGATCATTCTTCGTCCAGCAATAGTTCCAGCACTTCGTCCTCGTCTTCGTCCTCTTCATGGGCGGCGATGACATAGTTGGCACTGGCCATTCCGTATGAATCACGGATCTTATTGGCGATTTCGTTGCGGATCTCCGGATTTTCCTTGAGGAATTGTTTCGCGTTCTCGCGGCCTTGTCCAAGGCGTTCGCCTTCGTAGGAATACCAGGAACCGCTTTTTTGGACGACATCCAATTCGGCACCGAGGTCGACGATTTCCCCTTCCTTGGAGATCCCTTCCCCGTACATGATATCGACTTCCGCTGTGCGGAATGGTGGCGCGACTTTGTTTTTCACGACGCGGATCCGCGTTTTGTTCCCCATGATATCGTTACCTTGCTTAATCGCTTCTCCGCGGCGGACATCCAATCGCACGGAGGAATAGAATTTCAAGGCACGACCTCCCGGTGTCACTTCCGGATTACCGAACATGACACCGACTTTTTCACGGATTTGGTTGATGAATACTGCGATAGTTTTCGACTTATTGATCGCTCCGGAAAGTTTACGCAATGCTTGGGACATGAGACGGGCTTGAAGGCCTACGTGGGAATCCCCCATCTCTCCTTCGATTTCCGCTTTCGGGACGAGCGCCGCCACCGAGTCTATGACGATGATGTCGATTGCACCGCTTCGAACGAGCGCTTCTGCGATTTCCAGCGCCTGCTCTCCCGTATCCGGCTGGGATAATAGCAATTCGTCGATATCGACGCCCAACTTTTGCGCATAGACCGGATCGAGCGCATGCTCCGCATCGATGAAGGCCGCCTGTCCGCCTGCCGCCTGCACTTCTGCAATGGCATGGAGCGCGACAGTCGTTTTACCCGAACTTTCCGGGCCATAGATTTCGATTACCCGGCCGCGCGGGTAGCCGCCGACTCCAAGAGCGGCGTCGAGTGCAAGCGAGCCACTCGATGATGTGGAAATTTCACGGTCCGTCTGTTCTCCCATTTTCATGACGGAACCTTTCCCGAATTGTTTTTCTATTTGTTTCAAGGCCATATCCAAAGCCGCTTTACGATCGCTCAAAATAGTTCCTCCTTAAAGGTGATATGCTTTTCTTTCTATCTCTACTATACTCCTTTATTGAGAAATATACAAGAAAAAAGCGAACGCTTATTCGATAATTTTATTCATTCTCCACTTTTAAATGAGAATTCATATGGAAATCTCATTTTTAATTGAGAAAGCGGCTTAAAAATGTTTTTTGGCTTCTTTTTTCTCCATATGCTTAATTAAGTAATAGATTGCAAATTGGGCAGCACGTCGACGGTTCGCATTCCGGGAACCGGAAAGGGATAATTTATACGTTTCCATTTCCGCATCATCGGATACGATGCCGATCCATACAGTGCCGACGGGCGCGCCGTCATGCGGTTCCGGACCTGCAGCACCTGTCAGGCCGACCCCTATATTCGATCCAAATTTACGTTTCACATTCACAGCAAGGGCAGCGGCGCATTCCGAACTGACGATACCGAACTGATCCAATAACTCTTGTTCCACCTCGAGCTGTTCGACTTTTTGCTGTTCGTTGTAGACGACAACCCCACCTTCCAAAGAAACGCCGATACCCGCCTCTTTCCCGAGCTCCGCCATGAACAGGCCGGATGTCAGGCTCTCCGCCGCGGACAGCGTCCAACCATTCTGAAAGAGCATTTCCGCAGCCTTGGAAGAAAGCGTATCATCGTCGACGCCGTAAACAAATTCCCCGACAATCGCACGGATTTCCCCTTCTACAGGGGCGATCAGTTTGTTTGCGTCATCCAAAGTTTCGGCTTTCGCCGTAATCCGCAAGGTTACACCGTCGGCCGATGCCAGGGGGGCGATCGTCGGATTGGACTGCCTGTCCAGAATCGGCTGAATGCGATGCTCCAGCTCCGCTTCGCCGATCCCATAAAATTTCAATACGCGGGAGGAGATGACCTCCTTCCTTCCCGTCACGCCAAGCAAGTAGGGAATCGCAAAACCGGTGAACATCGGCTTCATCTCATGGGGAGGCCCCGGCAGTAAAATGTATTGGACGCCGTCTTTTTCAACCGCCATCCCAGGCGCCATGCCGTTGCGGTTCGGCAGGACAATCGCATCTTTGAACACCAATGCCTGCTTCTTATTGTTTTCCGTCATTACCCGCCCGCTCCGCTCGAAATACTGCTGTATCGAAAACAGGGCCTCTTCGTCACTGACCAACGTCGACTCGATCTGCTTTACGATGGTCTCTTTCGTCATATCGTCTTTTGTCGGTCCAAGTCCCCCGGTGAAAATGAGGACATCCGCCCGTTTTTTTGCAATTTCGATCACTTCATTCAAGCGGTCGGGGTTATCTCCGACAACCGTTTGGAAATGGACATCAATTCCAATCTCCGCAAGCTTCTCCGAAATGAACTGTGCATTCGTATTAGTGATTTGGCCAAGCAATAATTCCGAGCCTACCGCAATAATTTCCGCCTTCATACATTCACGTCCCTTTCTTTACATCGAGTCTAACAGCACCCTTCTATTCTTATAGAAGTAGTCGACACCCGACCAAATGGTGAAGAGCAATGCAATATATAGCATGATCAGCCCAAATGGAATGCCGAGCGGAGCAAAAAAGATGTTATTCAACAATAAGGAAGCAATGGCCAATATTTGAGCCACTGTCTTGATCTTGCCAAGCTGGTTCGCCGCAACGACTTCGCCGCCCCCTGCCAAGATCAGTCGAAGTCCTGTGACAGCAAATTCCCGACTGATGATGATGATGACAATCCAGGAAGGCGCAACCCCCATTTCCACCAAGATGATCATCGCGGCAGACACGAGCAGCTTATCCGCCAGCGGATCGAGGAATTTCCCCATATTCGTAACTAACCCGTATTTCCTGGCAATAAACCCATCAAGCCAATCGGTGGCCGACGCAAAAATGAAAAGCAAGCCACCAATCATATGTTCCACCGTCAATTCGGTCCCTCCGACAGTGAGCTTGCCGAAGCCGAAATCGACGAGCATGAACACCATGAAAATAGGGATAAGCAATACACGGGAAACCGTGATTTTATTTGGCAAATTCATAAAGCGACGTTCCCCTTTCTCTATACCTCTCTTCAAAGAAAATAGTCATCCTTTTCAGATGACTATTGCTCTTTCTTGTATTCGATGATGATATTTTGCGTAGTTTTTGGTGAAGCGTACTCCAATAGCTCGCCGTTGACGTAAATTTCCGTGCTTGCTGTACGTCCCACACGGATGCGAACCCGGTCCGTATCCGAGACATCCAATTCCACTTGCTCTCCGGCGCTCAATGTCCGGGCAGTCGGCTCCATACGCTCTTGTCCCGCTGCATCCAACACACCGATCCAGGAATCCCCGCTTGTTTTAATCTCCAACTGAAATTGGTCTGTATTGGTCAATGTGTACATGGAGTCGTCCCCGTTGATGGTGACGTGTTCCAAAGTCTGTTCCTGTTCAGGCTCCACGACTTCTGGAGCAGGAGGTTCCTCATCAGGTTCCGCTCCGTCGGCACCATCATCCGCATTTTCCACAGGATTCTGTTCGACCGGCTTCTTCTCCACAGTCGTAATCGTTTCTTCCTGCTGACTCTCGACATTCGGGTTCGTAGACGCATTGGACTTGTACAAAATCCAGACGACCACGATGATGACGATGATAAATAAAGCCACAATCACTTTCGGGATAGCCTCGTTGATTCGGCTGTCCTTCAGGCCTCTCCGGCGCCGAAGCGGGGCTGCGGGCTGGACGAAGTCCTCTTCCGGCAGTTCCGAAGGGGTTGTTTCTTGATACAAAGCCAACATTTCATCAGAATCGACCCCGACCGCCTCCGCATATTGCTTGATAAATGCCCGGACGTAAAAAGAGCCCGGCATCATGCTATAGTCTTCGTTTTCAATACCGGAAAGGTATCTTTTCTGTATTTTTGTGATGGTCTGCAAATCTTCTAATGTATATCCTTTAGCTGTTCTCGCCTCTCGGAGACGATCACCTAATCCGGTCACCAAAAACACCTGCCTAATTTAAAAATTAAAAAATCCGGGCCCTCCCCCCATCGTCCCCGGGTCGGACATCATATGGTTTTTCTCCATCATCTCATATGTAATTTCCTGTTCCGGATCGGTCCGCAATTCAATGATATAGTCAAAATCCTCTATATTATATTCCGAATGCTGGACGAACATATCCGGGTGTTCCACCACTTTAATCGCCGGCATCCGCATGATTTCCCGAACGAGCTGCATATGGCGTTCATCCTCCGCGCGACGGGTCACGATGCCGTCCAGTATGAAAATATTATCATCCGAGAACTCATCGCCCATCAACTTGCTCCGGACGGTCTGCTTGATCATTGTAGACGAGAGGAAAATCCACTTTTTATTCGCGCAGACGCTTGCCGCCACAACAGACTCCGTCTTTCCAACCCGTGGCATCCCGCGGATTCCGATCAGTTTATGGCCTTCCTGCTTGAAGATTTCGGCCATGAAATCGACGAGGATTCCAAGATCTCGGCGCAGGAATCGGAACGTCTTCTTTTCATCCGCATCCCGCTGGATATACCGGCCATGCCGGACCGCCAAAATATCCCGCAATTTCGGTTCACGGATTTTCAATACTTTGATCGTTTCCATAGTCGATGCAATCTGTTCGAACCGCTTGATCTGCCCATCGTCTTCCGTTCTCAATAGCATTCCACGGTGTCCGCCGTCGACTCCATTGATCGTCATAATATTCACCCGCAACATCCCGAGCAACGATGCGATATCCCCGAGAAGTCCCGGACGGTTCACTTGAATTTCATATTCCAGATACCATTCACCCATCTGGCACACCCCTTTTTCAATTCCCTAATACAGGACGCACGTGATTCAATATAGTTCTATAATAGCGGATTCATTTGCTTAAGAAAAGCAAAAAAGAAATCGGGCTGTTTACGTATACCATCCGCCATTGACATTCAGGATGTCACCCGTCGTGTAATCCGCTTTGCCGCTCAGCAAATAATCGACCGCCTGCGCTACATGATCCGGGATTCCGGGCTTCATGAGCGGAATCTCTTCCATCGCCATCTGCCGCTCGTCTTCCGGAAGATGGCCATTCATGCGGGTGTCAATCCATCCCGGCGCCACCCCATTCACTCGGATGCCCGAAAAAGCGGCTTCTTTTGCATACGCTTTGACAAAAGCATGCTGCGCGCCTTTCACTGCCGAGTAAAGAACCTCGCCCGCGGCCCCCGTCATTCCCCAGATGGATCCGATCATGACAACATATGCCGTCCCGAAACTGCGCAATTGCGGCGACACGGCCGCGATGAACCTGGCAGGATTGCGGACATGGACTTTCCACAGATCATCCATATCCTCCGCTGTCGTTTCCGATAATAATTTATACATGGACTGGCCGTTTGCTACGACGACAGCCCGCACTTGTTTAACTTGCCTAGCCAGATCGGCACCGTCCATTTGGCTCAGATCGCCTTGGATCGGCCGGAAGTCCAAACTTGGATAGGCCGCCTGCAACTCCTCCTGCAAGCGTAATACCGTACCTGCGTTTTCATTGTAATGAAGGTAGAGCGACCAGCCGGAAGCGGCTAAAGCCCGGCTGATCGACTCTCCGATGCCGCCTGATGCCCCTAGGACGACACAATAACCGAGGGTGGTCATTGCGCTGTATCCGAAGGGACGATCGTGAAGACCGTACGACCGCTTTCATCCGAAAATGTCTGGAACGCATTTTGAAGATCTTCCACCGTCAATTTTTCCAATGTAGGGACGACATCGAATAAATTCATTCCATTGAAAGCGTACCGAGTAAACTGATTGGCAATATATTCAGGCGAGTTCAACGACCGCATGAACTGGCCAATCCTTTTTTTCCTCATCCGATTCAGATCGTCATCCGTGACAGGCCATGAAGCTACAGCCCCATCGATCGTTTCGCGGATCAATGCTTCCAACTTTTCCGGTTCTTCCGTGTCGGAGCCGACCATCGCAAAGCCGAAGCCTTCCTCCAACGAGAAATCATAGTTGAACGACTCATCAATGATCCCTTCGTTGTACGCTTTCGTATAGAATTCGGACGATCTGCCAAAGAGAATGTCCAGTACGAGATTGGAGGACAACTCCTGGATGAGCATCTCTTCTCCTTGAACATCGGTCTTGTTGCATTTCATCCCGATATTCAACTTCGGTTTCAATACATCCATCTCCAACTTGCTATCGGTGGTCGCTGCTGCCGGCGGTTCTTCCGGGAAGCGGCGGACGATCGTTTCCGGCTCCTTGAACGTTTTTGCCGCTTGGTTCTTCTTCACAAAATCGATCATTTCTGCTGGATCGACTGCGCCTACGACAAAAAACACCATATTGGATGGGTGATAGAACGTCTCATAGCAAGTGTACAGATGTTCAGCTGTAATATCTTGGATCGATTCTACTGTCCCCGCGATATCGATTCTCACAGGATGCTCGTGCATCAAGTTTTCAATCGTTCCATAGTAGAGACGCCAATCAGGAAGATCATCGTACATCGTTATTTCCTGGGCAATGATACCCTTCTCCTTCTCGACCGTTTTTTCCGTGAAATACGGATCCTGGACGAAATCGAGGAGGACTTCCGCGTTCTCGTACAATTTATCGGTAGCGGAAAATAGATAAGAAGTTCTTGTAAAGGAAGTGAACGCATTAGCGGACGCGCCGTGGACGCTGAATTTCTGAAATACGTCCCCGTCCTCTTTTTCGAACATCTTATGCTCAAGGAAATGGGCAATTCCATCCGGAACAGTAATTTCCTCCGTGCCTCCGCGCGGAATGAACGTCCGGTCGATCGAACCGTATTTCGTCGTGAACGTCACGAACGTTTTGGAAAACCCTTTTTTCGGGAGAACATAGACATCCAGTCCATTATCCAGCTTTTCATTATATAACGTTTCTTGAAGTGCATCGAATTGTATTTTCTTCATCGTCAAGCGGCCTCCTTGCCGGACAGCAGATACACGATTTCCAACGTGATTTCGGATGCCATTTTTTGAATATCGTCTTTTGTGACGGCCTCCCAGCCGGAGATGAGGAAATCGGCAGTGAAATCATCATTCAATTCTTTGTACTGATCAAACACTTCGATCTGTCCCCTTGCCGAGTCGAACGTGCTCTTGACGCTGTTCGTCAGCAGCGCTTTTGTCTGTTCGATCTCCAAATCCGTGATTTCCCCTCGCTGCAAGGCGTCGAGTTGTTCATTGATCAGTTTGACCGCTTTCTCTTCAAGCTCCGCATCGATTCCGGCCATGACATAGACCAAGCCGTAATGCGCAGAGTATGAACTGGACGCGTAATACGCCATGCTCTCTTTTTCGCGGACATTCATGAACAGCTTACTATGCGCAAAGCCGCCGAACACGCCATTCGTCACTTGCATTTTCAAATAATCCGGATGTGTGAAGACAATTGGAGTGCTGAAGCCGAGATGCAGTTTCCCCTGTTTCATATCCTGTTTTTCTTTCACGTTCCGGACTTCCGATTTCTGTTGCGTCGCGCCAGGAGCAGCCGCTTCCTCGTCATTTTTCCGCACAGTCCGCGGTTCAAACGGAAACAACTTCTTGATCTTTTCCGTCATCTTCTTTTCATCGATATCGCCGACGATGTAAATGTTGATTTCATCGTTTTGCAACATGCTGTTATATGCCTCCAGCAACCCATCAGCCGTAACTGCTTCCACTTCCTCTTCCGTCCCATAGGAAGAAGTCGAGACCGGGCTATCAGGGCGCAGCAGTTCCAGCATGCGCTTTTGGGCGAAACGAGTCTTATCGTCATACACCGAACGAATCCGTTCTTTCACGGAACGTTTTTCACGGTTCACGACCGACTCATCAAACTTGCCATCGACGAAATTCGGGTTGAAGATAACCGCATGCAATAAATCCAACACTTCATCGAGCACAGTGTCGCCTGTCAAATACTCATCGTTCACACATTCGGCGTAAAGGGACATGATATGTGTATTGGCCCGTTTCGTCGCGTCCGTAAACAGGACGGTTCCATACAGCTCATCCAATGTGTTTCGCAGCTCGCTCTGCGTCCGGTATTTGCCGTTTGAATCCTGGAGCACATTCGCCAGGACGGCGCGATTCGCCGCCTTTTCGGAGTCCAGTTCGGTCTTCCATTTCACCGAAAAATTGATCGTTTTGAATTGTTCGAGTGAACGGATGTATAAATTGACGCCCTCTTGAAGAATAACTTTACTGAACATATAAACACCTCTGTTTTTGTTAATATGAAGATTCTCCACTTCACTATACATGTCAAATGCGGCCTGGGGCAAATTACAGCTTGCCGGATTGCTTGCAAATTAAGAACATGCTCCTGCCGATTCCAGATTCATTTATCAACTGCCATTAAAAAGCTGCCCGGATGTCTGCTGATTCGGGCAGCTTTCAATTGAACAATTTTTCATCGATTTCCTTTAATATATGGCTGACCGCTCGCTTTTGGTGCATTCGCCCGACCGATGAATCCGGCTAATGCCAAAATCGTCAATACATACGGCAAGATATTAAAATACACCGAGGGGATGCTTTGCAGAAATTGGATGTTCGTGGAACTGATTGCCAACGCTTGAGCAAATCCGAAGAATAAGGCAGCTCCCATTGCACCGATCGGATGCCATTTTCCGAAAATCATCGCTGCAAGTGCAATGAACCCTTGCCCATTGATCGTCGCGTGTCCAAAATCTCCCGTCATCGTCTGGGAATAGATTGCGCCGCCGATACCGGCAAGTCCACCCGAAATGATAACCGCAATGTAGCGGATTTTCGTCACATTGATTCCCATCGTATCCGCCGCCATCGGATGCTCCCCGACCGATCGGAGGCGAAGTCCGAAAGGCGTTTTATAAATGACGAACCAGGAAATGAAAGCCAATGCGATCGCTGCTATGGATGAACCATACAGCCCTTTGAACAACAATGGCCCTAGAAACGGAATATCTTTCAAAAAAGGGATATTGATCAAAGGGATGTACTGTTGAATGAAATCGGTCTGCCCTTTATCAAAAATCATTTTCACCGAGAACAAGGCAACTGCCAGACCGAGCATATTAATCGCAACCCCGGAAACGACCTGATCCGCCCGGAATGAAATTGATGCGACTGCGTGAATAATGGAAAACAGAGCCGACCCGACCATCGCGGCAAGGAGTGCAAGCCACGGCGTCCATGCGCCGAACGTTTCTGCAAAATGCAGGTTGAATAGGATCCCGATAAACGCCCCCATGATCATCAGCCCTTCCAGACCGATATTGACAACTCCGGAACGTTCGGAAAAGACACCGCCGATCGCCGTAAAAATGAGAGGAGCGGCGTACGCGATTGTAATCGGCACGATAAAGTATAAAAAGCCTAAGAAGCTCATCTCACTTCGCCTCCTTTTGCTTATTCAGCTTGCCGAGCAGAACCCGAATGATGTATCCGGAAGCGACAAAGAGAATGATCAGCGCAATGACAATCGATACGATTTCATCGGGAACCCCTGCCTCGCTCGGCATGTTGCCTGCCCCGTATTTCAAGGCGCCGAACAAGGATGCACCGAAAATGACACCAAGTGGCGTATTCGCGCCGAGCAGAGCGACGGCAATCCCGTCAAATCCGATTCCGGTAAATCCGCCGAGCTGCACCATGTTGCCAAACGTTCCAAGAGCTTCCATTGACCCTGCAAGACCCGCGAAGGCGCCGGAAATGACCATGGACAGGATAATATTTTTATTCACATTCATGCCTGCGTATTGGGATGCATGTTCGTTGAAGCCGACTGATTTCAATTCAAACCCGGTCTTCGTTTTTTCCAAGATGAGCCACATGATAAACACCATGGCCAAGGCAACAAGAATCCCGTAATGCAAGGTGGAGAAATCGGTTAGATTTCGGAGGAAATCCGATCGGAGGGAGGCGGTCGGATGAATTTTTTCCGTTTTGTAGCTGCCTCCTGAAACCGTTTTAATGAGTGCATTGACGACGTGGAGTGCAATATAGTTCATCATGATCGTGACAATGACTTCATGCACCCGCAAAGTCGCTTTCAGCAGGCCAGGTATGAACCCCCAAAGGGCGCCCGCCACAGCGGCAGCCAATAACGCCAACGGCAAATGGATGATTTTGGGCAATTCAATTGCAGTCCCGACAAAAGTGGCCGCAAACCAACCGACGATGAGCTGGCCTTCGACTCCGATATTGAAAAGGCCCGTCCGAAAAGCGAAGGCGACTGCAAGACCTGCCAATAGATAAGGGCTGATTTGGCGGATCGTCTCCCCGATAGCATAGGGACTCCCGAAAATTCCGTTCCATAAAGCAATATACGCTTCGACAGGATTATAATCGCTGACCAGCATGACAACTGCCCCGACTAACAGGCCTAGAATAATGGCGATAATAGGAACAAGTACAGTAACAAGCCTATTCGACATGGCGGTCGTCACCTTCCTTCAATACGACATCATCCCCGACAACGATCATCTCTTCTTTGACATGGCCAGCCATGAGCAGACCCAATTCTTGTTCCGAAGTTTCATGCGGCAGTACCGTATCCACAATTTGTCCGTCATAAATGACGGCAATTCGATCGGAAACATTCATCACCTCGTCCAATTCAAAAGAGATGAGCAGGACCGCTTTTCCATTATCCCGTTGTTCAATTAGCCGTTTATGGATAAATTCGATCGCCCCGACATCCAGTCCCCGGGTCGGCAACGCGGCAATGAGCAATTCAGGATTCCGATCCACTTCGCGGCCTATGATCAATTTCTGCTGATTCCCCCCGGATAGGGCGCGCACCAATTCGTGTTCCCCTTGTGTACGCACATCGTAAGCCGCAATGATATCCTTTGCTTTTTGGGAGATAACTTTATAATTCATCAGGCCGTTTTTGGAAAACGGCTTTTTGTAATACGTTTGCAATGCAGCATTATAGCCGACGGAGAAATTCAGGACGAGTCCGTGTTTATGGCGGTCTTGCGGGATATGGCCGAGGCCCGCTTCCGTTATTTCCCGAGGTTTTTTCCCCGTGACATCCACCGCATCGAGAAACACTTTGCCGCTTTTCACCTTCCGTAAACCGGCAATCGCCTCGATCAATTCCGATTGTCCATTGCCATCAATCCCTGCAATGCCGACAATTTCACCTTTACGGACGGATAAATTGAGTCCTTTCAATTGGGGAACGCCCCTGTAATCCTCAACAACCAAATTTTCAACCCGCAGCACCTCTTCCGTCGGTCGAGGAGGCCCTTTTTCGGTTTTAAACGTCACTTGACGACCGACCATCATCGTAGCCAATTCCACAGGGGTGGTTTCCGAAGTGACTACAGTGCCGATTCCTTTCCCTTTTCGGATGATCGTCACACGGTCGGAGACCTCCATGATTTCTTGCAATTTATGCGTAATGATGATGACGGATTTCCCTTCTGCGATCAATTTCTTCATGATGGAAATCAATTCTTGGATTTCCTGCGGGGTCAAGGAGGCCGTCGGTTCATCGAAAATCAAAATGTCAGCACCGCGATAGAGCGTTTTTAAAATTTCCACCCGTTGCTGCATGCCAACTGAAATGTCTTCGATTTTCGCATAGGGATCGACATCGAGCCCATACAACTTGGAGATTTCGGCCACTTTTTTGGCTGCGGCTTTTACGTTGATCATGCCCATTTTCTTCGGTTCATTGCCGAGGACGATATTTTCCGTTACCGTCAGATTTTCCACGAGCATGAAGTGCTGGTGCACCATGCCGATTCCTAAGCTATTGGCCACATTCGGATCGGTTATGGCGATCGCATTCCCACGCACCCGGATTTCCCCGCCGTCCGGCTGGTACAATCCGAAGAGTACATTCATCAGCGTCGATTTCCCGGCACCATTTTCTCCTAACAGGGCATGGATTTCCCCTTTTTTCAGTTGGAGAGTGATATTATCATTGGCAACAAAATTGCCGAATACCTTACGGATATTCAGCATCTCCACTACGTATTCCATCGACACCACTCCCTCGACATTCATATGTAAACCATTTATTCATCCTCTATGATTAGGTCAAATTAACACAAGAAAAGGCAGGTCGCAACCCTTTCTTCTATTAATTTCGGTCGGGATTTCCATGGAACGCCTTCAAAATCCGTCGGAGGCTGAACTTGAATCGGCGAAATGTTAAATTTCCGCCGATTCAAGTCACGGCCTTCCCGGTATCCATTTCGTTATTTCTCAGGAATTTCCGGAACTTCGATTTCTCCGTCAATGATCTTCTTCGTATATTCTTCCACTTCAGCCATGACTTCTTCCGGAATGGCGCCTCGGGAGTCCGCTAATTCCACCCCTTGGTCCGCAAGGCCGTATGTTGTCACGTCGCCACCTGGGAACTCACCATCGCGCGCCTGCTCCGCTATTTTTTTAACAGCGATATCGACCCGTTTCAACATGGATGTCAGCGTCACACTCTGGTCCCCGACTTTTCCTTCCTCGTATTGGTCAGAATCGACACCGATAACCCAAACGTACTCGTCCGGATTTGCTTTTTTACGTTCTTTCGCTTCGGAAAAAATGCCGTTTCCAGTACCGCCAGCAGCGTGGAAAATAATATCAGCGCCCGAAGAGTACATTAAGTTGGCAGCCGCTTTCCCCAAGTCGGCTTTCGTAAAGTCATTTGTATAATGAACTTCCACTTGAATATCCGGATTGACAGCTTCAGCGCCTGCATGGAATCCCGCTTCAAACCGTTTGATGACCGGCAAGTCCCTGCCGCCGATAAACCCGATTTTACCCGATTTCGACATATTAGCCGCGACTACTCCAGCCAAAAAGGCGCCTTCCTGCTCTTTGAACATGACGCTTGCCACATTTGGCATGTCCGTCACTTCATCGACTAACGCGAAATGATTGTCGGGACGTTCCGAAGCAATATCCTCCACTGCGTCTTTCACCATTGCCCCGATCCCAAAAATCAAATCGAAATCACGTGATACCAATTTATTCAGGTTTGGGATATACTCGGCCGCTTTTGTCGATTGTAGATAATCATATCCACCGGTCCCTTTTTCTAAATTATTTTCTTCACCGAATTGTTTGATTCCTTCCCAAGCGGATTGGTTGAAGGACTTGTCGTCCACGCCGCCCTCATCGGTTACCATGGCGATCGAGAAAGTATCGTCAGCTGACTGCTGCCCTTCTGTGTTGTCTCCGGTGTCTTTTCCCTTATCCCCTCCACCGCATGCCCCAAGTATCGTTCCGGCTGCTAGCAAGAATGAAAGGCCAAGGCCAAATTTCCGTTTACCCAATGAAAGGACCTCCCTGTTTTTATTTATTTAGTATGACGCCTTAACGTCTTATACCCGTTTTCGCACGACATGAAAACTGAATTTATCCGCCCGAAAGTAGTTCTTTGAGAAAAGGACCATTTCCCCGTCCTCGCTATAATGATGTTGAATAAGGGCGAGCAGCGGGATTTCCACACCGCATCGGAGTATGGAAGAAGCTTCCTCGTCATAACCGACCGGTTCGATATAGGCAACCGCTTGGGAAATTCGGATATCCCCGGATTTTTCAATCGAATCGAAAATGGATTCGTTCCAAAGGTGCTCGACTCCGCCTGAAATCGTCCGGGCGAGGACTTGGTCGATGCAATAGACGACAGGTTCACCATCCGCCGTTCGAACCCGTTTGATTGTAACGAGGCGATCCCCATCTTCGGATGGAAATGTGTCCCCGTTTTCCTCGGTCAGTTCGGTATCATTGATATCCATGAAAATCGTACCCGGTTCCATGCCCGCCTCACGAATCATAGCAGAGACACTCGAGAGTTGCTCAATACCGGATGAAAACACCGGTTTCGGGTTCACAAATGTACCGACCCCATGTTTCCGCACGATGACTTTTTCCTCTTCCAGTAGCCGAAGCGCCTCCCGCAATGTAGAACGGCTGACGCCAAGGGACCTCGCCAACTCGAATTCGGAAGGGAATTTTTCATTTTCCTTGAAGACCCCGTTTTCAATATCCTTTTTCAATCGTTCGATCACCTGTATATACAGATGTCGCTGATCCGCTTTCACTACCATCATAACCCTCCTAAGAGGTCAGACCTCAGATGTTTGACATTCCACATTACTATAACACTGTAATGCAGTAAATAATAGAAGCAACAAGTAAAATGGCTTCCTCTTCGGAAAGGGCGAACATCCCTGTTTTAATACGAACTGTCATATTCTCCTTTATCGAGCAGAACTTGTCTCGGTTTACTTCCTTCCGGAGGGCCGACAATGCCGCGCATCTCCATCTGGTCGACAATCCGGGCTGCCCTGGAATAGCCGACGCGGAAACGGCGCTGCAACATCGAGACGGATGCAGTCTGCATTTCAACGACAAGTTGCACCGCTTCATCAAATAATTCATCCGTCTCTTCGTGAAGAGGGACTTCCTCCACATCTGTCGGAATCATCTCTTCCTGGTATTGGGCCTTCTGCTGCTCAATGACGAAATTGACGACTGCTTCGACTTCCGCATCCGAGACGAAAGCGCCTTGGACGCGGGTAGGTTTGGAGACTCCCGCCGGCAAGAATAACATATCACCTCTGCCGAGCAGTTTCTCCGCCCCTCCTGTATCCAAAATCGTCCTCGAGTCGACAGCTGATGATACGGCAAAGGCGATCCGGGACGGAATATTCGCTTTGATGATGCCTGTGATGACATCGACACTCGGACGCTGTGTTGCGATAATCAAATGGATTCCGGCAGCGCGCGCCATTTGGGCCAACCGCGTGATCGAGTCTTCCACATCACTGGAAGCGACCATCATGAGGTCCGCCAACTCATCGACGATGACGACGATGAACGGCATGCGCGGATGCTTTTCATCGTTCATCCGGTTCCATTCTTCGATATGTTCATTATAACCTTCGATATTCCGTGTCCCGGTGTGGGAAAACAGTTCATAGCGCCGCTCCATCTCAGCGACCACTTTTTGCAGCGCCTGGGATGCTTTACGCGGATCGGTCACAACCGGCGCAAGAAGATGCGGGACGCCATTATACACATTCAGTTCGACCATTTTCGGATCGATCATCATCAGTTTCACTTCATGGGGCTTCGCTCTCATTAAGATGCTCACGATGATGCCATTGATGCACACACTTTTCCCGCTGCCTGTTGATCCGGCGATGAGGACGTGCGGCATCTTGTTCAATTCAGCGAGCATCGCCTGCCCGGTGACATCCCGGCCGAGCGAGATCATCAACTTCGAATCAGGCCGGCTGTTCTCTTTCGACTCGACCACTTCCCGGAGGCTCACCATGGCAATTGCGTTGTTCGGTACCTCTATGCCGACCGCCGATTTCCCGGGAATCGGCGCTTCGATCCGTATATCCCGCGCAGCTAGCGCCAAGGCGATGTCATCCGCCAGACTGACGATCCGGCTCACTTTCACGCCCGTATCCGGCAGCACCTCGTATTTTGTGACAGCCGGGCCTAAATGGACTTGCGTGACGCGCACTTTGACCCCGAAGCTGAGGAATGTCCGTTCCAGCGTCTGGGCATTCGCTTGGATGGAATCATACTCCTCCGATTGATCATGATGGGGCGTCTGTTTCAATAAGGTGGCCGGCGGAAGGATATACGACTCGTTTTCCTCTTCCCCGGTCACTCCCGTATAGGTCGAAATTTCGACCGGCTTCGGTTGCTCGGGCGCTTCCACAGCTGCCGCCTGCTCCTCCTCTGCCGATTTCTCCTCCACTTTTTCTATCCGTTCGCTGAAAGCGGATATGATTGGCTGAGCCGGCAATGCTTCCTCCTCCACATCTCCATCATCAGGCACGTCCGGCACCGTACGCACTCCTTGGATAAGTGATCTTTTAGAAGCGCGCGATGAGCGGGAAGGCTGTTTTTTCTTCCGTTTCTGCTTTCCCTTCTGCTCAAACAGCCCTTTCATCGAATCGATAGCTGCCGGGAATTGTTCGATGACATACGGAACGAGCGCTTTTCCGGTCAGTAGCACAATTCCTATCAACAGCAACAATACACCCGCTACGGTCGCCCCCGCAGAATCGAGAAGCGAATGGAACATCGCAAACAAGACTGCGCCGGCCATGCCGCCACCTAACGCCCCTGTCCTCGACTCGATGCCGTCATTCGTGATGAGCACCTTCCACGTCTCCTTCAAAGCGGAATCGGACATAAGGACCCGGCTTTCATAGAGCTCTTTGAAAAGATAAATATGACTGAATAGAAGAAGGCTCGCCAAGATGAATAGACAGCCCGCGACAATCCGGTTCTTCCATCCGCCCATTTTCCGGTTGATCATATAAATCAAGGCTTGGATGATCAACAGTAACGGCAGGGCGCCATGCCAATTCCCAAAAATGAACCGTCCTACCGATGCCAGGCTCCTTCCGACGACGCCGAATTCAAATATGATGATGACGGCAAGCCCGATCATCGCTAAGCCGACGACTTCATAGAGCAGCGGATTCCAGCTGCCCGTACTCTTTTTTTGCGCAGAAGCACGCTTTTTCTTTTTCTTCGCCCGTTTCGACATTTTCCCCCTCCTCACTCAATCAGGTGGTCTTCGATCATGTACAGACAACTTTACTAAAAAAGGATTTCCCGCCGCAATGACGGCAAGGAAATCCTTGTTTGGTTGGAAATTAATACTCCATGATAATCGGGATGATCATCGGTCTTCTCTTCGTTTGCTGGAATAGATAAGAACTTAACGTATCACGGATCTCTTGTTTAATGTTTGTCCATTCAAACGTCTCTTTATTCACATACTTTTCGACAATCTTGCGGACCAGCTTGGCGGATTCCTCCAACAGTTCCTCGGATTCCCGGACATACACGAATCCGCGCGAAACGATTTCAGGTCCCGCGGCAATCCGTTTCTGTTTGCGGCTCAATGTGACGACAACCGTGAAGATGCCGTCCTGACTCAGCAATTTCCGGTCACGCAGGACGATGTTGCCGACATCGCCGACCCCGATGCCGTCGATGAGGACATTGCCCGCCTGCACACGGCCGCTCATCCGCATCTTATTATTTTTGAACTCGACGATATCGCCTTTATCCGCGATGAAAATTTGCGACTTTTCCAAACCGGTTTCCTGAGCGAGCTTGGAGTGCGCGATGAGCATCCGGTATTCGCCTTGAATCGGGATGAAATATTTTGGACGCATCAAATTCAGCATCAGTTTCAGATCTTCTTGGCTGCCATGCCCCGATACGTGGACCTTCTTACTGGAGGTCAACACTGTCGCACCCGCTTTTGCCAGCTCATTCATCGTCTGGAACATCTCGACTTCCATCCCGGGCGAAGGGGTGAACGTGATCAGGATCGTATCCGTCTCTTTGATGCGGAGATCCTTATGATGCTTGCGGACAATCCGCTCCAAGGCGTCGAGAGGTTCGCCTTTATTGCCCGTCACAATGACGACGACTTGATCATCGTCATATTTCTCAATGTCTTTCACCGGGATGACGATTTCATCATCGATATGCAAATACCCAAGTTTCATGCCGACTTCGAAATAGCTTTCCAAGCTTTTCCCGACGACTGCCACTTTCTTACCGGTTTCGCTCGCCTTGTCGAACACTTGCTGAATGCGGATGAAGTTCGACGCATAGAGCGCTACCAAAATGCGGCCTTCCGCCTTATGGAAAGTCTTCGAAAGTTCCCCCTCGATGACGGATTCGGATGTCGTATAGCCTGGACGTTCCGCTTCCGACGAATCGGACATGAGGATGAAGACCCCTTCTTCCCCGAGGCCCGCCATTTTCGCCACGTCCGGGCGGTATTTACCTTTCGCGGACTGGTCGAATTTGAATTCCCCCGTATGGACGATGGCCCCTTCGCTCGTATGGAATACGATTCCAAGCGAATCCGGAATGCTATGCGTCGTATGGAAGAACGTAACATGTGTCTGCTTGAAGTTCATGCGGCTTTTATTCGTCACTTCGAAAAATTTCACCTGATTTGGCGCAGGCATCTGTTTGAGATGCTCTTTCGCCAAGGCGAGCGTCAGTTTCGATCCATAGACCGGCGCCTGCACTTTCTGCAGCAAGTAGGCAATCGAGCCGATGGCGTCTTCATGGCCATGCGTCAAGAAAATCCCTTTCACCCGGTCTTTGTTCTCCTCGACATAGGAGATGTCCGGTATGACGATATCGATACCGAGCATCTCGCCTTCCGGGAACATCAGCCCAGAATCGACGATGAACATTTCATCATCGATTTCCACGACATACATCGCCTTCCCGATTTCCCCGACTCCCCCGAGCGGGATGATTCTTATTAATTCGTTTTTGGTTTTTGTCAAAATAGTTCCTCCTATTGCCTCTATACATTGAAATAAAAACTGCATCCGGGTTACCCACGTTGATTTCCGTTCCGGGCGGCCGTTTACCGCGGGGCGCAGCCAATCGAACGGCAAAGTGTTCGTAGGCCGAATTTCTGCACAATCAGGCATCCCATAGAGTTGCACCATCCGCGGTACGTCCCGCAGAAGTTGCCGCCTTCCACTCCAATCAACGTTGCACTCTGTCTGATTCACGCAAAAGTTTTAACCAATTTACATATGTTCAAAAAGCCGGGCAAGTTTCAGGCCGTCTTCGGCTTGGAATGAAAATCATCAACCCGGACAGACCCGTCTATGGCGAAAACCCATTTTTACGGTTTTAGCCAAACTTCCCGCACTTCTTAAAATTCCTATTTGGTTTCCCGTCCACTTCAACTAAGATTCATTATACGGGACAAGCGCATTCTGTACAAACAAAAAAAGCCTTTTTGAATGACAATGGCCTTTTATATGTTTTTTAAATTAATTCAGTCATTTGCTCCAACGACAAAAAAGCCGAGCCATCGCCATCCGATTGGATAGTGAGGCTCGGCACTGTCATTGAATTATACCGGTTTCTGAACCGAGAAGCGTGCGCTTTGTTGCTGGAAAGCTTCCCAGACTGCATCGAATTCCGGATGCACGTCGCCGTATGCCATGAGCGGCAGGCGGACGCCGCCGACCGGAACGCCGATTTTATTCAGCGCGTATTTGACCGGAACCGGGTTCGGAGAAGCGAATAATGCTCCGAATAATGGTAATAAGGCACGGTGCATATCAGCCGCTTCTTTCGTTTTGCCGTTCTTGAAGGCGTTGATCATCTGCTGCATTTCATTCCCGACAACGTGGGAGGCAACCGAAACGATCCCTTTCCCGCCGATGGATAGCAGCGGCAGTGTCAATCCATCGTCGCCGGAGTAGACGTCGAAATCATCCGCCGTCCCTTCGATGATGGCTGCCATTTGCTCCAGGTCGCCGCTCGCTTCCTTAATGGCCTGGATGTTATCCACTTTGGAAAGCGCGATGACTGTTTCCGGCACCATATTGACTGTAGAACGGCCCGGGATGTTGTATAGAAGAATCGGTAATTTCGTCTCCTTCGCAACATGCGTGAAATGGGCATAGAGCCCTCTTTGGTCCGGTTTATTGTAGTAAGGCGTAACGAGCATGATGCCATCCACGCCTAGCGATTCTGCCGTCTTCGTCAACTGGACCGAGACTGCCGTATCATTCGTACCTGTTCCTGCGAGGACCGGAATCCGCTTGTTGACTTGTTTCACCGTGAAGTCGATGAGCTCTTTATCTTCTTCTGCAGATAAGGTCGGTGATTCCCCCGTCGTCCCACAGACGACGAGCGTATCCGTACCGTTGGCAATTAAATGTTCGATCAAGTTGGCGGTTTTTTGGAAATCGATGTTCCCTTCCGGTGTAAAAGGAGTCACCATCGCCGTTGCTATTTGTCCTATATCCATTTTGATCAGCCCTTCGTTGTTTATTGTGATGCCAGAAGCTTTTCTCCGATTTGCACGGAGTTCAATGCAGCACCTTTCAGCAGGTTGTCTGAAACGATCCAAAGGTGGAATCCGGTTGCTTCTTCTGGATCTTTCCGGATCCGTCCAACAAACACTTCGTCTTTTCCTTCCGCGAATAGCGGCATCGGATACGTTTGTGTGGAAGGGTCGTCTTGAACGACGACGCCCGGCGCATCCTTCAGCAAACCTTTAAGGTCTTCCACTGTCACTTCTTCTGTGTCCAATTGGATATAGACCGACTCCGAATGGCCCGTCACGACCGGTAGCCGCACGCAAGTCGCCGTGACCGCAAGTTCCTGGTCACCAAAGATTTTTTTCGTTTCATTCATCATTTTCAATTCTTCCAAAGTGAATCCGGAACCGGATGGATGGAATGAATCGATTTGAGGAATCGCATTGAATGCAATCGGATAATGGCGTTCGGCAGAAGCCGACGGCAAGATTTCCGCCACATTCTCCGCACGCTGGTCGAAATGTCCACTTTGAGCATTCAATTCGTCGATCGCTTCGGAACCCGCTCCGGAAACCGCTTGGTACGTCGAAACGATGATCCGATTGATGCCATATTTTTCTTTGATCGGCTGTAGCGCTGCCACCATCTGAATCGTTGAACAGTTCGGGTTCGCTATGATTCCCGTATGATCCCGAAGCGCTTGAGGATTCACTTCAGGCACGACGAGAGGGATATCTTCCTTCATCCGGAATGCACTCGTATTATCAATGACGACCGCACCCCGCTTCACCGCTTCCGGAGCGAATTTCTCGGAGATCGATCCGCCTGCGCTGAAAAACGCGATGTCGATCCCTTCGAAAGATTCCGGTGTCGTTTCTTCTACTGTGTATGTTTGATTGCCTGCCTTTATCTCAACACCTGCCGATCGCTTCGAAGCCAACAGCTTGATCGATTTTGCAGGAAAATTGCGTTCAAGTAATTTTTCAAGGATTTTCGTCCCGACAGCCCCAGTCGCTCCGACGATTGCAACATTCACGTTCTTCATCTCTATCTTCCTTTCAGCTAGTTGAAGGATGGGGAAGCCATCTTGCATGCCGCATCGTTGCGGGGGCCTCCCTCTTATCCTAAGCAGTTCATTGGTCGAATTATATCATATTTACGAATTATATGCAGGATGTATTTTTATTTGTCATGTCGCATAATCAATAATGGCTGAAGTTGCCTTTTTTCCAAGGCGGCCGCAGCAGCCGGCACCATCAACGAGAAATCGCTGATAAGTGAATTCGGTTTTTTGAATGGGTCATCTTGCCCGAACGGGATGAAATAGACATTTTTCATATTCAATAGCTTTGCGATATTCGACGCATTCAATCCGAGTGCATCATTCGTCGAAATGCCGATCAAGACAGGACTGCCATTTCGAAGCGTCGCTTTGGCCGCCATCAAGACGGGAGAATCCGTCGCGGCATTGGCAAATTTACTGATCGAATTTCCCGTCATCGGGGCGATGATCATGCAATCCACGGGGTTCGATGGACCGAATGGCTCGGCACCGACTATCGAGGATATCACCTTCTCCCCCGTCACTCCTTCGATCCGTTCTATCCATTCCTCTCCCGTCCCGAACCGGGTGGCTGCTGTCAAAACAGAATGGGTGATAACCGGCACGACCGTCGCCCCATTGGTTTTCAACGACTCAATGACCGGAATGATTTCTTCGTACGTGCAATGGCTAGCCGTAATCCCTAAACCGATCCGCTTTCCCTGTAGCATTTATATCCCCTTTCATTTCCGATAGATCCTTCCGAGCGCCCCGGCAAGTGCCATGGCCGCATCCTCGGGATAATGTTTGCCCGGCAATCCAAGCAGTACTGTATAGTATTCAGGTGCCGGGCTATTCTTTAGGCATCCGGGCGCAGATGCCAGATCGAAAATGTGGGAACGGGAATGTGGAGCTGCGGAAAGCCATTGGACCGGTATCGTATTGATGAGCTCCCCTTCAGGCAGTAGAAACGAATCGGTGAGCGCAAGTGTTTCGTAGCCTAGGGCCGCCGCCTCTCCGATCTGCGCTTCCGCCCGTGCAATGATTGTGACTTTGGCGCCGAGCGAAGCTAGCACATGGGCGGTCAATTTGCCGACCCTGCCAAAGCCGGCTACATAAAAATGCTTGCCGGCAACGCTGCGCTTCGTTCGGCTATAATATTCATGGACGAACGCTTCTGCGGTCAACCTTGCATTTTCCCAGATGAATTGCTCCTCTTTCAAATAGGAATAGACCGGGTGGCCGGCTTCCTTGAACGGCCGGATCCATTGCTCCGACGCCACTCCTGTATAAAGGCGGCTTCCTTTTGCCAGCCGGCCTGCCGGGATCGGCGGCCCTTCCATCTGCAATACGGGCAGCACGATATGGTCGGGTTCCAACTGGAGCAACAAATCTCCAAGCGGCTCCGTATAGCGGTCCGTCCTAAAATGCGCACTATCATATCCTCTTTGCTTGAATATGTCGCTGCAGACGGCAATCCGTTCATCCGTTCCGATGAACAGCCATTTTTCATTTGTCATCGAAATTCAACTCGCTCATGCTCCGGGTTTTCCCGAATAGGATCCGATGCTCTCCGATCAGGACGATTTCATCCCAAGGGATATACTCATCGGCCCCCTCCTGACGATTCTTGAATGAAAACCGACCTAGCCTTTTTTTGATTTCAAATCCGATGATATCTCCTGTCTTGCCGTTGAAAATCATATCCGTATCCCCGAGGAATCCATATCGGACCCCGTCTTCCACTTGGATCAATTCCTTTTGCGCCAGTTCAGATAACAGCATGCTCCAGTCCCCTTTCTCTCTTCTCCTACCATCCTATGAAAAAAACGCAGGAAAGCTGACAGCCTCCTGCGTTTTATCCGTATTATGCGCGCGGCAAGATTCTCGAAACCGCTTGCGGCTTTGAAAAAATCCCGGAAGCCAATTGATGGACCTGCTCTGCAGTCACCTGATCGATCAATGCCACGACCTCCTCCGGGGAACGATGCTTTTGAAATAAAATCTCAACTCTCCCGTTGCGCTGCATGATCGCTTCGGAACTTTCCAGACCTAGCAGGAATCCGCCCTTCAATTGCTCCTTCGCATTATGAAGTTCATTCGCCGTAACGCCGTCTTTGACAATGTCCTCTACAATCTGCTGGATCGTCTCCGTCAGCTCTTCCATATTTTCCGGGGAAGTGCCTCCATAGATGAGAAAAGCTCCCGCTTCCTCATGTGTCGTGTAATACGAATAGACCGAATACGCAAGACCTCGTTCCTCCCGCACTTCCTGAAAGAGCCGGGAAGACATCGTTCCGCCGATGACACTGTCCAAAATGGATAAGGCGTAAATCCGCTCATCATGCAAGGTCAATGCCGGATAAGCGATACAGACATGCGCCTGCTCGATATCCCGAATCCGGGTCAAAGCTCCTGGATGGAAGACAGGTTCCGTGACCAATCCAATCTCCTCTTGCGGTTCCCTTTCGAAAGAACCGAACAGATCGGCTATGTAGGTTAACAGGGACTCATCGTAATTCCCCGCGATGGAGATGACTAATCGCTCCGGCGTATAATGCCGTTCCATAAACTGCCGGATCCGTTTTTCATCGAAAGTCCGGATCGTTTCCTCTTGCCCGAGGACCGGCCTGCCGATCGGATGGGCCGGGTACATGAGGCTCCATAATTTCTCTTCTACATCATCGTCGGGCGTATCCGCCACCGCGGCGATCTCATCCAATACGACCGATTGCTCTTTGGCGATCTCCTTTTCATCGAAGCGCGAGTGGAAGAACATATCGCCCAGCACAGAAACCGCGGTCCGGGCATGCGGATGCAGTACTGTAGCGTAAAAGCAGGTCATTTCCTTGGAAGTGAATGCGTTGATATCCCCGCCAATCCGGTCGAACTGTTCCGCAATCTCTTTTGCTGTCCGGGTGACAGTCCCTTTAAACAGCATATGTTCAATAAAGTGCGCGATGCCCGCTTCGGATGGCTGTTCATTTCCCGAACCGGCCTTGACCCAAATACCGATGGCGACCGATCGGACATGCTCCATCTTTTCATGGACGATGCGGGCGCCATTCGGGCAGACTACTTTCTCCACCATTTCCTTTCACCCTATTCCTGCAATGAACAAAAAGCCGCCAGCTTCGTAAGTTGGGGCTTTCCATCCGTTCGCTTATAATCAAGCACCTTAGTTTTTCTCTTTTTCTGCGCGTTCCTTTTCTTCTTTCAGGACGACTTTGCGTGACAAGTTGACACGGCCTTGATTGTCGATTTCAATCACTTTGACCATGAGCTCATCACCGAGTTTCAGCACGTCTTCCACCGCTTTCGTCCGTTCTTCCGCAATTTCGGAAATATGGAGAAGTCCATCTTTTCCTGGGAAGATTTCGAGGAAGGCACCGAATTTTTCAATCCGTTTCACTTTCCCCATGTAATACTCATCGACTTTTGCTTCCCGGACGATGTTCTCGATGATTTCCTTCGCTCTCGCATTCATTTCGTTGTTCGGCGAGGAAATATAGATCGTACCGTCTTGTTCCGTATCAATTTTCACATGGGTTTCTTCAATGATCTTGTTGATCACTTTACCGCCCGGTCCGATCACGTCTCGGATTTTATCCGGATTGATTTTAATCATGATGATTTTTGGTGCATACGCCGAAAGTTCTTCACGCGGCGCAGAGATGGCAGTCATCATATGATCCAATATTTTGAGCCGTCCCGCTTTTGCCTGTGTCAACGCCTCTTCCAGAATTTGACGGGATAAGCCTTCGATTTTGATATCCATTTGAAGGGCCGTGATTCCTTTATCAGTTCCAGCCACTTTGAAGTCCATGTCTCCGAGATGGTCTTCCATCCCTTGGATGTCGGAGAGGACGGAATAGTTCTCGCCCTTTTTCACGAGTCCCATCGCAATTCCCGCAACCGGTGACTTGATCGGCACTCCGGCATCCATCATCGCCATCGTGGAGGCACAAATCGAAGCTTGGGAGGAGGAACCGTTCGATTCCAACACTTCTGCAACTAGGCGGATCGTGTACGGGAATTCGGATTCATCCGGAACGACAGCTTCCAAGGCACGCTCTCCAAGGGCTCCATGTCCGATTTCCCGGCGGCCCGGTCCACGGATCGGCCCTGTTTCCCCGACACTGAAATTCGGGAAGTTATAATGGTGCATGAACCGCTTCGATTCCTCAAGGCCGAGTCCGTCAATGATCTGGACTTCTCCAAGCGCACCAAGCGTACAAATGCTGAGTGCTTGCGTCTGGCCGCGTGTGAAGAGACCCGACCCGTGCGTACGAGGCAAGATGCCGACTTCGGAGGCAAGTGGACGGATTTCATCAAGACTGCGGCCGTCCGGGCGAATCTTCTCGTCCGTGATGAGGCGGCGCACTTCGTCCTTGACCATCTGATCCAGGATTGCCTTCACTTGTTTCATCGTCGCTTCGTCCGCTTCCTCTTCGGCATAGCGGTCGATCACTTGTTGTTTCACGGCATTGATAGCGTCTTCGCGCGCATGTTTTTCATGGGTTTGAATCGCTTGGATCAATTCCGTTTCACATTGTTCTTTAATGGCAGCAGACAAGGTTTCATCCAACTCGAACAGCTCAATTTCCATCTTGTCCTTCCCGATTTCCGCTACGATCTTCTCTTGGAATTCGATCAAGCGAATGATCTCCTGGTGACCGAACATGATCGCTTCGAGGATAGTGTCTTCCGAGACCTCTTTTGCCCCTGCTTCCACCATGTTGATGGCATCCTTCGTCCCAGCAACGACAAGATCCAAATCGCTTTTTTCCATTTGTGCCTGCGTCGGGTTGATTAGAAACTCTCCATCAATCCGTCCGACTTGGACACCGGCGATCGGCCCTTCAAATGGAATATCGGAAATGGACAAGGCGAGGGAAGAGCCGATCATAGCAGCCATCTCGGACGAACAATCTTGGTCGACCGACATGACCAGCGAAATCACCTGGACATCATTCCGGAAGCCGTCCGCAAACAAGGGACGGATCGGGCGGTCGATTAAACGGCTCGTCAACACCGCTTTCTCGGAAGGACGCCCTTCCCGTTTGATGAAACCTCCCGGGATTTTCCCGACTGCATACAAACGCTCTTCGTAGTTCACAGTAAGAGGAAAGAAATCCAGTGCTTTCGGTTGTTTTGAAGCTGTTGCGGTCGATAGGACCGATGTATCGCCGTAACGGACCAATACTGCCCCGTTTGCCTGTTTTGCCAGCTGGCCCGCTTCAATCGTCAGCTGTCGTCCTGCCCAATCAAGTGTGTAAACCTTTTTTTCTGTCATGTTTGAACCCCTCTCCATTGCATTGCAACTTGTCCTGCATACGATGTATGTATTCATATAGTGTAATTGACAACGCTATTTATACACAAGTTTTCTAATGCTGAATTCCTATTATAGCAACCTTTGTTCAGTATAACACGTTCTATGGTTTTCTAAAATAGGAGGGGGTGAAATTTGGGAAGAGCGGTGACTTCAGGAAACGGGACAGGCCCCCTTCGGATCAATTATGGCACGGTATTTCTATCCAACACACCCAAAAAGACCCTGCTGATTATATTTGTTCTTTCATTCACTTCACCGTCATTACATCTTTCGTCTCCAGCAACCCGATATGCAAAAGGCCGTCCAGGATGCCGTCTTCCGAGCAGGAGGTGGTGACGTGATCGGCGATGTCTTTCAATTCTGGCACGGCATTGTCCATGGCCACCCCAGTCCCGACATACTCGAGCATTTCAATATCATTCCGGCCATCCCCGAATGCAAAGCTGTTTTCCCGTGGAATCCCGAGCTTCTCCAACAGTTTACGGATGCCCACCGCTTTGGAGGCGCCTTCCGGCAGCATATCGAATGCGTATTCTCCCCACTGGATGAACGTGAAGTCCGCATATCGATTCATATATTGTCCGGCATCCCGGCTCTCGCAATATACTTGCACTTGATGGACCGAATTTTGAAGGTAGAACTCGAAGTTTGCAGGGGGAAATTCCAGTTTCAATCCATTGATGCTCGGTTGAATGAACGGATGATTTTCTTCACTCACCGCAAACGCCAAATGGTTCGAATACGACAGTCCATGCCCTTGTTTTCTCGCATACGTGGCCAAATCGTGCAGGATGTCTGCATCAATCGGATTGGAAAAAAGCTCCTCCCCTTCATGGATCACGTGCTGGCCATTCATCGAAACAAAGGAATCGATTGCCAACTCCCTGCATAACCAATCAAACATTAACGGAGCACGACCCGTGGAAATCGCAGTATACACCCCTTTTTCCTGCAGTGCCCGCAACGCTTGCTTCGTTGACTCCAACACAATCTTATCCTCATTTAAAAGCGTCCCATCCAAATCAAAAAATACGATTTTCTTTTCTACCACAGTCAACCTCTCCTTTGATCCAATGATAGTTTGTTTGAGAACAATTTCGTGGTACAGAGCTTGCCCTGTAAATAAGGGTACATGGTAGCTGCCATCCATGAAAGCAAAATGGCTTTCACTAATGGGTACAAACTTTTATCCAAAGAAAAAAAGCAGGCATCTGCCTGCTTTTGAAGTCATCTGATTAACGGCGTAGGCCGAGTTTTGCGATAAGATCACGGTAACGCTGAACTTCCGTCTCACGTAAGTATTTCAATAGCTTACGACGACGACCGATCATCTTCATAAGGCCACGACGGGAGTGGTGGTCTTTCTTATGAGTGCTCAAGTGGGCGTTCAGGTTGTTGATCTCCTCAGTAAGGATAGCGATCTGAATATCAGCAGACCCCGTATCGTTCTCATGAGTCTTGAATTCATTGATCAATTCATGTTTACGCTCTTGTGTAATTGCCATCCTTTTCACCTCCTAATTTCAAAATATCCCCGGAACCCGAGCAACCGTTGGTGATTCGATTTGCCAAGGAGCGGTTCGTGTAGTTCTACACTTGTTCATACTACCATGCAGAATCTTCAATTGCAACTATCAACCTTGTTTTGCCAACAACTCTTTGGCAGTCTCTTTATCCAGCCCGATCTGTTCAATCAAGGCATCGACCGACTCGAATTTCCGCTCGTTGCGGATATGGCTGATCCAGTCGACCGCGACATCCTTCCCGTATAGATTCTCATCCAAATCCAACACATGGACTTCCACGGAAGGTCTCATACGGCTGGGATCTTGGAAGGTCGGTTTCACCCCGACGTTGCAGACACCATCGAATGTCCCGCCATCGTATGAAAAACGGACCGCGTAGACGCCATTCGCCGGCAACAGCGTATCGGGATCCGGCATGAGATTCGCTGTCGGGAACCCGAGCAACTTTCCTCTCTTGTCACCATGGCCGACTATGCCGATTGTCCGGAATGGCCTGCCGAGCAGCCGAGCGGTCTCTTCCACATCCCCCTTCGCCAGCAATTGGCGGATGCGTGTGGAAGACACCTTCTCATCCCGGTCGCTCACCTTGCCGATGATTGTCGTGCCGTACGCGCCGTCTGACAGGCTATCCATCATTTTCATCGTGCCGGCCCCTTTGGACCCGAAAGTGAAATCGAATCCGCCTGTCACATGCTCCACTTGCAACCCTTTTATGAACACTTCCACAAATTTTCCGGGAGTGAGGGATGCGAGTTCCGAGTCGAAATTGACGACAAACAATGTGTCCACTCCCATCTCATTGAGAAGTCTCACTTTTTCGGGAAACTGTGTAATATAGCTCACTTTGTTTTTTCCTCCCCCGAAAAGATGGGAAGGATGCGGATCAAATGTCATGACCGCCGAACGGATTCCGAGGTCCGCAGCTTTTTCCTGCGCCGCCCGGATGACAGCCTGATGGCCTTTATGCAATCCGTCGAAAAATCCGATGGCAAGTGAATAGCGTTCATTCAAACCGGTTGTTGTGTGATCGGGATATTGCAATCTGTGGATGTCCATACTCATTCCCCCCTTATCTGTTCATCGGAAACATTTTTTCCGGCTTCATAAGCCCTTCCTTTGTCGGATGCTTCTTATAGATTGCAATGGCTTTCTCATCCTTCGAAAATACAAGCAGCGCGGCATCCGCCAACTGCGGGTGCTGCGGAAGGACTTGTCCATTGGCCAACTGGTCATAGAGCGTTTCCTCCACTTCGACTGCCGGAAAATCAAGCAAGGCCGTTTCCAACGGGCGAAGGATAGAATCGATCCGTCCCGCTTCCTGGGTCTCTTTCACTTCGTCCAATGTACGGCAATCCTCTTTCCGATAAGAGCCGGACGCCGTACGGACAAGGGATGCCATATGCGCAGGGAAGCCGAGAAGTTCCCCGATCTGCACGGCAAGCGTCCGGATATACGTCCCTTTCCCGCAAACGACCCGGACATCAAATGTGATTTGATTCCCTTCATACAGATTCCGGTCATCCAATAAAACAATCTCTTCAATGCGAACAATCCGCTTTGGCCGTTCCACTTCCTGCCCTTTCCGCGCATATTCGTATAATTTCCGTCCGTTCACTTTCACAGCGGAATACATGGGAGGGATCTGTTCGATTTCACCGGTCAACCGATCCAGGACTTGTTCAATTTCATAACGGGTCCACCGTTTAGGCGACAAGTCGGAAGCGACGACTGCGCCATCCGCATCTTCCGTCTCCGTAGCGGTTCCGACGGAAATGGTCGCTACATATTCCTTGCCGGCATCTGTAATATACTCCGCCACTTTCGTAGCCTGGCCGATGCAGATTGGCAACACCCCCTCCACATTCGGGTCGAGCGTTCCAGTGTGTCCGACTTTTTTCGTTCCTAGGATTTTACGGAGTTTAAAAACGCAATCATGCGATGTCATGCCTTTTTCTTTCCATAGCGGAAGTATTCCATCCATCTTGTATGCCCCTTTGGTCCGATCCATAATTATGTAAAGGGAGGAAGCCGAAAGTCCTCTTGGACACCGACTTCCTCCTCTCACTCATTCTTCCTGCTCGTCACTAACTTGTTTCAAAAGAGATTCAATCCGGTTTCCGTACGCAACGGAATCATCGAATTCGAATTCGATTTCCGGTGTTTTCCGCAAACGGATCCGTTGGCCAATTTCCGAACGGATGAATCCTTTCGCTTTCGTTAGGCCCTTCAACGTATCCTCTTTTTCAGATTCCTTGCCCAGGACAGATATGAACACTGTCGCCTGTTGCAAATCTCCCGTCACTTCGACATCCGTCACGGTGACAAAACCGATACGCGGATCTTTCAATTTCTGGCCAATGATGGAACCCAATTCTTTCTTCATCTGCTCTGCGACACGGTTTGCTCGCATTGACATGGATGGTCACTCCAATTCCGTATCAGTAATAATCCAGCGAGAAATCAGACAGCTCCCATTCCGGATTGGATTCCAGGAATCGGACCGCCCTCCGCACTTCCCGCTCGGCTGCATCTGTCGAGGAAGCCGTGGCAACGAGAGCGATCGTCGTCCGTTGCCACAAATCCTGATGATCGATTTCCGCAATGGAGACATTATAGGAATTTTTCACCCGGTCTGTCATCCGTTTGAGGACGGAGCGCTTCTCTTTCAAAGAAGCTGCGTCGGGAATGAAAAACGTACATTCCGCATAGACGATCATACGCGCTTGATTTCTTCCATGACATACGCTTCGATGATATCGCCTTCCTTGATATCATTGAAGTTTTTGATCGTAATCCCGCACTCATATCCTTTTGCGACTTCTTTCACGTCGTCTTTGAAGCGTTTCAACGTATCGAGCTCCCCTTCAAAGATGACGATATTATCGCGGAGGATCCGGACGCTTGAATCGCGTGTGATTTTCCCGTCTGTCACATAGCTTCCCGCAATTGTGCCGATTTTAGACACTTTGAATGTCTCGCGGACTTCCACTTGCCCGATCACTTTTTCCTCGAATTCCGGATCCAGCAACCCTTTCATTGCCGCTTCGATCTCTTCGATCACTTTATAAATGACACGGTGCAGGCGAATGTCGACGCCTTCTTCCTCCGCAGCCCGTTTCGCATTGATATCCGGACGGACGTTGAATCCGATGACGATCGCATTGGAAGCGGCCGCGAGTGAAATATCGGACTCGTTAATGGCGCCTGCGCCTGTATGGATGATTTTGATATTGACGCCTTCCACCTCGATTTTCATCAAGGATGCCGCCATCGCTTCGACAGTCCCTTGAACGTCCGCTTTGACGATCAAGTTCAGTTCTTTCATCTCGCCTTGTTTCATTTGATCGAACAGGTTATCCAACGTGACGCGTGTTTTTTCTACGCGCTGTTCCTGCAATGCATCGACCGCTCTTGACTCCCCGATTTGACGGGCAGTTTTCTCGTCTTCGAAAACGACGAACCGATCCCCCGCTTGCGGGACGTCGCTCAATCCGGTGATTTCCACCGGCGTGGATGGTCCTGCTTCTTTTACCCGTCGGCCGAGGTCGTTAATCATCGCCCGCACTTTCCCGAACGTGTTTCCGACAACAATCGGATCTCCGACGCGCAATGTCCCGTCCTGGACGAGCAGAGTCGCAACCGATCCACGTCCACGGTCGAGCTGGGCTTCGATGACCGTACCTTTAGCGTTCGACTTCGGATCCGCCTTCAACTCCCCGACTTCCGCCACAAGAAGGACCATTTCCAATAACTGGTCGATTCCTTCACCTTTCAATGCGGAGATCGGAACGAAAATCGTGTCGCCGCCCCAATCCTCCGCGACTAGGCCATGCTCTGTCAATTCCTGCATAACCCGATCCGGGTTGGCTGTCGGCTTATCCATTTTATTCACAGCTACGATAATCGGCACTTCTGCCGCTTTGGCGTGGTTGATCGCCTCGACGGTCTGTGGCATGACGCCGTCATCCGCTGCTACGACGAGAATGGTCAAGTCTGTCACTTTCGCACCACGCGCACGCATCGTCGTGAACGCTTCGTGCCCCGGTGTATCAAGGAACGTGATTTTCTTGCCTTTCTCCGTAATTTGATAGGCCCCGATATGCTGCGTGATCCCGCCCGCTTCGCCTTGCGTCACTTTCGTGTTCCGAATCGAATCGAGCAACGTCGTTTTTCCGTGGTCGACGTGGCCCATGATCGTCACGACTGGCGGACGTTCCGTTAGCACATCTTCATCGATCTCCGCCTCTTCGAAATAAATCTCAAGGTCAGTTTTGTCGATACGGATTTCCTCTTCGACTTCCACTTCGTAATCTGCGCAGATCAGCTCGATCGCATCTTTGTCCAATTCTTGGTTGATCGTCGCCATGACGCCTAGCATGAACAATTTCTTGATGATTTCCGATGGCTCGCGGTGCAACTTTTGAGCCAACTCCGCGACGCTCAAAGACTCATAAAACGTGATTTTTTCCGGCAGCGGCTGTTCCACTTTCGGCTGTGGAGCCGGACGGTATCTTCTCCGCCCTTGGTTGATGCCTTTCGCCGGTGGACGTCCACCGCGGCCGCCTGGACGGTTCTGGCCTTGTGCCGGTCGATTGCCTCCCTGGCCGGAGCGCTGTTGTTGATTTCCCTGTGCCGGACGGTTGCCGCCTTGGCCGCCGGAACGCTGTTGGTTCCCTTGTGCTGGACGGTTGCCGCTTTGGCCTTGGCCCTGAGGACGTTGTTGCCCCCCTTGCCCTTGTGCTGGACGTTGTTGACCGGCTTGCCCTTGTGCAGGACGTTGTGATCCGCCTTGGCCGGAGCGTTGCTGGCTTCCTTGGCCTTGCGGACGCTGCTGCCCTCCTTGTCCTTGAGCTGGACGAGCACCGCCTTGCCCTCGTCGTTGCTGTCCTTGACCTTGACCTTGGCGATTGCCCTGTCCATTTTGACCGCTTGGACGGTTTGCCGAATTCCGGTCAGCTGGACGATTGCCCTGTTTCGGGGCACCTCCGCTTGACTTGAATTTCTTGTCCAAGTTGGAGATCGCATCGTTATCCAGCATTGACATATGGTTGGTTACATTTATATTGATCTTTCCAAGTTCTTCGATGACTTCCTTACTCGTCCGATTCACTCGTTTCGCGTATTCGTGTACACGTATTTTCGTCATTAGCCCACCCCCGGTTTAATTCGTTGAGGAGCCCGGATATTTTTCCGGCGAAGCCGGCATCCGTCAATGCGAGTACGACCCGCGACTCTTTTCCGATTGCATGCCCGAGCTCTTCCCGAGTTCCGTAAACATGCTTCTCAACGTTATAGCTATTGCATTTATCGTTTATTTTTTTCATCGTATTTTTCGAGGCGTCTTTGGAAATGATGACCAAGCGCGCATTTCCGGATCGGACCTCGCGTACGACCAATTCCTCACCTGTTATAATTTTTCTGGCCCGTGCCGCCATGCCGAGCATTTGAAACAGTTGGTTCGCCGACTTCATTTCAATGCCTCGCGGCGGACGGCCCGCAACAGATCCTCATAGACTTGCTCAGGCACGGCAGCGTTCAGCTGGCTTTCGAGCGCCCGATTGCTGCGTGCCGTTTCAACGGCTTCTTCGGATTTCGACACATACGTCCCCCGGCCGGACTTCTTGCCGGTGAGATCGACGGAAACTTCCCCTTCTTTCGTACGGACGATCCGGATCATTTCCTTTTTGGGGAACATACCGCCCGTTGCGGCACATTTGCGCAAAGGCACTTTTTTCATGTTTGCCATGTGCTGTCACCCTTCCTTCTCAATCTTCGTCGTCTGAATAAAGATCGATCGGCTCGTTATCGATGTCATCCGCCGAATCATCTTCCACGAAGTACGGATCATCTTCATACACTTCTTCGAAGACTTCACCGTCAACCGGAGTGGTTGCGGCAAGCGGATAGATTCCGAGCTCCCGCGCATCGGTTTCGCTTTTGATATCGATTTTCCAGCCTGTCAGCTTAGCGGCCAAGCGGGCATTCTGGCCACGCTTCCCGATAGCAAGGGACAATTGGTAGTCGGGTACGACAACCGTAGTGGAACGATCCTCTTCATTCACCTGGACATCGATCACCTTGGATGGGCTTAACGCATTGGCCACGAAGACGATCGGGTCTTCGGACCATTCCACGATATCGATCTTTTCCCCGTTGAGCTCATTGGAGATCGCTTGGACGCGTGCTCCTCTCGCACCGACGCAGGAACCGACCGGATCGACTTCCTCATTATTCGTATGGACGGAAATCTTGGAACGGTCCCCCGCTTCCCGGGCGATCGATTTGATTTCGACGACGCCGTCATAAATTTCAGGAACTTCCATTTCGAATAAACGGCGGAGCAAGCCTGGATGTGTACGGGACACGAACACTTGCGGACCGCGTGCCGTCCGTTCCACTTTCGTGATATAGACTTTGATGCGATCATGAGGCTGGTAGGATTCTGTGGAAATCTGTTCGCTTGACGGCAGCACCGCTTCCACTTTGCCGAGTCCGACATACAGATTGCGAGCATCCAGCCGCTCGACGATGCCGTTGACGATATCGTCCTCACGATCGATATACTCTTCATAGATCAGGCCGCGCTCCGCTTCACGGACACGTTGCGTAACGACTTGTTTTGCCGTCTGGGCAGCGATCCGACCAAACTCCCTCGGCGTCACTTCCTCTTCGACCACATCGCCAATCTCATAGACCGGATTGATCTTCAGCGCGTCTTCCAATGCGACTTGCAACCGCTCGTCTTCCACTTCTTCGACGACATCTTTCCGGGAATAGACTTTCATCGTCCCTTTATCCAGATTCAAGTCAACCCGTACATTTTGCGCCTGGTTGAAATTTCGTTTATAGGCGGTTACTAGCGCTGCTTCGATCGCCTCCACCAATATATCCCGGGAGATCCCTTTCTGCTTCTCCAAGGCTGTCAATGCATCGAGTAGATCACTACTCATGTTAATCACTCCTACGTTGAATTATGCGGAAAAATCAATGGCCAATCGAGCTAGCGCAATCTTTTCCTTATCGATGACAACCGACACTTTTCTAGTCTTGATGCGAATTTGCAATTCAACCGAATCCGGCTCGTTGACGATCAAATATCCTTCAAATTCCTTCATGCCGTCAATCGGTTCATAGGTCTTAATAAAGACATACTGGCCGACCGCTTTTTCATAATCCTCTTCCTTTTTCAATGGGCGTTCTGCGCCAGGGGAAGAGACCTCCAGGAAATAATTTTGCGGAATCGGATCCGTCCGGTCGAGTTCGGTGCTCAGCTTCTCACTGACGACCGCGCACTGGTCGATATCGATATCCCCTTGCGGCGTATCGATATAGATGCGCAGGAACCAGTCTTTCCCTTCTTTCACGAATTCGATGTCGACAAGTTCCAACCCGAGTTCATCCACAATCGGATCGACCAATTTGCCGACTTCTTCTGTAATTTTACTCATCATAACCCTCCTGACATCTCATTTAAGTGTATGCTCAAACACGAAGGACCAAAACGACATGCCCTGAAATGCCGATGCAGGAGGGCTATCGAGCGAATCCATATACACTTTTAAAAAATTGGCATAGAACGGCAGAAAAGAGCGGGTATCCCCCACTCTTTCGGCGCAAGACTATTACAAAAGTTGCTCTAAGCATACCATACGTCACTAGCCGATGCAAACAATGCGGTGGCCGCAGACCTCGCCTAAAATAGCGACAGCTGGTTCGCGTCGGGCATCCCTTCCAGACAGCCAAGGGCGTCCATGTATTCGATGATGGTTTTCGAAACGCGGCCACGCTGCTGGAAGTCCTCTTTCGAAAGGAACTCCCCATCTTTTCTCGCTTCCTCGATCGTCTTTGCTACGTTCGTACCAAGCGAAGGGATGGCATTGAACGGCGGAATCAGCGAATTCCCTTCAATGATGAATTGAGTCGCATCCGATTTGTACAGATCCGGTTTCGCGAAATGGAAACCCCGTTCACACATTTCCAAGGCGATCTCCAAGACGGTGAGCAAACTTTTCTCTTTCGGGGACGCATCCAAACCTTTCGCATTGATTTCTTTGATCTGGGCTCGGATGGATGCCGATCCTTTCGTCATCGTCGCCAAATCATAATCGGTCGCCCGCACAGTGAAATACGCGGCGTAGTAGAACAGCGGATGATGCACTTTGAAATAAGCGATCCGCAATGCCATGAGCACATAAGCGGCGGCGTGCGCTTTCGGGAACATGTACTTGATCTTTTTACAGGAGTCGATATACCAATCCGGCACGTTGTTCGCCTTCATCTCCGCTTCGAACTCCGGCGTCAATCCTTTCCCTTTCCGGACGGATTCCATGATTTTGAACGCCAACGACGGCTCCAATCCTTGGTAGATCAAATACACCATAATATCATCCCGACAACCGATCACATCCGACAATTCACAGATTTTATTCTGGATCAATTCCTGGGCATTGCCGAGCCATACGTCCGTGCCGTGCGACAGTCCCGAAATCTGGATCAGTTCCGAAAATGTCGACGGCTTCGTTTCCTCAAGCATTTGCCGGACAAACCGCGTCCCGAACTCCGGCACACCGAGGGTTCCGGTCTTACAGCCGATCTGCTCTTCCGTCACCCCAAGGGATTCCGTTCCGCTGAACAGCTTCATGACCCCTTCGTCATCCGGCGGGATCGTCAATGGATCGATCCCCGACAAATCCTGCAGCATTTTGATCATCGTCGGATCATCATGTCCAAGGATATCAAGCTTCAGCAAGTTGTTGTCGATGGAGTGGAAGTCGAAATGGGTCGTCCGCCAACTGGAGCCTGTGTCATCCGCCGGGAATTGGATCGGGGTGAAGTCGAAGATCTCCAGGTTATCCGGGACGACGATAATGCCGCCCGGATGCTGCCCGGTGTTCCGTTTGACCCCGGAACATCCTTGGACAAGCCGGTCCACTTCCGCTCCCCGGAAGTTCAGGCCATTATCATTCATATAGCCGCGTACGTACCCATACGCCGTCTTTTCCGCAACCGTACCGATCGTTCCCGCACGGTACACATAGTCCTCCCCGAACAGCTCTTTCGTATAATTATGGGCATGGGCTTGATACTCTCCGCTGAAGTTCAAGTCGATATCGGGAACTTTATCCCCTTTGAATCCGAGAAACGTCTCGAACGGGATGTCCTGTCCGTCCTTCTTGAACATCGTCCCGCAGGAAGGACAAGCTTTATCCGGAAGATCATACCCCGAACTGACGGAACCATCGGTGAAGAACTCGCTCGTCTTGCAGGAAGGGCAGACGTAATGCGGCGGCATCGGGTTCACCTCGGTGATTTCCATCATCGTCGCAACGAAAGAGGAACCGACAGACCCGCGCGAACCGACCAAATAGCCGTCATCCAATGATTTCTTCACCAGCTTATGGGAGATGAGATAAATGACCGCGAAGCCGTGGCCGATGATCGATGTCAATTCTTTCTCAATCCGCGCTTCGATAATCTCGGGCAATGAATCCCCATAGATTGCATGCGCCATCGAATAAGTCAAATCCCGGACTTCCTGGTCCGCCCCTTCGATTGTCGGCGTATATAGATCATCTTTGATCGGCTTGACGTCCCCGATCCGCTCCAAAATCTTGCGCGGATTGTCCACGACGATTTCCTCGGCAACCTGTTCCCCTAAAAACGAAAATTCATCGAGCATCTCGTCCGTCGTCCGGAAATGGACGGCAGGAAGCGAGTGCCGATTCATCGGATTGGCGCCTCCTTGCGAGCGGACGAGCACTTCGCGGAACTTGGCATCCGTCTCGTCAATGTAATGGACGTTCCCCGTCGCACAGACCGGCAGTCCGACTTTCTTCCCGAGCTTGATCATTTTTCGCATGATATCTTCCATATTCCACTCATCCCGAATCAATTCAAGCTCGACCAGATGAGAATAGACCGGTTTCGGATGCACTTCCAAGAAATCGTAGAACTTCGCGATATCCTCCACCTCGTCCATCGACTTCTGCATCAATCCTTCGAACACTTCCCCTTTATCGCATCCGGAACCGACGAGCAGCCCTTTCCGGTACTTGGTCAGGAGCGATCGCGGGATCCGCGGCACCCGATAGAAATAATCCATATGGGAATAGGACACCAGTTTAAATAAATTCTTCAGCCCTTCATCATCCACCGCCAGCAGAGTGCAGTGGGAAGGACGGGAGCGCTTATACGCATCTCCTTCCCCGACATGCTGATTAAGTTCATCCAAGTATCGGATCCCTTTTCCGTCGACTTCCTTCATAAGCCGGACGAAGAGATGAGCCGTCGCTTCCGTATCGTAAATGGCCCGGTGATGCTGGGTCAGTTCGATATCGTATTTTTTCGCTAGCGTATTCAGCCGGTGATTGCGCAACTCCGGGTGAATGAAGCGCGCCAGCTCCAACGTATCGATAACCGGATACGCAGGCGTCTCCAAGCCCGCACGCTTGGCGGATTCGTAGAAGAACCCCATGTCGAATTTCGCATTATGCGCAACCAGAACCGAATCGCCGATGAATTCAATGAAATCCCGGATGACCTCCTCGACTTCAGGTGCGTCTTTCACCATGTCATCCGTAATACCGGTCAACTCCGTTGTCGTTGAAGAAAGCGGGTGATGCGGATTGGCGAACCGCTCGAATGATTCGATGATTTCTCCGTTCCGGACACGGACAGCCGCCAGCTCTATAATCGTATCGTAGACAGCGGACAACCCTGTTGTCTCCACGTCGAAGACGACATAGGTGTCATCCTGCAGGGCGCGATGCTGTTCATCATAGACAATCGGCACGCCGTCGTCGACCAAATTCGCTTCCAATCCGAAGATGACTTTGATGCCATGTTTTTTCCCGGCGGAATAGGCTTCCGGGAACGACTGTACGTTGGCATGGTCCGTGATGGCGATTGCCGGATGCCCCCATTTTGCCGCCTGCGCGACGAGATTCGACGCGGACACGACCGCATCCATCTGGCTCATCATCGTGTGGGCATGCAGCTCGACTCGCTTCCGATCGTCCGGGGCGTTGTCTTTCCGAATGACCGGCGCGACTTCCATGATGTCTTGGGCCATCATAATGAGATCCCGGACGAAGGTGTCGTTCTGGATGCCGCCACGGGCACGGACCCATGTCCCTTTTTTCAACGATTTCATCATTTCGGCGTCTTCATTGTCCCGGGAGAACATTTTCACCAAAATGGAGTCGGTATAATCGGTCACTTTAATAGTCAACAAAGAACGGCCACTTCGCAATTCCCGGATTTCGACGTCAAACACATAGCCTTCGATCGTAACGCGCCGCTCCTCGTCCTGGATATCTTTGATTTCCATAAGGGGCTCGTCCGCCTTGATCGGAATCCCAAGTTGGAAAGGCCCGGATACCGAGGCGCCGTTCTCCTTCTTGGTCGTTTCCCGCTGTTTCATGTCCGACAATGCCTTCTGTGCCAATGCCTCTTCTTCCGCTTGTCGTTCCTTCATGAAAGCGATCCGGGCCGCCTCTGCATCTCCGGTCTCTTCCCTCACCTTGAATTCGACCGCAGGTTTCCCGAAACCGAAGGAGCTGTAGACATCCGAAATCCGTTCCGCATATTTACTTTTCAATGTTTGGAATTCCAACTCGTTATTGCACTGGAGAACCATTTTATTTCCAGCCATCACAGGCTGTTGAGTGCTGAGCAGCTCCCGGATCGGCGGAGACATGTCCTGGATTTCCTCCAAGGCAATCGTCCAATAATCCAAATAGAGCTGTTCCTCCGTTTCGTCCCATTGGCTCGTAATATGTAATCTAATACTGGCGATCGCAGCGAAGGCTTCCGCCACCCGGCGGGAGAAAATGGTATAGATTGGTGCAGGAAGCGGCTTCTGCAAAGCCAAGTTGAATTGCCAGACCCGTGATTTCCGATGAATATTGACACGTTCCAAAACCGCCTGATCAAAATGAACGGCAAACTCGTCTTCCGTCATCCCGATTTGTTGCAGCAGTACATGCAGTTTACTGATAGCTTCCAAATGGAGGGCCCCCTTTCTACTGAAAAGAAGGGAAGCCGATAGCCGGGCTCCCCTTCCACTTAAATCCTTACTTTACCTCAATCCAAAATTAAATACAGCATTCAATCGACCTATTCTAGCAGTGGAAATTTTTGCGGATTCAAGTTAATCCATCCCAAAAAATGCTTGCAACTTCTCTGTTAGTTCTTCTTTCTGCCATTCCGTGGAATCGCCTGATTGTCTGAATTTCACTTCGACAATCCCTTCGGATGCTTTTTTGCCGACCGTAATCCGCAATGGCAAGCCAATCAAATCGGAATCCGCAAACTTCACACCCGCACGTTCCGGACGATCGTCATAGAGGACGTCATACCGATAGGATTTCAAAATATTGTACAACTCATCCGCCAATTCCTTCTGGGCTTCGTCCTTCATATTGACGGCAACAAGATGGATATCGTAAGGAGCCAGTTTCTTCGGCCATTTCAAGCCGTTATCATCATTGAACTGCTCGGCAACGGCAGACATGATCCGGGAAACACCGATGCCATAGCATCCCATGATATACGGTTTCGATTTCCCATTCTCGTCGAGGAATGTTCCTCCCATCGGCTCACTGTAGGTTGTCCCCAATTTGAAAATATGTCCGACTTCGATACCTTTGGCAAACTTGATCGTTCCGTTGCCGTCCGGAGATGGATCCCCTTCCTGGATGAAGCGCAAGTCTGCATAGCGATCCACTGCAAAATCCTTCTCCGGATTTGCGTTAATGAAGTGATAGCCGTCTTCGTTCGCTCCACAGACTCCATTGACGACAGAGGCGACTGCCTGATCGGCAATCACTTTCAGTCCGACCGGCAATTTGACCGGCCCGATGGAACCGACATGGCATTGGAGCATTTCCGCAATTTCCCCATCTTCCGCAAGTTCCACTTCAGTAGCATCCAGGTGATTTTTCAATTTGATGTCATTGATTTCATGATCGCCGCGGCATAGGACAGCGACCAATTCATCGTCCACCTTGAATACAAGCGTCTTGATCAAGCGAGAAGCATCCACTTCAAGGAATGCTGCCACTTCCTCAATTGTCCGCTGGTCCGGAGTCGCCACTTTCTCCAATTGCTTGACTGGCTCCTCTGACTTTTCATAGTCCGTGATCACTTCGGCCATCTCGATATTCGCTGCATAGGATGATGTATCGCTATAGGCGATCGTGTCCTCCCCGATATCGGATAGCGCCATGAATTCATGGGTGTTCGTGCCCCCGATTGTTCCGCCGTCTGCTAAAACCGCACGGAAATCGAGGCCGAGCCTTGTGAAAATATTCGTATATGCCTGTTTCATATCCTGATATTTTTCATCGAGGCTCTCTTCGGTCGCATGGAAGGAGTAAGCGTCCTTCATAATGAATTCACGGCCGCGGAGAAGTCCGAAACGCGGACGTTTTTCATCCCGGAACTTCGTCTGAATCTGATAGAGCGTCAATGGCAATTTTTTATAGGACTTCACTTCGTCCCGCACGAGCGATGTGATTACCTCCTCGTGGGTCGGTCCAAGAACGAATTGCCGGTCATGCCGGTCCTTGAAGCGCAGCAGTTCCGGCCCGTAGGAATACCATCGGCCCGTCTCCTGCCATAGCTCCGCTTGCTGGACCGCAGGCATGAACACTTCCACTGCGTCGATCGCTTCCATTTCCTCGCGGATAATCGTCTCAATTTTCTGGAGAACTTTTTGCCCAAGTGGCAGATAAGAATAGATCCCGCTCGTATTTTGCCGGATGAAACCGGCGCGCAATAATAACTGATGCGATTTTACATCGGCATCGGAAGGCACCTCGCGCATTGTCGGTATGAATGTCCGTGATTGTTTCATGTGTAGCTTCCACCTCGATTAATATGATTTCTAGTTCATCAGAAGAAAAAACGCTGGATATCGTTCCAGGTGACGACAAGCATGAGTACCATCAAAAATACGATTCCGATGAAGTGGACCATTCCCTCTTTCTGTTTGTCGACCGGTTTCCCCCGGATCGCTTCGAATAGGAAGAATAGCAGTTTTCCGCCGTCCAGTGCAGGCAGCGGCAATAAATTCATGATACCCAGATTGATACTGAGAACGGCCGCCCAGTGCATCAGATTGTAAACACCGAACTTGGCAACTTCTTCAGTCGCCTTGTAAATGCCGACAGGTCCCGATAAAGCGTCAATCGTAAATTGACCAGTGACGAGCATGCCGAGTAAACGGATGATTTCCTTGATCCAGGAGATCGTTTGATCGGCTCCGAACACGACCGCTTTCAACGGATCTTTCTCCATTGGACGAGTGACACCGATCTGTCCAAACTTTTGCCCTTGTTGCTCAATCGTGTCCGGCACAACTTCCAGTGCAACCGATTCTCCGTTGCGGTCTATGTTGAACTGTAACGGGACGTCGGGATTTTTTTGGATGATTCCGGAAAACTCCGTCCATGATTCGACTGGTGTGCCGTTCACGCCAGTCACCAGATCTCCTTTTTCCATGCCTCCCTTTTCTGCCGGGCTTCCGCTCTGGACATCTAAAATGACAGGCTCTTTCACCGGGATCCCTTGCATGAGGCCGATTGCCAAGAAGATGAAAAAGGCGAGGATGAAGTTGAACAGCGGACCTGCAAAAATAGCCATCGCCCGACCGCCGAGCGGCTTGGACTCAAATTGCCGATCATAAGGCGCGATTAACGTCTCTTGCCCTTTTTCCACAATGATCGCTTTTCTGGAAATGGCATAGCGGACGAGCTTCCCTTCATCGTCATATCCTTCGACGAACAATGCCTTATCCAGATCCGATGCTTCGATTTCCAAGAATAATACATCGGGATTGTTTATATTTTGATTCAAATAGATTTTACTGACTTCATCACGGGAATTCAGTAATAAACCGACCCGATACCCGGGCTGCAATTCAACCGTATCAAAATCCTCTCCGGCCATCCGGACGTACCCGCCGAACGGAAGGATCCGGATTGTATACAATGTTTCGCCCTTTTGGATGCCTAAAATTTTCGGGCCGAATCCGATGGCGAACTCCCGGACCATGATCCCCGCTTTTTTCGCAAAAATGAAATGCCCTAGTTCATGAAAAAAGACGAGCGAACCGAATATGATAATGAACGCAATTACCGTTTCCATGGAAAACCACCTTCACTGACCTTTGCTGGCCGTTTATCAAATAATTCATTATACCATGGCATAGACATTTTTTCGAGTTATCGAATCGATTTCCAAAATTGTCTCCAGATCCGGTGTCCTGACCGATTGGTGGGCGTCCATGGCTCGCTCAATCAATTCTTCGATCTGAAGGAACGGAATTCGCCTTTCCATGAAAAGGCTCACTGCGATTTCATTGGCCGCATTCATGACAGTCGGCATCGTTCCGCCTTCCCGTCCGGCTGCATACGCCAACGAAAGCGCCTTGAACCGGTCAAAATCCATTTTTTCAAAATGAAGAAGCCCGATATCTTCCAAGCGGAGCGGCTTCGCATTCTGCATCGGGATGCGGTCGGGATACGTCAACGCGTATTGGATCGGTACCCGCATGTCCGGGGAGCCCAATTGTGCCATGATGCTCGTATCTTCGAACTCGATCATGGAGTGGATGATGCTCTCCTTATGCAGCAAGCAATCAATCCGATCATACGGCATATTGAAAAGATGATGGGCCTCTATCACTTCAAGGCCTTTATTCATCATCGTAGCCGAATCGATGGTCAATTTATTGCCCATCGACCAGTTTGGATGCGCTAATGCTTGTTCAACGGTGACATCCGCCAGCTGATCGCGCGTCAAATTCCGGAAACTGCCCCCCGATGCGGTTAATATCAGACGGGCGATCCGCTTAGGATTCTCCCCATTCAAGGATTGGAACAGAGCGGAATGCTCACTATCAACGGGCAAGAGCGAAACATTATGCTTCTGCGCTTCGCTGATGACGATATCACCCGCTGCCACCAATGTTTCCTTATTTGCGATTGCTATTGGGATGCCCGCTTCGATCGCTTTGAGAGTCGGGCGCAATCCGACACTGCCGATGACCGAGTTCACCAACACATCCGCTTCGGAAGTGGCGATTTCGTTCAAACCTTCCTCTCCGGAAACGAATCGGATCGCCGGGAATTCGGCCGCAAGCTTATCGGCGTCCTCTTTCCTTTGCACCGATACGAGTTCCGGCCCATAAGCTTTCGCAATTTCCCTCACCTTATCGATATTCATCCCCGCCGAAAAAGATACGAGCTCGAATTGTTCCTGGTTCGACGCGATGATATCGAGCGTTTGTGTACCGATGGAACCTGTCGCTCCAAGAAGACTGATTTTCTTTGTCATGTGAGTAGGTGTCCTTTCCCTTATCCTACGAAATGAAGGAAATGTAATAATGGCAAGACAAAAAGGAGGCTATCAAACCGATCCAGGATCCCCCCGTGCCCCGGTAGGAGCTTCCCGGAATCTTTTACATCATAATGCCGTTTCAAAGCCGATTCGACCAAGTCCCCAAGTTGTCCAACAATAGAGGCGACAATGGTGACGACGACCAACAGGAGATAATTCGGGGCGATCGGATAAATCATTTGAAAGATGCAGGCGGCCACGACGGCGGATGCGATTCCTCCATAAAAACCTTCTCTCGTCTTATTCGGAGAGATTTCCGGCCAAAGCTTGCGCTTCCCGATCTTCCTTCCGATAAAATACGCCCCGGAGTCCGTAGTCCAAATGACAACTAAGGCATACACAACATATTCGATTCCGAAAAATCTTGTCTCAATCAAATAATAAAAACCGATGCCGACGTATAAAGCGCCCAGTACCGAGAACGCTGCATGATCGAAAGTGTACCGGTTTTTGACTATCACCGTATAAATAAGCAAAATGAGGACGATTGCAAATGCCAACTCAATTTTCGTATAGCCGATCGACTCATGAAGCCACTCTCCCCATCCCGAAGGCAGCAGCAGCACAACAAGCGCCGCCCATGATAAAAAGCCCTCAATGGATAGGAGGTGGATGTCTTTCATGCGTAACAATTCATAAAGCCCGACTGTCGCTATCGCAAAGACTGCGATCGTAAAGGGAAGCCCTCCGACTAGAACAAGCGGAATGAACAGGGCGGACGCGATGATGGCTGTAATGATCCGTTGCTTCACACATTCCCTTCTCCTTCCACACTCCCGAACCGGCGATGGCGCATTTGGAACTCTTCAATGGAATTCAACAAACATGCCTCGTCGAAATCGGGCCATAATACATCCGAAAATGATAATTCCGCATAGGCCAGCTGCCATAGCATGAAATTGGACAGCCGAACTTCTCCGCTCGTGCGGATCAATAAATCCGGCTCCGGCAAATGGGCTGTCATCAAATGGGAACCGATCAACGTTTCATTAATTTCCTCAATAGCCAGAGAGCCTTCTTGGACAAGCATCGCAATCTCCTTGAGCGCCACAGCCATTTCCAACCGGCTTCCATAATTCATGGCGAAGTTCAGGATCATGCCGTCATTGTGCTTTGTCGCTTCTGTCGCTTTATAGATGGCTTCTTTCGTATGTTCCGGCAATTTGTCAAAGTTTCCAATCATCTCAACCTTCACATTTTGCTCGATCAATTCGGGAAGGTAGGTGCTCAGGAACTCCCCAGGCAATTTCATGAGAAAATCGATTTCCATTTTTGGCCGCTTCCAATTTTCTGTGGAGAAAGCATAAAGCGTCAACGCTTGAATACCCAGTTCATTTGCCATTCGCGTAATTTTACGGACCGTTTTCATCCCTTCGTGGTGGCCGGCAACTCTCGGTAGATTACGCTGCTTCGCCCAACGGCCGTTGCCGTCCATAATAATGGCGACATGGGCAGGGATCTGCCTTTTTTTCAATTCTGTAACGCGCCCGGCCAGTGAACCGTCAAGTACGCTAGGTTTTTTTCGCAGTATTTTATCAAGCATGTCGTATCCTCCACTCGACTACTTTTCAGAGCAAGTACATACTCTATCGTATCAAATTTACCGAAAAATTTCATTTTAAAGCGGTAATATAAATATTTTCATACCTTTTGGAAAATCAATTTCGTTGCACATACCCAATCCAATGCCTGCAGGCCGCTTCCCTGTATATTCTATATCTATGATCCGGAAGCAACGAAAAAGACGTCCTGCAGTTAGGACGTCCTCCTGTACAAAAAGTTCTTCTATCAGATCTCCATGATTTCGTTTTCTTTGTTTTTTGCGATCTCGTCAATCTTTTCAATATAGGAGTCAGTCAGTTTTTGAATTTCCTCCCCATTCCGGTGGAGATCGTCTTCCGTAATGTCACCGCTTTTCTCAAGCTTCTTGAAATCATCATTAGCATCCCGGCGAATGTTGCGGATTGCGATTTTTGCATCTTCCGCCTCTTTTTTCACTTCTTTTGCAAGTTCTTTCCGGCGTTCTTCCGTCAAAGCCGGGATGGCAAGACGGATGATGTTCCCGTCATTCGTCGGTGTAATCCCGATGTCTGACTTCAAAATCGCTTTTTCGATTTCGCCCAAGACCGATTTGTCATACGGCTGGATGACAAGTAGACGGGCTTCCGGTACCGAAATACCTGCCATTTGGTTCAACGGGGTCGGCGCTCCATAATAAGGGACGGTGATCCGGTCCAATAAAGACGCACTGGCACGCCCTGCACGGATTGACGCCAACTGGCGGGTATAGGCATCAACCGCTTTACTCATTCTGTCTTTCGCTTGATCCATTACTGTTTTCGGCACTACATATTCCTCCTCACAACCGTCCCGATCGGCTCACCGAGTACGGCCTTTTTAATATTTCCCTTCTCCATAATCGAGAATACTACGAGTGGGATATCGTTGTCCATACAAAGAGTAGACGCAGTGGAGTCCATCACTTCAAGCCCTTGGCTGATGACATCCAAGTAGGATAGCTCTGTGTACTTGATCGCTTTTTCATCTTTTTTCGGGTCAGCTGAGTAGACGCCATCCACATTATTTTTCGCCATAAGGATGACATCCGCTTCAATTTCCGCTGCGCGCAGTGCTGCTGTCGTATCGGTCGAGAAATAAGGATTTCCCGTACCAGCCGCGAAAATGACGACCCGTTTCTTCTCCAGATGGCGGATCGCTTTCCGACGTATGTAAGGTTCTGCAACTTGGCGCATCTCAATCGAGGAGGATACACGGGTTTCCACACCGAGTTTTTCGAGGGAATCTTGCAGAGCGAGAGAGTTCATGACCGTTGCAAGCATGCCCATGTAATCCGCTGTTGTCCGATCCATGCCCATCTCGCTTCCGATTTTCCCTCTCCAAATATTTCCGCCACCGACCACGACTGCGACTTCGACGCCTAAATCCATGACTTCCTTCACTTGCGCAGCAACTGTTTTGATGATGGCCGGTGACAATCCGAAACCTTGTTCTCCCGCTAGTGCTTCACCGCTCAACTTCAAAACGATCCGTTTATATTTAGGGACGCTCATATGAATCCTCCATCTACTCAATTTTCTCGAAAAACAGGGAACACATGATGTGTTCCCCATTGATAAATCTATTGCCCATTAGTTTCCTTTTACTTGGCTCATTACTTCATCAGCGAAGTTCTCTTCGCGTTTTTCAATCCCTTCACCTACTGCATAACGGATGAATTCTTTCAAAGTACCGCCTGTCGATTTGACGAACTCGCCCACTTTTTGGTCGGAGTTTTTAACGAAAGCCTGATCCAATACACAGATCTCTTCGAAATATTTACCGATGCGGCCTTCGACCATTTTCGCTACGATGTTTTCAGGTTTCCCTTCGTTCAACGCTTGTTCTGTCAAGACTTTGCGCTCACGCTCCACTTCCTCTTCGGAAACTTGGTCGCGGGAAACGTATTTCGGATTTAGAGCCGCAACGTGCATCGCTACGTCTTTTGCAGCCTCTTCGTCTGTTGTACCTTCCAAAACGACTAGCACGCCGATGCGTCCACCCATGTGCAAGTATGGACCGAATGCGTCATTGTCAGTTTTTGTACGGATTTCAAAACGGCGAAGAGTGATTTTTTCACCAATTTTCGCGACAGCATTTGAAATATGGTCCGCTACAGATAGACCGCTCTCCATTTTAGATTCTAGCGCTTCTTCGATGGAAGCAGGCTTTGCGGAAAGCAAGTATTCTCCAAGTTCTTTAACAAGTACTTGGAAGCCTTCGTTTTTCGCGACAAAGTCCGTTTCTGCGTTCACTTCAAGGATAACAGCTTCATTTCCTTTAACTAGGATGTCTGTCGTTCCTTCAGCTGCGATGCGGTCTGCTTTTTTCGCTGCACTGGAAAGGCCTTTCTCACGTAGGAAGTCAACTGCCGCTTCCATGTCGCCATTCACTTCAGTTAGTGCTTTTTTGCAGTCCATCATGCCTGCGCCTGTTTTTTCGCGTAGTTCTTTTACCATTTGTGCTGTAATAGCCATTGTTTACGTTCCTCCTAGTAATATGTCGTGATCTTTGCTTCCTCTAAAAAAGACGATAAGGGTTTCGGCCGCTTATCGTCTCTTCCGTTCACTCATTTCACTCTGCAGCTACGGCTTCCTCTTCAGTTACTTCATCATCTTCACCTTGACGGGATTCGATCAAAGCGTCAGCCATTTTGCTTGTCAAAAGACGTACTGCACGGATTGCATCATCGTTTGCCGGGATGATGTAGTCGATTTCGTCCGGATCACAGTTCGTGTCCACGATTCCAACGAGTGGAATGTTCAATTTGATCGCTTCTGCAACCGCGATGCGCTCTTTGCGTGGGTCGACGACGAACATGACATCCGGCAAGGATTTCATATCACGGATACCGCCAAGGAATTTCACAAGGCGTTCGTGTTCTTTTTTAAGTTGCGCAACTTCTTTTTTAGGAAGGACGCTGAATGTGCCGTCTTCTTCCATTTTCTCGATTGCTTTCATACGTGCGACACGTTTTTGGATTGTGCCGAAGTTTGTAAGTGTTCCACCAAGCCAACGTTGGTTGATGTAGAACATTCCAGCGCGTTCCGCTTCTTCCTTGATAGCGTCTTGCGCTTGTTTTTTCGTACCGACGAAAAGGACCTTCCCTCCGTCTGCACCGACTTGGCGCATGTACGCATAAGCTTCTTCCAGTTTTTTCACTGTTTTTTGAAGGTCGATGATGTAGATCCCGTTACGCTCCATGAAAATATATTTTTTCATTTTCGGGTTCCAACGACGTGTTTGGTGTCCGAAGTGTACACCAGCTTCAAGCAGTTGTTTCATTGAGATTACTGACATTTGTGTATTCCTCCTGTTTGGTTTTTTTCCTCCGTGCACCTCATCCGGCAAAGCGACCTCTCGGCACCTTCTTCATCGTCTGCGCACGTGTGTAGTAATACCATTTGCAAATATACCACAGCGGTTTTCCATTTGCAATCATTTCATCTGAATTTCAAAATCAACTCGATTTCAGTACGGCCTTTTCCGAGTTTTTTCGCGATCTCTTCCTCGGAGAGCCCTGCGTCATGCAGCTGGAATATTCGGCTTCGTAGATCCGGTTGTTCCGATTCCATGCGGGGCATTCCCGGTTCTTCGCCCTTCGGCTTTCCGGTCGTCTGACTGTATGATTTGATAGCCAGATTGATCGGCATTTTCGGCGGTTCGACTGGAATCGGCCGGGCAGCCTCGGCTTCCTTTACGACAGGACGGGATTCAGGTCCCCGTTCCACTCGTTCGCCAGCGGCAGCCAGCTCGCCTCGTTGGCTGAGCAATTCGACGAGGCGTTCATTTTCATCCTTCATTTCGGATAAATAGGCGACGATCGAATCATCCATCTCTTCCATCAATTTTCTTTGCTTTCTTTCCAGGTCATCAAATTTCGACACTTTCATGTAGAGCAGTGCAAGAATATAAAAACCGAATACTTGTAAAATGAAAAGTGCAATCATTACTATCCAAATCATGTTGTTTACCCTGTAAAGTCCACGAATGCCCCCTTGTACGGGTGCACCGCCTTCTTCTCCTCTTCTTGTTGTTGGCCGTGCCCTTTATTCTCCGATGGGTTTTCCTGTTGGTGGTCCCCATCCTTGTCAAGCTTGGCGTATTTCTCGGTCTCGAGGACAGTCTCCCGGTTTTTCACTGCCTGCTTTTCCGTCTGCGCATTCGCCAAGTCCTGATTCAATTGGGATTGCTGCTGTTTCTGTTCAGCGACTCTGCCCGCTTCAAACGTTTTCGGAATGGCAATTTGCAGTTCGATTCCTTTTAAACTCATAGGATCCCTCCATCGACAATTTCAGGCGTCAATAATTTACGCAACTTGAAAAGTGCCTTGGAATGAATTTGAGATATCCGGGATGTTGATAGGTTCAGGATTTCCCCGATCTCTGTCAAAGTCATTTCCTCTGTATAAAACAGGTTCAGGACAAGTTGTTCATTTCGATTCAATTCTTTGATTTTCGCTGCAAGGTCACCGATCAATTCGGACATCATCGTCGTTTCTTCAGGCGTTTTGGATCTCTCATCTTTCAAGACGAACGATTTCTGGTTATCCTCATCCTCGTCATTGATCTTTTCATCGATGGAAAGGACATTCGAGAAATAATGTTCATGCACCGTCTGATAGACTTCCTCCACGGGCATTCCGACATGTTCGGCGATTTCCTCAGCGGTCGCATGGCGTTGAAGCTTCTGTTCCAACTTCGAAATTTCCTCTTCCAGCTTTTTCGATTTTTCCCGCGATGAGCGGGGAAGCCAATCTTCCTTGCGCAGTCCGTCAATGATCGACCCGCGGACCCGGAACGAAGCGTATGTATCGAACTTCAGATCCCTGCTCGGATCGAATTTGGTCAGCGCATCAAACAGTCCGTTCATTCCAAGACTCATAATATCGTCCCGGGAGACGTTGCGCGGCAACCCGGAGCTGATCCGCTGAACATGGTATGTCACGAGTGGGAGGTATTTTCGAACAAGCATATCACCCGCATCCGGATCGCGTTCCTTGATCCACAGATCCCAATATGCCGCTTCCTCCGTCAAATCCTGCTTTGACATTGAATCCCTCACTTTCGATGATGATTCTGTCATAATTATTTCATATTATAGCAAAGAAGCACGAAAAAGGGCGACTGAGCCGATCAGCCGCCCTTCATTTCAAATTTCCTTTGTATCTGCGTTGACTGTCCGCACTTGCAATTTTGAAGTCGAAGGATCGAATTCGATTGTCCGCCCGCTGGAACCGCCCGTATCTTCTGCAATTAGGGGAATGGATAATCGCTTCAATTCTTTTTTAACCGCTTCCACATTCCGAGGGCCGATGCGGATCGTATCGCTTGAACCGAATTGGAACATTTGCGATCCACCCGCAATTTTCGCCTTCAAGGACAATGGACGGGCGCCCGCTTGCTTCAGCATCTCCATCAAGGAATAAACACCCGTATCCGCAAACTTGGCGACATTGATCTTATCGGATTTGCCAAGGCTCGAATCCGGCAGCATGACGTGAAGCAAGCCTGCGATCTTCTTCTTTTCATCATATAATACGACACCGACACATGAACCGAGGCCGGATGTCCGGATCGTGTCCGGCTCCGCCACGATATTCATGTCCGCTATCCCGACGCGAACGACCTGATTCAAGACTTTCATCTCACAGCACACCTAACGAACGGAAAATGGTTATGTAGGACGACGGGTCCGGCAATAAGAAAAAGTGGCCATCCACAACCGCTTTCTCGCCTGCCCCCTCTTCCATCATCTGTGTATCAATGACGATCACTTCATCGCTGTAATGGGAAACTTCGATCAGCCCAAAACTGACGATAGCCCCCACCATATCCACGCTTAGCGAAGGAACGGTCGGGTAGATCTTCAGGCCGGTGAAGTCGGACAGAGCGGAAAGATAGGAACCCGACAAGATATTGCCGATTTCCTGCATGGCCGAAATCCCCATCTCATTAATTGGAAACGAATTGAAATCGAATTCCTCATCTCCGATCAATCGCCGGATGAATCGGTTTGCCGAGTCGAGCGGGAGGACGAAAAACATGCTTCCCGATAAATCGCCCTCGATCCGCAAGAAAATGCCCGCTACGATTTCCTCGGAACCGCCCGCCAAGTCAAACATTTCATCAAACGACACAAGAGCCACATTCGGCACATGCATATCGATCTTGCGCCCCAGCAGTTGGGACATGGAAGTGGCCGCGTGAGCCGCCCCGATATTACCAATCTCTTTCAGAACGTCCAAATGCAGATCGGTAATCTGATTATCAACGTTCATCCGTTGACACCCTTTTAATCGGTTCGAGCACTTTATCCAGATTCAACATGACGAGAAGCCGCTTGTCCACTTTCGCTACGCCGGAAATAAATTCGGATTCGATCGTGCCAACCACCTCGGGCTGCGGCTCGATGGATTGAAGCGGAATGTCCAGAACATCATTCGCCGCGTCCACAATGAGGCCGACTTCGAACTCCTCCAATGACACGATGATGATTCGTGTACTATCATCCATTTCCTTTAAGTCCAATCCGAAACGATCCCGTAAATCGACGATCGGCGTGACGACTCCACGAAGGTTGATTACCCCTTTGACGTAAGAAGGCGTCTTCGGCACCCGGGTGATGGAGAGCAGCTTCTCGATGGATTGGACGACATCTACCCCGATTGCATATTCCTTGTCCATCAATTGGAATACGATCACTTTCATTTCTTTTTGCTCTTGCAGTTCAACCATGCTTATGCACTCCCCCGCCTATTTGATCAATGAGTTGCAATCCACGATCAATGCAACCTGTCCATTTCCAAGAATCGTCGCACCGGAAATCGCAAAGACGCTTTGCAAATAATTCCCGAGCGATTTCAAGACGATCTCCTGCTGGCCAATGAAAGAATCGACTACCAAGCCCGCCAGCTTCTCCCCTTTGCGTACGATGACGACCGATTGGAATCCGTCCGAAGCCAACTCGTTATCCGGTATTTCAAAAATCTCCTTCAAATTGACCAGCGGTACGATGTTGCCTCGGAAATCAATGACTTTCTGATTATGGGCATTCATAATATCCGTCGTTTGGATAATCGCCGTCTCAATGATCGAGGAAAGAGGAATTGCATAAACTTCCTTATCGATTTCAACAAGCATGACGGAAATGATCGACAATGTCAGAGGCAATTGTACTTGGAATAAAGAACCTTGCCCTTCTTTCGACTCGATGGAAATATGACCGCCCAGCGATTCAATCGTATTCTTGACGACATCCAACCCGACCCCCCGGCCGGAGACGTCGGAAATCTTCTCTGCCGTGGAGAATCCCGAAGCCAAAATAAGTTCGGCCACTTGACGATCGGTCATCGATTCCGCCATCTCTTCATTGACTAAGCCGTTCGAAATGGCTTTGGCCAACACCCGTTGCCGATTGACTCCCGCTCCGTCATCCTCCAGCTCGATGAACACGTGGTTGCCGGAATGGTAAGCGCGCAATGTCACTGTTCCCGTTTCCGGCTTTCCTTTTGCAATACGCTCTTCCGGGCTTTCAATCCCGTGATCGAGTGCATTGCGGATCAAGTGCACAAGAGGATCCCCAATTTCATCGATAACGGTCCGGTCCAGCTCGGTCTCCGCTCCGACAATTTCCAATGTAATTTTCTTATTCAATTCGCGGGCTAGCTGCCTGACCATTTTCGGGAACCGATTGAACACCGTTTCAACCGGGATCATCCGCATATTCAATATAATGTTTTGAAGATCGCCGGAAATGCGGGTCATCCGTTCCGTCGTTTCCGTCAATTCCGGATTATGCAGCTCACTTGCAATGGACTGCAGTCTCCCCCGGTCAATGACCAATTCTTCAAATAAATTCATCAAGATATCGAGCCGATCGATGTTGACCCGGATTGTTTTATTGGCATGCTGGGATGAGTTCGAGCGTTTGCTCTTCTCCACGACTTGCTTCTCGACGACCGCAACTTCTTTCGGCTGTTCCGCCGCCGCTTTCACAGCACTCTCTTCTTTTTCCCGCCTATCATGGATCAAATATTCCTGTGTGATGGCATTGACTGTCACTGATTCGACTTCCGACACCTTCATCACTTTCGCTTCCAAATCACTCGCTTGTTCTTTTGTCAGGAGGGCGACGATGAATTGTTCATCGAATTCCTCGTTCTCCAGCTTTTCGACGCTTGGAACGGATTTAATGATTTCCCCTGCTTTTTCCAGGATTTCGAACACCATGAATACCCGCGCTGCTTTCAGTAGGCAGTCCTCGCGCAACCGAATCGAAATCTCATACGCACTGAAACCTTGTTCGAATGATTGGCCGATAACTGTCATTTCAAAATCGTCATAGCTCAGTGAAACGTCTCCGGTGCCGGCACTTTCTTCCTCAACGACCGCAGCAGCCGTTTCGGCTGCTACCGGTGCGCTGACTCCGCCGCCCGACTCGATGCTGTTCAAAGAACGTACCAAATCACTGACGTCCTTCTTGCCTGATCCGCCGGAAGAAATGTCCAATACCATCTCCTCCAAATAGTCGACGGCCTGGAAAACGACATCGAGTATTTCAGTCGTCACCCGGATTTTCGCATTTCGAATCGCATCGAGGACATTTTCCATCTTATGTGTCAAATCTGCGATATCTTCGTACCCCATCGTGGCTGACATGCCTTTCAACGTATGGGCCGAGCGGAAAATCTCATTGACGATCCCCAGATCTTGCGGATTTTGCTCCAGTTCCAATAAATGCTCGTTACACGCTTGCAGATGCTCTCTGCTTTCTTCGATGAACATTTCCAAATACTGATTCGTATCCATCGTTACGCCCCCCTTAAGACTTTAGAATTTCCATTATCGAATCCGGAATCTCTTGTAAATCCACCACTTGATCCGCCAAGTCCGCTTCTTCTATAGCCCGCGGCATTCCATAGACGACTGCTGTTTTTTCCGATTCCGATATTGTTACCGTTTTGCCATTTTTCCGGAGACGTTCCATTCCTAATTTCCCGTCATATCCCATCCCGGTCATGATGACTGTCAAATAGTTCAACTCTTCATGTGCTGCCGCCGATTCCAGCAAAACATCAACGGAAGGACGATGGCCTTTTCGTGGAGGTTCGCCATCATCTAGACTTATAAAATACTGAGCGCCTTGCTTATTGAACTTCAAATGCTTTCCGCCCGGAGCGATATACGCCACTCCATCGGTGATCAACTCACCATCTTCCGCCTCTTTCACCGTTATTTCACTTAGCCCGTCCAACCGTTCCGCCAATGATTTCGTAAACCCCGGCGGCATATGTTGGACAATCAAAATCGGATAGCCGAACGAAGCCGGCAAACGGGTCAGCACCTCTTGCAGGGCACGAGGTCCCCCTGTCGATGTACCTATTATAACAAATGTCTTCTCGAATTTGGAAAATCTATTTTGTAAAATATGTGCCGGTTTGTTGTGGAAGACCGACATACTGGTCTCTTCTAGCAACCGAGACGGTTTATTGAATTCAAAAATAGGGGCTTGGGGAGAGGTCTTAACCGAAAGTTTCCGAGTCAACTGTCCAATTTGAACGCCAGATGCCGCAGCCACCTTACGTAAGATTTCCTCCTTCACTTCATGAAGATTCAAGGAAATGGCACCACCCGGTTTAGCGACAAAATCGACGGCTCCATATTCCATTGCCAGCATCGTATTCTCGGCACCGAGTTTTGTCGTGCTCGATAACATGACAACGGGGACAGGATTAGTAGCCATGATGGTTTTCAAAGCGTCCAACCCATTCATAACCGGCATTTCGATATCCATGGTGACGACATCCGGTTTCAGTTCCTTCACTTTTTCAATCGCCATTTTCCCGTTCCGCGCAGTTCCGACAACTTCCATGGCAGGGTGTTCCGAAAGGTAGTCCGATATGAGTTTTCGCATAAATGCCGAATCATCTACTACTAGCACTCTTTTACAATTGCCGGTATCCAGATCATCCACTTCCCTTCGTAAACATCTTTCTCAATTTATTGAGGAAGCCCTCCCCTTTCCGGGAATCCATGGCTATCTGCGGATCGGCGAATGCATCCGCAATCAACTTCATCCGCCTGGAAACCGGGGCGTTCGGATAGAGCAACAGGAACGGCTTCTGGGCAACGACCGCTTTATGGACAAGCGGATCTTCCGGTAAATAGCCTAACACTTTCGTCTCCACTTGTAAGAATTTCCGCATGGCAAACTGGAGCCGGGATGTCGTTTCCGTTCCATCCTCTCCTTTGCCGACACGGTTGCTGACAATATGGAACGATTTCTCGGGATCCTTTAAGGAGATGAATTTCATCATGGAATACGCATCTGTAATGGATGTCGGTTCAGTCGTCGAGATGACGATGATTTCATCGACGGATAGCAGCAACTCGATGGAGCGCTGTGTTGCGCCCGCCCCCATGTCGAACAGGATGACATCGTATTCCTTCTGTAAATATTCGAACGCTTTCAGAAGACGGACAAACATCTGCTCCGACCACTCCATGACAGAATCCATGCCGGACCCGCCGGATATGAAAGTCAACCCTTCAGGCACTTCATTCATGACTTCGTCCAAACGCTTTTTCCCAATTAAATAGTCCTTTAAATTATATGCGGGGGAGGTGCCGAGCAAAATATGGACGTTGCCCATTCCGATATCCATATCGACGATGATCACTTTTTTTCCTTTCGTCGTTAAGGCGTAGGCGAAATTCGTGGAGAAATTGGATTTACCGACTCCTCCTTTCCCGCTGACGATGGCGACGGAGCGTGCCAGTTCTCCTTGGGATTTAAGCATTTTCATTCGCAGCGACTCGGCCTGATCACGCATGGGCAGCCCCCTCCAGCAGCAAGGCGATCAGCTTTTCCCTGTCGGCCTCCGCTATATCTTCCGGAACTTCTTGTCCGTCCGTTATATAGGCAGTCCCGATCCGGTGTTCCAGCATCAAATTGAACATGGAACCGATCGAGCCCGTCTCATCCACTTTAGTGAAAATGAACTTCTCGATGGGAAATGAGTTGAATTGTTCCACGATGACTTTCATATCCTCTTCCTTTGAAGTCATGGAAAGGACGAGGAAGGATTCCATATCCAGCGTGAAATTGATCAGCCGCTTCAAATCATCTACAAACTTCGAATCTTTGTAGTTGCGCCCTGCCGTGTCAATGAAAATAAGATCCCGGTCCCGTAATTTCTCAAGCGCTGCCTCGAAATCCTCGCTGTTATATGCAATTTCAACCGGTGCCTGCAGGAGATTGGCATACGTCCTCAACTGTTCAATGGCCGCAATCCGGTATGTATCTGTCGTAATGAAACCGATTTTCCTCTTTTTCTCAAGCAGTGCCCGCGCAGCAATTTTTGCGATAGTCGTCGTTTTGCCGACACCTGTGGGTCCAAGCACGTTAATATACTTTTTATCAAATGAAATGCCGCCGAACGGCAAGCCTTCCAAGTCCTGTTCCAATTGTTTCTTGATAAAGCCTATTTGTTCATCAAAAGTGAAGTCTTTCTTTTCCGCTTTCATCCGGCTAAATAGCTGTTCCCCTAGGCGTGCGACCAGTCCTTGCGCCAGCCCCTGGCTCTCCAAGTGGGAGAGTAGCGGTTTCAGCTCATCCGGCAATTGGGAATGGACTGTGGATTGTTGCATCGCATGCAGCATTTTTTTCATTTCATTCATTTCTTTCTTCAATTCCTGTGCGGTTTTATCCTCTTTTCCCTCGTTGATCTGGACAGGAAGATCCGGAAGCCGCTCCGGAGAAGGGCTTGCCGGTTCGTCAAAACCCGCGACCACCTCGACGGTCGTCTTTTTGAAAAGTCCGAGGAAGCCTTTCGTCTTCACGACATTCGAACTGAGAATGATCGCATCGTCTCCGAAATCATTACGGACTTTCTTCATGGCCTCCACCATCGTTTCGGCACTGTATTTTTTCATTTTCATCAAATGTCCACCACCCCGACACTCTGGACTTCTATGGAAGCTTCCAGTTCATTGTATGACAAAATCGGAATTTGAGGAAAATATCTTCCCGTAATCTGCCGCAAGTACATCCGGACCGCCGGAGAACAAAGGATGACCGGCGATTGATCCAACAATGCGACTCGCTCCACTTCCCTCGCAACGGATTCCAAAATCTCTTGGGAATGCTGCGGATCGATCGATAGATAATTGCCTTGCTCCGTCTGCTGGATATTGTCGGCAATCAGCTTTTCCACCTTGCCTGAAACCGTCAATACTTTCAATGAGTCCCCGGTAGATGCAAATTGGGCCGTAATTTGCCTGGCCAGCGATTGCCGTGCATATTCCGTCAATAAGTCGACATCGGACGTATATTTCGAATAGTCGGCGAGTGTCTCGAAAATGATCGGCAAATTCCGGATGGATACATTTTCGCTCAGCAACTTCGCGAGAACCTTCTGTATCTCCCCGATTGACAACGGCGTCGGTGTCAGCTCGTCCACAAGGATCGGATACGTTTCGCGCACGTGGTCGATCAGCTGCTTCGTTTCCTGGCGTCCGAGCAAATCCGCCGCGTTGGCGCGGATCACTTCAGTCAAATGGGTCGAAACGACACTTGGCGGATCGACAACTGTATACCCGAGAATTTCAGCCTCTTCCTTCACTTCTTCAGTAATCCATTTTGCCGGAAGGCCGAACGATGGCTCGACCGTATCGATTCCTTCTACCGAATCATCGCCACCCGGACTCATAGCAAGATAATGATCGAGGAGAAGCTCCCCTCTTGCCATTTCATTTCCCTTAATCTTGATGCGATACTCATTCGGTTGCAGCTGGATATTGTCCCGAATCCGGACCACTGGTATGACCAAGCCAAGCTCGACCGCCAATTGACGACGAATCATAACAACCCGGTCAAGCAAGTCACCGCCCTGCGTCGCGTCGACTAGCGGAATGAGACCATAACCGAACTCAAACTCAATCGGATCGACGTTCAACAGATTGACGACATTTTCAGGGCTTTTCAACCCTTCCGTCTCCACATCTTCTTCCATTTCCAACAGTTCCTCTGGATCCTCTTCCACTTTGCGGGACATGAAGAATGCACCTGCCGCCAATGCAGCGGCGATCGGCACTGTCAGAATGTCATTGATCGGCGTGGCTAACCCAAGTAGGAATACGGTGCCCGCAGCAATATATAATAATTTCGGCTGACCAAGAAGCTGGTTTGTAATATCGCTTCCCAAATTCCCTTCCGAAGCCGCACGCGTCACGACAATACCCGTGGCAGTTGAAATTAAGAGTGCTGGCACTTGGGAAACGATCCCGTCACCGACCGTCAATTGGGAAAAGAGCGTCGCGGCTTCTGCGAAGGGAAGTCCCATCTGGGCAACCCCGATGATCATCCCGACAAGAAGGTTGATGATGACGATGATGATCCCCGCGATGGCATCCCCTTTAACGAACTTCGTCGCCCCATCCATTGCCCCGTAGAAATCCGCCTCATTACTAACTTTTTCACGGCGCATCCGGGCTTCCGTTTCGGAAATCATGCCGGCATTCAAATCCGCATCAATACTCATCTGTTTCCCCGGCATTGCATCGAGAGTGAATCGGGCCGCAACTTCCGACACCCGCTCCGCCCCTTTTGTAATGACGATAAACTGGATGATGATGAGGATAACGAAGACGACGAGACCGACAATGACATTGCCGCCTGTAACGAATGTCCCGAACGTCTCAACGACGCCACCCGCGTCCCCGTTGCTCAGAATCGCCCTCGTCGTGGAAACGTTCAATCCAAGACGGAACAACGTCAATAAGAGGAGCAATGACGGGAATATGGAAAACTGCAGCGCTTCCTGCATATTCATGGACGTCAACAATACGAGCAGCGCAAGGGTGATGTTGATGATGATCAAAAAGCTGAGAAGCCAAGGGGGTAGCGGGATGACAAGCATCGCAACGATCATAATGACCGCCCCGAGTACACCTATATCTCTGAACCGCATGTCATCCCTACTTTCCGTTAATTAGGGATTACTGAACAACCCTCATCAAGCTACCTTAAGGATAAGTTTCTTGGAAAATAAACGTTCCGATTTTTCGATTGAATGTAGGAAAAACGACAAAAAAGTATCCCGGAGGATCTTTTCGAGGTTCATGATGACCAGCTGGAGGGCAATCGTCGTCTCGCTTGTGGTTTGCAGGCGTGTTCGAATAAGACCCAGCCCGTATGCGCGTTTGCCTTCGCCGAATTTCCCTTCGATGGCGTTGCGCTCGCCGTGGTCCTGTTTCTCCAACTTCTTCTGTTCTGCACGTACATGCTGGTCTTTGGCGGGCCTGCCGAGTTTCGGACCGCTCAACCGAATTCCGAGTTCTTGACAGAACTTCCGGTTGTCCCGGGTTCTGTAGATGGTATCCGCCAGGACGGCTTCCGGATAGTGGCCGAACCGTTCCTTGTACGCCAGGATAGCGTCTTTCAATAGGGTTCCTTCATTGTAGGCGTCCCATTGCAGCGTCTCAAGATACGCATACCCATCGACCAGACTGACAGAGAGTTTTGCGCCGAATTCGACGGATGCTTTCGCTTTTCCCCGGACAATCGGACGGATATACGGCTGCGCAATGCTGACTACGCGGTCCTGGATGGAATGAGTATCGCCCTCGAACAGGATGGTTTGCTGACGGAACAGCTCCTGGATGACCAGCAGGTCTTTGTACTGTGCCCGTGTCAGCCTGTCGAGCCCGACTTCATTCGCAAGATCTTCCACGTGCTTCAAATCTCGACGAACATAGGAAAGCTGTCCCTTCAGGCAAGCCTGGATCTTTTCGTAGCCGGGTTTTCGCTGCTTGGACAAGGCAAGGTATTCCTTCCGGGCTTTCCGGCGGTAGGTACGCGGTTTTTTGGACCCATGGCCCCGTTTCGCATGCAACCGATCAATCATCGTTTCGAGCTTTTCCCTTGCCTGATTCAAGAGACCGATATCCGTCGGATACGCAATATCGGAAGGGGCGCAGGTGGCATCGATCAGTAGTTTTCCTTGTTTGTAGATGGGGGCTGATTCTTCGGGACGCCGGGCCTCCGGTTTCGCTGCCGGGCTTCCGCTCCCGCCCCTCGGCTCATCGTCATCCGGACCATCCGAATCCTTGGGGTTCGCCGGTTTCCGATGTGCCGCTGTGATGGATTCGTTCACTTGATTCACCAGATCCGCGTTAAAACGCTTCCGGAAATGGGTCAGTGAAGAGGCATGGAACGGCGGGGTTTCCTGAAAAGCGGGAAGCCCGATGAAATATTGCATATAGGGGTTTTCAGTAATCGCTTCTACGGTTTCTCCATCACTCAATCGGAGACGTTCCTTGATGATCAGCGCTCCAAGTGCAAGCTGCACGGTGTACGCCTTACTCCCCTGATTGGGGTCGCCGAGTGACTCGAGATACGCTTCCTCCAGGTCGGCCCAAGGAATGACAGAAGCCATGCGAACCCAACGGTTATCCGGGTTCAAGTGCCCTCCGAACGGCAAAAAGAATTCGTGTGGCAGGATCATTTGTTTGGCGTTGTGTTCATACATGACATGTCCTCCTGTGCAGTGTATTAGTGAGTTTTATTTTTTCGGTATGCACCTGTTTCGACAAAAAAGGCGTCAAACCCTTTATTTATATGGGATTATAAGTTGTTCAGCAATCTCTAATTAAAAAATTAAATATATATAGAACGAACAAATGATTCGCCCTTGTTAACTCGAGTTGCTTGGAGTGGAAGGCGGCGACTCCTGCGGGGTGAAGCGCGAATGGTGAGACCCCGCAGGAAAAGCCGTTACGGAGAACGGCTTTTGCGCCAAAAAGCGAAGCGTTTGGCAGCAGCCTTTGTTCCCCTAAAACATGTAGTTGGGAAATGTAGGATGCCTTAATTTCTGCAAAGTGCGCAGAAATACGGCAAATCGAACCCTTCGCTGTTCGATTGGCTCACCCGCGCCCCGCGGAAAGCGTCCGCCTGGAACGGAAAGCAACGGGTTGTTGCTTTCGTCCATTTCTTAAGTTCGTTTTATATAGAAACTAAATCTTCCGCTGAATCCGGTATACATACGCCAAAACTTCCGCGACCGCTTTAAACAACGACTCGGGAATCCGGCCGCCGAGTTCGACGTCGTCATACAATGACCTGGCCAGCGGACGATTCTCCACCATGACCACATCATGTTCCTTGGCGATCATCTTGATCTTCTGCGCCACGAAGTCGACGCCTTTCGCAACGACGACCGGGGCGTCCATCTCCCCATCTTCATATTTCAGGGCAATGGCATAGTGGGTCGGGTTCGTAATGACGACATCAGCATGGGGAACTTCCTGCATCATCCGCCGCATCGCCATTTCCCGTTGACGCTGCTTAATCCGGGATTTGATAAGCGGATCCCCTTCCATGTTCTTATGTTCATCTTTAATGTCCTGCTTCGACATCCGCAAATTCTTTTCGTAATCGTATTTCTGATAAAGAAAATCGAGGATTGCGATGAACAGTAACACGAACGAAGCGGCAATCCCCATGATGGCAGCAATTTGTCCAACCGTCGCCATCGTGTACCACGGATGCTTGAATGCCAGATCCAATACTTTATTCAAATTCGTGAGGAGGATTATGGTCGTGACAGAACCGATAAACGAAATTTTCAAGATGGATTTCATTAATTCGACAAGGGCCCGGACGGAGAAGATCCGTTTGAAACCCTTGATCGGATCGATTTTCTTCAAATCAAACTTCAACGGTTCCGCAGTGAACAAGATTCCGAATTGGATCAAGTTCCCCACGACACCGGCGACAACCGCGATCAGCATGACAGGTAGAAGGATGATGGCCATCTCTTTCACAATCTCGATATATATCAACATCGTCCGATCGATATCCAGCGACTGATGTAAGGGGACGTACTCAATGAACGCTTTGTCGAAAAACATGAAAAAGCGGTCCCTCATGAATCCTGCCGCGAAAAACAGGAAAAGGAACACGGAGAGGAGGACAATCGCACTCGTAACGTCCTGACTTTTTAAAACTTGCCCTTTCTTCCGAGAGTCCTGCCGCTTTTTCGGAGTGGCCTTTTCTGTCTTCTCTCCTGCAAAAAACTGGAGATCAAGTCGTAACATCAATTCAGCCACCCCCTAAAATGACCATCAAATCCCGCATGCTGACAATCATCATGTCAAAGAGTTTTTTCATCACCGCCACCATGACATTCATCATGACGAATAGGACGAGGAAACTGACACCGATTTTAATAGGAAACCCGACAACGAAAATATTCAATTGCGGGACAGTCCTAGCGGTGATCCCCAAGGCGAGATCGACGAGGAATAACGTAGCGACAATCGGGATGGCCATCTGGAACGCAATGGCAAACGATGCGGCAAAAGTCTTGACGACATATTCCGCTGTCCGACCATCGCCGAAGGCAGGCCATAATTGGTCGATCGGCAAAAAGCGGTAACTGTAGAAAATCCCGTCCAGCAACATATGATGGCCGTTCAAAGCAAGCAATAATAAAATGGCAAGCGCGTTGAAAAATTGACCGAGGAGCGGAGATTGCGCACCCGTCTGCGGATCAATGACGTTCGCGATGGCAAAACCCATCTGAAAATCAATGAAGCCCCCGGCAATCTGGATAGCAGCCATGATGATGTAAGCAATGATACCGATAAACAAGCCGACCATCGCTTCCTTGATGACCAACAACAAATACGTCCCGTCAATTTCCAATCCCGGCACATCGACCGTGTAGACGAGCGTCCAAGCAAGCAATGCACCGAAGATGATCCGCTGCGTCGTCGGGATGGCACGATACGAAAATAGTGGAAGCGTGACGAAAAATGCGGTGACACGTGTCAAAACAAGCAGATAAGTGGCAATTGAAGGTACTAGTTCATCCATTCAATCACCCGATATACCGTACTAGATTATCAAAGATGTCCGCTGCGAATGTCGTCACATGGGATAACATCCACGGACCGAAAAACACGATGCCGACAAGCACTGCGACGATTTTCGGAACAAAGGCCAACGTCTGCTCCTGGATCTGGGTCGTCGCCTGGAAAATACTGACAGCAAGTCCGGTTACGAGCGCTACGACCAGAAGAGGCCCGGAAGTGAGGAGGATGACCCAAATAGCGCGTTCTGCAATTGCGATGACCAATTCTCCCGACATTTCCGATCTCTCCTATCTCTTAGATACTATCGAACTCTAGCTAAAACCCTTGCAGCAACGATTTGATGATCAAATACCAACCATCGACTAATACGAACAGCAATATTTTAAACGGCAAGGAAATCATGACAGGCGGCAACATCATCATCCCCATCGACATGAGAATACTTGCCACGATCATATCAATGACAAGGAACGGAATGAAAATCATGAAGCCCATTTGGAACGCCGTTTTTAGTTCACTTAATGCGAACGCCGGAACAAGCATAGTTAATGGAATATCTTCCAAGCTCTCCGGCCGTTCCGCCTCGTTATAACGTAAAAATAATTCCAAGTCCTTCTGACGTGTATGCTGGCTCATGAATTGCTTGAAAGGAAGGCTGGCGTTTTCATACGCCTCTTCCAGCGTGATTTCTTCAGCGAATAATGGCGACAAAGCCGTTTCATTCACTTCTTGGAATGTCGGCGCCATGATGAAAAACGTCAAGAACAGGGCCAACCCGACCAGTACTTGGTTCGGCGGCATCTGCTGGGTCGCGAGTGCGGTCCGGACGAAGGATAGGACAATGACAATCCGAGCAAAAGATGTCATCAGGATCAGGATGGCAGGTGCCAGAGAAAGGACTGTCAACAGAAGCATCAATTTGATGGATGTAGAAACGTTCGTCGGATCACTGTCCGAAAAGAACTGTACGAAATTATACATCTGGAGGACGCTCCTTTTCTGTCAACCGGCGAATCTGCCGTTTCCTTTCTTCTTTCATTTCATCCAATCTTGCTTTGAACTGGTCACTGAAATCGGCTTCGACCACAGATCCTTGTTCTGGTTCAGCCGGCTTCTTACCAGCCACTTTGTCCAATATGTTTTGGAGAATGCCTGAAGCGGCATCGTTCGTCCCAGCCTCGTAAAATGCAATCAGGTGCTCGATCTCATCGGGATCGGTGATTTCTTTGAGCAAGCGGATATCCTCTCCGACGCCGATTAGGTAATAGGATTCTCCGACTACGACGAGCTGGATCGATTTCTGCTGTCCCAGGGAAATGCCTCCAAGATTTTTCATCAATCTCGTTTTATCGTACATCCGGTTTTTCCGATTCATGAATTTTAACAGGGCGAACAGTAAGCCAACAACAAGTAACAGGGCAAAAAAGGTTTTTATGTATTCCCACGCAGATAAACGGACAGCTGCCCCGTCTTCCGTACGGTCGGCAGCTGGCTCTTCATTATTCATATCCACTTGTTGCTCTTCCCCGGAGTCTGGATCAAAATAATCTGAAACGGTCGTATTCGGATCCGTTTCAGCATGAATGAGAACGGCGGGGAAAGAAGCCATCAAAGTGGCGACTAGGAAAATGGCGAACCCTAATTTTCGAACTAACATCGATTTCATACACCCATTAACCTAATGCTTTTTGAATGGCTTCGACAACCCGATCCGCTTGGAAAGGCTTGACGATGAAATCTTTCGCCCCCGCTTGGATGGCATCGATGACCATCGCTTGTTGCCCCATCGCGGAACACATGATGATCGTTGCTGATGGGTCTTTCTCTTTGATCGCTTTCAATGCGGCAATGCCGTCCATCTCAGGCATCGTAATATCCATCGTCACTAGATCAGGCTTCAGATCCATATATTTTTCCACTGCCTGCGCTCCGTCAGCCGCTTCCCCGACTACTTCGAAATTGTTTTTCGTCAAGATATCTTTGATCATCATTCTCATGAAAGCTGCATCATCCACAATTAAAATGCGTTTACTCATTCTCGTTTCCCCCCGCTATTTATCGTAAGTTATTCAAACGTTCCGCTTGACTTAAAATATCCGTAATCCGCACGCCGAAGTTTTCGTCGATGACAACGACTTCCCCTCTGGCAATATGGCGATTGTTCACTAGAATATCCACCGGTTCACCGGCCAGTTTATCGAGCTCAATGATCGAACCGCTCGACATTTCCAAAATATCTTTGACCGAGCGCTTCGTCCGTCCCAGTTCTACTGTCACTTGCAAAGGGATATCCAGCAACATGTTCAAGTTATTGGACTCTCCTTGGCTCAAGGAAGGACTGTCAAAACTGGCAAACTGGGCCTGTTGTACATGGACTGGCGGCTGTTGGCGCATCGGCGGCGCTTGCGCGAACGACGGATCGTATGCCGGCTGTTGTGGCGGTGCTTGTCCAGATCCAGGTGCTGATGGGAAAGGCTCCTGATTAGGAGGCGGTGCCTGTTGTTGTGGTGCCGTTGGTGGAGCAGGCGGTGCTGGCGGCGGTGCCATTTCGGCAACCGCAGCCGTTTCCTCCTCGGCTTCCCCGCCTACGAGCGAGGCGACCAAACTCTTTCCGAATGGCAACGGAAGGAGTTGCATAATGTTCGAGTCGATCAAGTCACCCACTTTTAAGGTGAAGGAGACTTTGATCAACAAATCTTCCTGTGGGATATTTTCAGTCCCTTTTTCCAATTGAATGTCCATTAAATCAATGGACGGAGGCGAAATATCGACTTTCTTATTGAACACGGTCGACATCGACGTCGCCGCAGAACCCATCATCTGGTTCATCGCTTCCTGGACGGCACTCAAGTGGATTTCACCGAGAGATTCATCCGGATTCAGGCCATCTCCGCCAAGCATGAGGTCTGCAATAATCGCGGCGTCACTTTGTTTGATAACAAGCAGATTGACTCCGCTCAGTCCAGCTGTATATTCGACTTTGATCGCGACGTACGGATGGATGAATTCATCATCCAAATTATCGCGCGCTACGACACTGATGGTCGGTGTCGTGATGTCCACTTTTTGTCCAAGCAATGCGGACAAAGCAGTGGCGGAGCTGCCGAAGGAGATATTCCCTATTTCCCCTAAAGCATCCTGCTCCATCTCATCCAAATAATCGGATGTTTCGATACGATCAGGGGACGGGGCAGCATCCGCTTCACTTTGTATCGGCTCTCCACGCAACAGCGCTTCGATTTCTTCCTGTGAAAGGATATTATCACTCATCATCTTCGTCCCCTCCAGTCATGGTCTCAATAATTTGAATCGCCATCCGGTTTTTGAAATGTCCCGGCTGGGCTTTGAATTTCGGCAGATCGCCGACTTTTACGATGAGCGGTTCATCAATTTTCCGGTCAAGTGATATGACATCACCGGCTTGGAGATAAAGGAATTCTTCAATCGTCATTTGGCCTCTCCCCAATTCCGCGACGACCGGCAACGGAGCCCGTTTCAAACGGTATTGCAGTTTTTCGCTCTGTTCCTGTGTCGGTTCTTTAATATTGGATTGCATCCAGTAGCGGACGGACAGATTCGGCACAATCGGTTCCAAGACGACATGCGGAATACAAATATTGATCATCCCGCTAGATTCTCCGATAACGATATTGAATGAAATGACAACGACGGTTTCGTTCGGTGAAATCATTTGCAAGAATTGCGGATTCATTTCCATGTCAGCGAGGAATGGATCCATATCAATGATGCTTGACCAGGCTTCCCGGTAATTATCAAATGATCGTTCAAACAGGTTCGTCATAATCTTCGTCTCGATCTCGGTCAGATTTTCCCCTTTTCCGGGACTCTCGCCGACGCCGCCCATCAGGCGTTCCAACATCGAATACGCGATATTCGGGTTCACTTCCATTAGGATATTGCCGTCAAGCGGCGGAACCTCGAAGATATTGATCAACGTCATATTCGGGATGGAGCGAATGAACTCTTCGAATGGGATCTGATCGGCGGAAGCGACAGTAATCTGAATATACGTCCGCAGTTGGGCCGAAAAGTATGTCGTCAGCAAGCGGGCAAAATTTTCATGGATCCGCGTCAAGCTGCGGATCTGGTCTTTCGAAAACCGGAGGGCGCGTTTGAAATCATACACCTTGACCTTCCGGGTCTCTTCTTCTTTCTTCATCTCTTCTGCTGACATTTCCCCTGTAGACAACGCGGACAACAGCGCGTCAATCTCATTTTGGGATAAAATATCCCCGGACATATGGCCACCTCCCGGTTGTAGTGTCAGGGCACAACGTTATTGAATGATATACGAAGTGATATACACTTTTTGCACTTCGCCTTCCTGCATAAGCGGATTCAGCTGGGATTTCAACGCATCTTCAAAGGTCCGTTTCCCTGCTTTTCCTTCCAAATCTTGCGAAGTCATCTCGGACAGTTCCTGGATGACGAGGTTCTTCACTTGGAATTCACGTTTCGTCAATTCTTCCGCAGCTTTTTTATTGTCCGTCTGGATTTTCAACGAAATGCGGATGAATTGCCGGCCTCCCAGATTGGTTGTGATCTCGGGAACATCGACGGAAGCTTCGATAATTTCATCGATGGTCGGCTCTTTTTTAATTCCGTCGTCTTTCAATTGCATGACGAGAATGAGAGCCACCACACCGATCAACGTTATACAAACTAGAATGATAAGAGATATGGTCAACACTTTATTCTTCATCTTGGTCACCTCGGATATGCGGATTCGACAACAGCTGGACCGCTCTATAAAATTCGATGATCCGGCTGTTGACGTCTGCAGCCGTATCGAGGACGACGTATTTGGCCCCCGTCGTCAGGGTGATGGTCGTATCCGGAAACGTCTCGACCTTTTCTATGTACAATGCGTTCAATGTGAACGTCGTGCCGTTGAGGCGTGTCACTTGAATCATATGTAAGGGGCCGGGCACAAGAGCCGGCCCGACCCTCCTTTTTGGGTGGTACTTGTATGGTATAGGGATGGAACTTCTATCACCAGATTTCCGCTTCAGGCGGACGCTTTCCGCGGGCGTGGCTTGAGCCTCCTCGTCGCTAACGCTCCTGCGGGGTCTCAAGGCTCACGCTTTTCCCGCAGGAGTCGCCGCCTTCCGCTCCAATCCTAGTTTCCTATTAAGCTCACGTGAGTAGTGCTTGCACATGCTACCGGAACTCTCCAGGGTGCCTGGCTACAGACACCATTTGCGGTCTGTGCGAATTGTGGCTGTACCTGGCATCCCGGGTACGGAATCCTATCACGGGCTGCCAGGTTCTCTCACAATTCAAAAACCGCAAATTGTGTGAGAACCTGGCACCCTAGGAGAACGTTAAATCAACGTTTCAAGTTTACTAGTTCCTGCAGGATTTCATCCGAAGTTGTGATAATACGAGTGTTCGCTTGGAAACCACGTTGTGCGACGATCATTTCGGTGAATTCTTCAGCTAGGTCGACGTTGGACATTTCTAGGGAACCAGATTTGATGGCGCCGTGTCCATCTTCTCCTAGCGGGTCACCAATTAATGGCTCGCCTGAGTTAGCTGATACTCTATATAAGTTGCCGCCAACTTTCTCAAGTCCTCCAGGGTTGTTAAACTTGACCAATGAAATAATTTGAGGGTCTTCATTTAACTCGCCTGCCGCTACATAGTTAACTGCACCATTTTGTCCGACAGATAAATTAGTAGCGTTTAGTGGTACAATAATCATTTCACCCTCTGTGTCAAGTAAGAATCTACCATCTCCATCAACTATAATTGCCTGCGAGTCATCATCAGGATCCTCTACCAAATAAAAGTTCCCAGCTCTAGTGAATAGTGCGTCATCCTCATCCTCGCCGTCTTGAACTCTAAAGTAACCGTCCCCTTCAATAGCAAGGTCCAATGTATTTCCTGTAAATTGTGTAGAACCGGCAGTATGGATTGTATCAATTGATGCCAATTGCGCTCCCAATCCGACTTGTTTAGGGTTTACTCCGCCTCTATTTTCCGTGCCTGCAGAGGCACCCGCTACAGTTTGCGAATATAGATCTTTAAAAATTGTTCTACCCTTTTTAAACCCATAAGTATTAACATTCGCAATATTGTTCCCGATGACATCTAATTTTGTTTGGAAGTTTTTCAAACCTGAGATTCCTGAGTACATTGAGCGTAGCATGTTTGTTTTTCCCCTCTCGGATTATAAAATGTATAGCCTCAATCAGTCGGCCATACGATGGCATCCTCATTCGGAGGTCCTGCCATTTTGATTAACTGAGCACAATTGTGCCGTCGATGTTGGTGAATAGTTGGTCTTTCGCTTCCATGCGATCCATCGCTGTGATGACGGTAGAGTTTTTGGCACTGACGATGAGTGCGGCTTGGTCCATCAAGACGAGCGATTCTTTGATTCCCTTCCGTTTTGCCTCGTTGACCTTGTCTGTGATGTGCGCCCATTCGGCATCCGTGATGTGGATGTTCCGTTCATTCAAACGTTCGGTTGCATGCTTGCTGATTTTCAATTCAGCCGGCTGCACCGCTTCGTTCAAATGTTCGAGGAACGATTGCTTCGGGCTTTGGACTGGTTGCATCGGTTTTCCGTGGCGGATGAGCGGTTGCGATGGAATGCGATGGATGTTCAATTTATCCATACGATCACTCCTGTTTCCTTATTGGCTGATGGATGTAAAGCTGTTCTCGTCAATACGTGTCCCGTCTTCCAGGATATATTGAAGTTTTCCTTCCTTATTGGATACGGAAGTGACGGTCCCTGTCATTTCTTCGTTTCCATCCATATACCCGACTTTTTTGCCGATGAGCATGCTCGCTTCCACTAAACTGTTCGATGAGCCGCCCGAGGAGCTGGATAGGATTTCGGAAATATTGCCAGGTGTCAACTCCTTGCCGTCCTGCATTGTGAAGATTGGCGAGCCGTTGACGAATTTTATAGATGCAATGGTTCCATTGCCTTCATTGATGACCGGTTTGCCATCTTCGCCTGTCTCTTCTGTAATTTCATGCCATTTAACACCTTTGCCAACAAATTGGCTATATTGGATCAACTGTGATTGGTTTTGCGCTTCTGCAAATTTCTCGAAAGCTTTCGTTAGGTTCATAGTTTGTTCCAGCGCAGAGAACTGTGCCATTTGCGCGATAAACTCATTATCTTTCATGGGATTGGTAGGATCCTGGTTTTGCAATTGGGCGATGAGCAGTTTCATGAAGTCATCTTTCCCGAGCGTCCCTTGGCCCGTTTGTCTTTCATCCCGCTTTTTATTGATTAAATACATCTCACTTGTAATCGGTGATTGTCCATCGATTGTTGCCATTTCTATACCTCCAGTTCAATCATGAATTCCTGGAATGACATCTCATCTTCGCCGGATTGCTGTTGTTGCTCCTCCGACTGTTGCTGCTCTCGTTTGAACTGTCCGTTGAACGCGTTCTGGTCACGTTCCCCCCGGTTGGATTCCTGGATTGTCTGTGATATATCAAGTCGATCCAATTGGATATTCTGCTGGGCGAATGCTTGTCGTAATTGGGCTTGCTGACTATCGAGCATCTCTTTTCCTAGCGCAGTTGATGCTAGAATCCGTGCAGTCATGATGCCGTTCGTTTCCAACAATTCAATCCGGACCTGTCCCAGATGCTCCGGATACAGCTTAATAAGTAGGCGATTCGTCCCGCCGACCTGGCCGAAGTTCGCTCTTTTCATGATCGCCTGCATTTCTCGGAGCAAAGTCTCGCTGCGATTGGTACCGCTATTCGTCAGCTCGGTGATCTTGAACTCTCCTTTTGCGGCCAATGGTGCATGGCCATTGCTGATTGCTGACTGGGCTGATTCTTTTCTCACATCCGATTGTCCGGCATTCGAGTCTTCATTCCCACTGTCCGTCATCGGTTGGTTCGTTGTCGTTGTGGGATTAAATCGGAATCCCTGTCTGCCATCGACTAATTGTACCATGCTATTCTTATTAGTTGTATTCGAATTTAGAACATTTTCGAAACGTTCGCCGGCCAAATTCAGATAATTTTCAAGTGAAAATAGTTGTTGTTCCTGCTTTAGGATTAAATCCGTTTTTGGAGCAAGTAATGTGACGGCTTTCAGCATAGCCAGCAGTTCGACTGCCTGCTGTTTCGGAATTTCTCCTTTTCCACTAAGTGCGTCGGATAATTGCTCAAAGAACTGTGGCGCCACTTTGTCGACAATGTTGATCATTTGCCATAAATCCCCGGTCTCTGAACTCAATTTTTCGAGCTCCGTCTCACTGATATTCGCCTTTTTTAATAAAGCTTGCAGGTTCTCGACGAATTGTTCGGATTGAATGCCAATTGCTTCTGCGATATCGCTCAAGCTGCTGTGCTGGATGAAAGGGATTAATTCTTCAGCAGTCATCAATGGCTTCTGATTCGTTTCCGATTCTGCAACCGGTACATCGATTGTCATTTCTGGATTAAGTATTATCGGATCGATATTCTTCTGCGTTTCAGCACTGATGACTTGTGGAAGTACCGTTTCTCCATCTTTATTCCCGCCATACCCCACAACTGCCTGCAAAGCCTGTCCCAACGCCTCTACTGATGTGGCATTGAAGATTGCTAAGACTGCTTCATCCGGAATCTGATTTCCAGATTGAGTAGGAACGGGGGGTACGGCCACCGGAGTATTTGCTGCCAAGCTGCCGAATACGGAACCGAATGAATTTGCGGTGCCACTTGCGGCTGTACCGACTGACTTTCCAACTTGCGGGGTATTGCCTACATTCATACTTGCCATCGTTTGGATTACGCTTATGTTCACCTTTTCACCACCTTTCGACATATATTATACCACTTTTATCCATCACTCTTCCATTGTGGAGTCCGTCATCATGGATGTATATTTTGCAGCATCCGCCGGCTCCATCTTTTCTAATATCGGTGCAAGTGTATCAGGTTTCAAGCTAGTTAGAATGCGAATTGCTTCCGCATCGCTCATTTTTGTTATGACCGGCGCTGCCGCTTTGGCGGACATCTTCTCAAAGGTTGAAACGACTTCTTTGAAACTGCGTTTTGTGTCGTCTTTCTCACGTACCAAAGCCGCAATTTCATCTAACAGCTTTTCCTGCTCCGCTACTAATTGTTCTTTTTCCGTGTTGGATTTATCGAGATCTTCTTGCAAGCTGAAGAGCTGTGCTTCCTTCTCCTGGATTTCCGCTTGGAGAGAGACGACGCGGTCTTCCAGCAACTGGTCACCGTCTGCCGCCTCTTCATCCTCCGCATCCTTACTGATCAAGGGGATTTGCGCAGACCACTCTTTTGCCTTGTCGAAGACGTTGACATCCGCGAATTTTGCGATGATCAGGACTACCGCTGCCGCAAATAGGAGAGGTATGATAAACCACAGTAACAGGACTTGGAAGATCCCCGTTTTCTTCTCCGGGCTGCCTCCGGATAATCCAGTTGTCTCTTTCTTTCTTTTCGCCACGTTACCACCCGTTTTCCTTTTTGCAGTACTTCAGCGTCGATAATTCATCGAGCTGCATCGCTTCCAAATGCTCCATCTCGGCGCGATAATGTTCCCGATCCTTTTCCTTCATTTTCTCGAACTTCCGGACTTCGAGCGTCTTCTCGAGAAGTTTCTCTTCATACCAATTCATCTTGACTCGAGCTTGGACGACTTCCTGCTGCATCGAAGCGATCTTATTTTCCATGCTTTCGATGAAACGGGCATAATGATGCATCTTGTCGATGGAGAAGCCGGTCATCATTTTTTCCTGCTGCTCCTCGACGACGTTCTCTTTCTTTTTCAGCAGTTCATATAACTTTGTCGCCACTTGCTCGAACTGCCGGACCGATTCTTTATAGGCACTTTCCGTCTCGTTCTTTTGCTGTTCCCGGTAGGTTAGTACCTTTTCAAAACGGTACTGATACGGTCTCACGGTTTACCGCCTCCCGATGCAAGTGCAATCAGTTCTTCAATGCTTTCTTCCATTGAAATATTATCTTTATAGCTCTGTTTCAGAAAGCCGGTGATGAGCGGCTCATAGTCGATCGCTTGGTCAATCTCTTTGGAAGTGCCTCGCTTGTAGGCGCCGATGTTGATCAAGTCTTCCGATTTATTATACGTATAGTAGAGTTCCCTCAATTTTTCCGCGGACTGGACATGCTCGTGACTGGCGATATGGTTCATGAGCCGGCTGACACTTTTCAGGACATTGATGGCCGGGTATTGCCCTTTATTCGCCAATGTCCGGTCCAGCACGATATGGCCGTCCAAGATCCCACGCACCGCATCCGCGATCGGCTCATTCATATCATCGCCGTCGACGAGCACGGTATAGAACGCTGTAATGGCTCCCTGTTCATTTGTCCCGGTCCTCTCCAGCAGTTTTGGCAGTATGGAGAAAACGGATGGCGTATAGCCGCGTGTTGCGGGCGGTTCCCCGACAGCCAATCCGATTTCCCGCTGGGCCATGGCAACCCGGGTGACGGAGTCCATCATCAGCATGACGTTCATGCCTTTATCGCGAAAATATTCGGCGATGGCTGTTGCGGTGAAGGCGCCTTTGATACGCATGAGCGCCGGTTGGTCGGATGTCGCCGCCACGACAATCGTCCGCTTCATCCCCTCCGGACCTAAGTCGCGGTCAATGAATTCCCGGACCTCCCGACCCCGCTCCCCAATTAGAGCGATGACGTTCAGGTCAGCGGTCGTGTTGCGCGCGATCATGCCAAGCAGCGTACTTTTTCCGACCCCCGAGCCGGCGAAAATTCCGACCCTCTGGCCGTTTCCGACAGTCAGCATCGCATCGATCGCTTTCACGCCGACTGCCAGCTTGTCATTGATCGGCGGCCGGGTCAAAGCGTTTGGCGGATCGTGCTCGGTGCGTACGGATGTCAACCCCTTCGGCAAGGGGTGGCCGTCGATCGGCCTGCCCATCGAGTCCAAAACTTGCCCGACGAGGTTCATACCCACTTTCACTTCAAGCGGCTTTCCGGAACCTTCCACAAGACAACCGCTTGAGATGTCACGAATGTCCGTGTATGGCATCAAAATGACAATCTCTTCCCTGAAACCGACCACTTCCGCTAAAATGACGGCATCTTTGGCTCCTGCACGGTTCAAGTGGATCCGGCATACATCGCCGATCGAGCTTTCCGGGCCTTGCGATTCGATCATCAGCCCGACGACACGGATGACCCGCCCAAACTTTTTGAAAGTTTTCACCTTCGGAATGAACTCGGTTAACTGTTCCGCCTTTTTCATCGTCAATCACCACTTTCCATGATTTCGACGAGTTTCTCCCTTAATTCATTCAGCTGTTCATCAACACTGACGACAATTCTTCCTCGATTCGTCTCGATAATGCACTCCGTCGCTTCGAAATCATCATTCGCGAAAATGAGAAACGGGATATCAGGAGGGAAGATCGAAGCCAATTCCGCACGATTGTCCGATACAAGCCCATAATAATCGAGCGAAACATAAAGCTTCACTTCTTTCGATTCCCTCGCTTCTTTCAGTGCCCTTCTGACGATATCCAAGTACGTATCCTCATTTTCTTCTATCATTTTCCCGATGATCCGTTCTGCGGAGCGGATGGCTAGGTCTAAGATGACCCGCTCTTGGCTGTTGAGATATTTATTGGCATTTTTATAAGATAGTTCGGTCGTTTCATTGGCCAATTCCACGGAAGATGCCATGTCGGCTAGCGCTTTTTCCCTACCTTCCGTGAAACCGGCTTGAAACCCTTCTTCATAGGCCTGTTGTTCAAGCGCTCGCTTTTCCTCTACCCATGCAGCCTGCATAGCCGCGATGTCGTCAGTGGCGGTTTGTCTCATTCTCTCGATAGCGGCCTTCTCTTGGGCTATGGAATGATTCGCAGTTTCCAGCAGCCTGTCGCGTTCCGCCAAGACGGCATCGAGTGACAAAGTCTCCTCGTTCCCTATCTCTTGCGGCAGTTCGAAACTGCGGATGCCGATTTTTCTCGTCCGGCCTTCTACCGAAACGGTACGATGGGAGCGATACACTTTAGACAATGATGTCATCTCCTCCACCACGTGCAATGATGATTTCACCCGAATCTTCCAGTCTTCTGATCACGCCGACAATACGGGATTGCGCCTCTTCCACATCGCGAAGCCGGACTGGTCCCATGATTTCCATTTCCTCTTGGAAAGATTCCGCCATCCGGGAAGACATATTCCGGAAGAGGACTTCCTTCACTTCCTCGCTGGAAACTTTCAATGAGAGGATCAAATCTTCATTTTCACAATCACGGATAATGCGCTGGATCGAACGATTATCAAGCGTAACGATGTCTTCGAATACGAACATCCGCTTGCGGATCTCTTCCGCGAGTTCTGGGTCTTGGATTTCCAATGCGTCGAGGATCGTTTTCTCCGTCGTCCTGTCGACACCATTCAACACTTGGACAACCGCATCGACTCCGCCGGTTTCCGTAAAGTCCTGTGTCACGGTCGAAGATAGTTTCCGTTCCAGCACCGCCTCGATTTCGCTGATCACTTCCGGTGATGTCGAATCCATTGTCGCAATCCGTTTGGCGATGTCCGCTTGGACTTCCTGCGGCAAGGAGGACAGGATCATCCCGGCCTGTTCCGCTTCCAAATAGGAAAGGATCAACGCGATTGTCTGTGGATGCTCGTTCTGGATAAAGTTCAGAATCTGTCCAGGGTCCGCCCTGCGAGCGAAGTCGAACGGCCGTACTTGCAAGGACGAAGTGAGGCGATTGATGATCGCTTGTGCATGGTCTTTGCCGAGCGCCTTTTCCAATACGGTCTTCGCGTAGCCGATCCCGCCTTGGGAAATATAATCCTGCGCCAAGGCGATGTTGTGGAATTCTTCGATGATCTCTTCCTTCACGGATGACTCCACTTTTTTGACGCTGGAAATCTCGAGCGTCAACCGTTCGATCTCGTCTTCATTCAAATGCTTATAGACTGCCGCTGAAACTTCCGGGCCGAGGGAAATGAGCAGGAGTGCCGCTTTTTGTTTCCCTGTCATCCCTTTTTCTCTCTTAACCACTCTTCATCCCTCCGTCATTCCTCGGCTATCCATGTGCGTAATAGTTTGGCAAACTCTTCCGGTTTCTCTTTCGCCATTTTTTCAAGTTGCTTCCGTCGAAGGGTCCCTTCCGTTTCCACCTCGGTATTGATATCGTCCACCTCGATGGCGGCTTGTTGTTCTTCAAAGACCAGTTCTTCTTCCATTTCTCTTTCTCTCCGTCGTTTACGGAAGTACGCGAATACGAGAATTCCGATGACGAGCAGTAGAGCTGCACCGATTACATAGACCCACCACGGTATGTTGATCGGCTGCGAGTCAGTCGTCAGATCCGGTTTCCCTTCAAATGGTTGAGCGGAGACGAAGATTTTGTCGTTGATGGCCTCTTCCGTCAAATCGCCGGCGGCCACTTTGTCCAAGGATGTGCGCACAACTGTGGATAGAAGTTGTTCGATATTGCCTTGCAATCCAGGCGCCATTGATGCCGGATCGGAATCGACCACCACTTGGATCCCGATATCCCGGATTTTATACGGACTTTCGACAATTTCTTTACGGATCCGGTTGACTTCGTTATTGACCGTCTCTTCGATCCTCTCATAATCACCATTCCCGAAAGTACCTTCGACGAAGCCTGTCCGGTTATCCGTCGGGTCCTCCGCTTCCGGTGTACCGCCTGCTCCTGCACCGGTGCCAGTGAATGATTCCGTAATCCGTTGGACGCTGAGCGCAATCCCTTCCATGCTCTCTTCATCCACCGGCGTCACTAGATTCTCTTCCCTGTTCTCCAAATGGAAATCAATATCCGTCGTGACGGAGACGAGCACTTTGTCATGGCCCATCATCGTTCCGAGCATGGACTGCAGTTGTCGCTGCAAATCGCGTTCGATTGTCTTCTTGATGGCAATTTGATCGGTCACGCTTGTCCCGTATGAATTCGTGTCGTCCTTCAGATCGTAATATTCGGAGTACTGATTCATGATGACGATGTCGTCTGTCGACAGATTCGGGAGGCTTTTTGATACAAGTGTGTATAACGCCCTGACTTGCGGCTCCGTGAACTGATGTCCCGGATCGGTATTCAATACGATGGACGCACTCGCCTGCTGGACGCTGTCATTCAAAAAGACGCTTTCGTTCGGCAAAGTGATCATCACTTTGGCATCTTTTACGCCTTCGACCCCTTTGATCAGGTTCGCAAGTTCATTTTGCATCGTGGAGAGCTTTGCCATATTGAATTCATTATCCGTCATTCCAAAGCTTGCATTTTCTGTGAAAAAGGAATAATTCGGTGTGCCGGAACTCGGGATTCCTTCCACTGCCAAGGTCACGAGCAGTTCATCGACACGCTCCTTCGGCACGAGGATGGATGTGCCTCCGGGCGCCACTTTGTTCGGGACCCCTTGGCTGTCAAGAGCTTCTTTGATCCGTCCAATTTCAGTCCGGGGCACATCCGAATAGAGCGGTGCGAATTCCGTCCTGGATAGGAAAAACGTCAGGAATGCAGCAAGTAGGATGACCGCTGAAGCAGAACCGATATATGTGATTTTTTGTTTTTTCGTACGGCTTGACCAGAACTCACGTATATCCGCTCTGATTTTCGCTAATCTCTCATTCATTCTAATCCCCCGGTCACTTTACGTATTCAGAACAACATATCCGATTAGACAGGCATCCGGATGATTTCCTGATACGCTTCTACTACTTTGTTACGCACTTCCATCGTCGCATTTAACGCAACGGAAGCTTTTTGTGCTGCGATCATGACATCATGAAGTTCCACATCGCCGCCAAGCACCAGCTTTTGCGTCATTTTATCCGATTCGATCTGTTTCTTATCCACTTCGTTGATGGCCGCTTTCAAGTAGTTCCCGAAACTTTGCTGCGCTTCATACGGTGTCGGTTGGACACCAGTCCCGATTCTCGCCTGTCCAATTGCAGGACTGATGGCGGATAAAGGCTGTATAGCCATTTTGTCAACCCCTTATATTATTTTCCGATTTCAAGTGCTTTCATGAGCATCGCTTTGTTCGCATTCATTACCGTCACATTCGCTTCAAAGGAACGGGTCGCCGATAAGAGGTCGATCGTCTCCCTTAGCGGGTCGACGTTTGGCATGGAGACATATCCCTCCTCATTGGCATCCGGATGTGTCGGATCGAATACGAGTTTGAATGGTGTTTCCGTGTCTTCCTTAATACGGGAAATCGTGACTCCGTATCCAGCCGAGCCTTTTACCGACCTCCCCATCGCGGCTTGCAGCATAGTGGCAAACTGGCCTTCCCGCGGTTGGAACGTAACAGTCTTCCGGCGATACGGTTGCCACTCACCATCGACCATCCGGCCGCGCGTCGTGTCGATATTTGCCATATTGGAAGAAATAACATCCATCCGCATCCTCTGTGCAGTCAATGCGGAAGCCGACGTATTTAAACTATGGAAAATTGACATCGTTAACGTCCTCCTCCTTTAATCACATTTTGCAATGTATTAAATTTGCCATTCATTCTGTCGATTAAAGCATTATAGTAGATTTGGTTCGCCGCAAGATCCGATTGTTCCTTATCCATATCGACACCATTCCCGTCTTGGCGGTATCGGAAATTGGAATAGCTGAAGACCCCCGGATGCGAAGCCTGTTGGCGAAAAGGGATATGACGCTCGTCGGTCCGGTATGCTTGCAAATTTTCCATTTTTGCATTCGCCAACATCTCTTTGAAGCTGACATTTTTCGCTTTGTAATTCGGGGTGTCCACGTTTGCGATATTTTGTGAAATCGCCTTTGCTTTAGTAGCTGAATAATCCAGCCCCCGCTCCAAATTCGATATCGATGAGCCGAAGATATTCAAAAAAACACACCTCTTTCAAAATCATTTCTCGCATTATATTTTCATCTTCTATTATTCTTCCATTTTCAACACATAACTCTATTGTAGCGGATTTCGTCAATCCTTGTCTATGAAATATAGCACAATTTTAATGGTGCCAAATAGCCTTTTTATTGATATTGCAAAAATAATCTGACCAGTATTTTAGGCCGTTTGCCTTAGCGACACCTCAATTGGATATAATTTTCATATATGTGTATAAATTTCTCGAAATAAAAAACTTCCCCCTAATTAGGGAGGCCACTGAAAAAGTCCACTTAAGAGGTCTTATGCTATAACTGTTGATTTCCGTTCCGAGCGGACGCTTTCCGTGGGGCGGGCGGTGAGCCTCCTCGTCGCTTCGCTCCTGCGGGGTCTCACCTGTCCCGCTAATCCCACAGGAGTCGCCGCTCTGCACTCCAATCAACGGGACTCACCCGCATATAAAGTAAAAAAACAGCGATCCAATTCCTTTCATCGAGGAATGGATCGCCGTTTTTATTGTATAATCAACCTATTAAATCCAGGTGGTGTCCCTGATGATCTCCAATCAAGAATCTCTGAACCTCAGTCCATATATGGCAATTTACGATATCGTCGTCCCAAAGGATAATATGCTGCGTCAAATTAATGAACTTGTTGATTTCACATTCATTCTCGAGGAGTTGAAAAGTAAATATTGCTTGGATAATGGCCGCAACGCGGTGCCTCCGATTCGCATGTTTAAATATCTGCTGCTGAAGTCAATCTTCGACTTATCAGATGTTGATGTAGTTGAACGTTCAAAATATGACATGTCCTTTAAGTATTTCTTGGACATGGCTCCGGAAGATCCCGTCATCAATCCAAGTTCATTAACGAAATGCCGTAAATTGCGTCTTCAAGATGCAGGTTTAGTAGACATGCTTATTGATAAAACAGTTGAGATCGCACTGGAAGAAAATCTGATCAAAAGTAAAACCATCATCGTGGACGCGACGCATACAAAATCTCGATACAACCAAAAGTCACCCAAGGAATTTTTAATGGAGAAATCCAAAAATGTACGAAAAGCGGTCTATCAAATCGATGAGTCCATGAAAGAGAAATTCCCGCCTAAAACCACTTCTAACGAAGTGACAGATGAAATTGCCTACTGTCGGAAGGTCATCTCCGTCGTTGAAGGCGAAGTTCACATTGCCCGAATTCCAGCTGTCCAGGAAAAATTAAATGTGTTAAAAGAAGTAGTCGAAGATTATACAGAACAGCTTAATTACTCAACAGATCCAGACGCACGTGTCGGTCATAAAACGGCTGACTCCTCTTTCTTCGGCTATAAAACACATATCGCAATGAGCGATGAGCGACTCATTACCGCCGCAATTGTGACGACTGGTGAAAAAAGCGACGGTAAATATCTACAAGAATTGATTGAAAAAAGCCAAAAAACGGGTATGGAGATTGAAACGGTAATCGGAGATACCGCTTATTCGGAAAAAGATAATATCCTCTACACAAAAGAAAATGAGCTTGAATTGATATCGAAATTAAATCCCCAAATTACACATGGTGGCCGCACGAAAGAAGATGAATTTGAATTCAATAAGGATGCCGTAATGTATGTGTGTAAAGCTGGTCATTTGGCTATTCGCAAAGCGCGGACAGGCAAGAAAAACCAAGGAAAGAACCAAAAGCACACTTACTATTTTGACATTGAAAAATGTAAGGTATGTCCCCTCCGCGAGGGCTGTTATAAAGAGGGTGCCAAGAGTAAAACGTATTCCATCTCGATAAAATCGACAGAACACAAGGAGCAGGAAGCGTTTCAAAATAGCGATGGGTTTAAGATGAAAGCCAAATCCCGCTATAAGATCGAAGCGAAGAATAGTGAATTAAAACAAAGACACGGGTACGATGTAGCCACATCCACGGGTCTATTTGGCATGCAGATGCAGGGAGCCATGACCATTTTCGCTGTTAATCTCAAACGAATCATAACCTTAATGAAAGAAGCAAAGTAAGAAAAACCAAAGAAAAAGACACCATTTCGTTCGAAAAAATGAACGAGATGGTGTCTTTTTAGATTTCGGGGTACCTTGCAAATTAAAAAGTGAGTTTTTCAGTGGCCTCTAATTAGGAAGAAGTAATTTATTTTCAGAGAACGGCTGGGCAGTTGGTCTGCCTTAGCCGAATCCGGGCAGTTTTATGATTTTTGCTTTTCCAATTCTTCAAGGAATTTACTGTTCAATACTTTAATATAAGTACCTTTCATACCGAGCGAACGGGATTCGATAACGCCGGCACTTTCCAGTTTACGCAACGCATTGACGATAACCGATCTTGTAATCCCAACGCGATCCGCAATTTTGGATGCGACGAGCAAACCTTCGCTTCCGTCCAATTCATTGAAAATATGCTCAATCGCTTCATGCTCACTATAGGATAGTGAATTGATTGCCATTTGAACGACCGCTTTGCTCCGTGCCTCGATTTCGATTTGCTCCGTTTTTTCTCTAAGGATTTCCATCCCGACGACTGTGGCGCCGTACTCCGCAAGGATCAGGTCGTCCTCTGTAAATTCTTCTTGCAGTCTTGCCAAAATGAGCGTACCAAGGCGTTCTCCTCCACCGATGATTGGAACGATGGTCGTGAGCCCTTCTTTGAATAGGTCGCGGTTTTCATTCGGGAACACGCTATGCTGGCTATAGACATCAAGGTTCGGTGATGTTTCCCGCACTTCAAAAAGGCCGTTCGTATACTCTTCCGGGAACTGGCGTTCTTGGAACATTTTCTTCATGCGTTCGTTCTCGATTTGCTGATGAATTTGAAGTCCCAACAATTTACCTCTGCGGCTCACGATGAATGCGTTGCACTCGATCACTTTGCTCAATTCTTCCGCCATTTCTTTAAAATTGACCGGATTCCCTGCAGACTCTTGCAACATGGCATTGATTTCACGTGTTTTTGCTAATAAAGTCATTTTAATTTTCCTCCTTAAGGTTGTCTAGTTTATAGAATATTCTAAAGGTTTTCAATCATTAAATAAACTGTTTCGACTTTTTTATAAGATAAATTGTGACAAATCTTTATCTTTTGCGATATTATCCAACTTTCCATCGACATATGCAGGGGTAATCTTGATAGTAGCAGGGCCGATGTCTGCCGCTTCATACGACAATTCTTCGAGGAGCTTCTCCAGGATGGTATGTAAGCGCCTCGCCCCGATATTTTCGGTATTATCATTCACTTCGAAAGCGATCTCCGCAATCCGGTCGATTGCGTCGTCCGTAAATTCAAGAATGACATTCTCCGTCTCCAATAATTTTTCATATTGACGAATCAAGGAGAAATCAGGCTCTTTCAAAATACGTGTAAAATCCTCTTTCGAGAGTTTTTCGAGTTCTACGCGGATTGGAAATCTCCCTTGCAATTCCGGGATGATGTCCGAAGGCTTTGCAATATGGAATGCCCCAGCAGCGATGAAAAGGATGAAGTCCGTTTTTACCGTGCCGTATTTCGTCGAAACGGACGAACCTTCCACAATCGGAAGGATATCCCGCTGAACGCCCTCCCTCGACACATCGGCCGAGGAACCCGCTCCGCCGCGGCTTGCGATCTTATCGATTTCATCGATGAAGATCATGCCGGATTGTTCGGTCAGCTCGACGGCGTGCCGGGCGATTTCGTCTTGGTCAATCAATTTATCGGCCTCTTCCGCCTCCAGCACTTTACGGGCATCTTTCACTTTCATCTTGCGGTTCACTGTTTTCTTCGGCATCAAAGAAGACAGCGCATCCTGCATATTGGCACCCATCTGTTCCATGCCGGACCCTTGCAGGGCATCGTACAGCGACGGTTGTTGCGCAGTGACCTCAACTGTGATCATCTCTTCTTCCAGATGGCCTGCGATGAGGCTCGCCTTAATATCGGACCGTTTCCGATTCAATTCTGCCAGTTCAGCTTGGTCCGGTTCGTCTTGTGCGTTCTTTTGCCCCCCGAAGAGCATTTCAAAAGGATTTTGCATACCCCCGTTTTTCTTGCGGCTAGGCACGAGCAATTCAACAAGCCGTTCTTCGGCCAACTTGGCGGCTTGTTCCTTCACCGCCTCGCGCTTCTCTTCACGGACAATCCGGACGGCAGCCTCTGTCAAATCCCTGACCATGGATTCCACGTCGCGCCCGACGTATCCCACTTCCGTAAATTTCGTCGCTTCCACTTTGACAAACGGAGCCTTGACGAGTTTGGCAATCCTTCTTGCAATTTCAGTCTTCCCAACGCCCGTCGGTCCAATCATTAAAATGTTTTTCGGGATGATTTCGCTTTTTTCCTCATCTGTCAAAAGACTGCGTCTGTAGCGGTTCCTGATTGCCACAGCGACCGCCCGTTTGGCCTGGTCCTGTCCCACGATATAACGATCGAGATAAGCGGTCAATTGCTTCGGGGTGAGTTCTTGTTTAGCGCTCATTCCAGCACCTCCACAATGATCTGATCGTTTGTATAGACGCATATTTCCGCAGCCGTCTCCAATGCCGCCTGTGCAATTTCAGCCGCGGTCATCCGATCGCCGCCGTATTTCTTTAAAGCACGGCCCGCCGCCAGTGCGTAGTTGCCGCCCGATCCGATTGCCAGTATCCCATCGTCCGGCTCGATCACTTCACCCGTGCCTGAAACGAGCAGCAGACGTTCTTTATCCATCACAATCAACATCGCTTCCAGCTTCCTTAGAATCCGGTCGCCTCGCCACTCCTTTGCGAGTTCAACGGAAGCCCTTTGGAGATTGCCATTATACTCGGTCAATTTCCCTTCGAATAACTCGAATAGCGTGAAAGCGTCAGCTACCGATCCTGCAAATCCGGCCAATACTTTGCCCCCGAAGATGCGGCGGACTTTTTTGGCGGTATGCTTCATGACGACCTGATTGCCGACCGTTACCTGTCCATCCCCGGACATTGCACAAGAACCATGGTGGCGGACGGCGAATATCGTCGTAGCGTGGAATTCCATTCATTCATCCTCCTATGCACGCGGATGCGTGTTCATATAGGTTTTCCTCAAATGCTCTTTCGTAATATGAGTGTAGACCTGAGTCGATGAAAGATGACTATGGCCTAACAATTCCTGCACTGTCCTCATATCGGCACCATTCGACAATAGATGCGTCGCAAATGTATGCCGGATCATATGCGGATAGATTTTGGAATGAATCGACGCACGTTCCATAAGCATTTTTAAAATATGGCGCACTCCGCCATCGGTCAGAGGGTCGCCCCGTAAATTGACAAACAGGGCATCATGCACTTTTTGTTTCACTAATAGCGGCCTGCTCTCTTCCAGATACGCACTCAGTGCCGACTGTGCAAACTCCCCGTAAGGAACATAGCGCTCCTTGCGGCCTTTCCCCATCACCATGACGATGCCGAGCTGATCATCCAAGTCTTTCAGACGGATCCCTGTTAGTTCACTTACCCTGATACCCGTCGCGTATAACAACTCGAGCAGCGCACGATCCCGCAAGGATTTCTTATCCCTTCCGTCACAAGCATCAAACAATGACTTCAATTCTTCTTCATAAAAAAAAGCCGGAAGCCGCTCTTCCTTCTTTGGGTGATGCAAAGACCGGAAAGCGATATCTGAAATATCATACCGGGCATTGGCAAATTTGAAATACGAGCGTACAGAAGAGATTTTTCTGGAAATGGTGGACCGGGAAAGATGTTTGTCATAGAGCCGGGTTACATACAGTCGGGCTACCGGATACGTAACCTCCTCCAAACTTTCCAGGCCTTCAACTTTCAAAAATTCAAGAAATTCGTTTACGTCTTTTTCATATTCTGAAACGGTGTATGAAGAATAATTCTTTTCCAAACGTACAAATGAGAGATACTCATCCCGGATGCTCGCCGGCTGTAATGTCATCTTCGCCACCTCCGTATAGAAACGCCTAGAGAATTATAACAGATGGGAGTTCAGAATGGAAAGATTTTAGTTCAAATAATTCTCAATAACACGAAAATGAAGACTAATCTAGAAATTCGAAAGTCATCCACGAATCACTATACAATAATTGACGGACAACAGGCAACTCTCGGATATCAAGATGTCCGACATCCGTCAACGTTGTCGTTTTTCAGACACAATTCAAAGGGGTTTTTCCATAAATCCCGTCACTGCGCCGTTTATTCCCAGTTTGCCAGTAAACGTTTTCACATAAAAAGAAGTCCATCGGTCGATGACCTGGACTTCTTTTTTTCATTGGACGACGGTTGCCCGGAAGGAAGCTAATGCCGCCAATGCCCGATCTGCATGTTTTTCTGCACGTTCTACTTTAGATTTGATGCGTTCCCCTAAATCCGGGAAGAGTCCGAAGTTGATATTCATCGGTTGGAAGTTTTTCGGATCTGCTTCCGTGATATAGCGTGCCATGCTTCCCAATGCCGTTTCCGCAGGGAAAACGATCGGCTCCTCACCGAGCGCAAGACGGGCTGCATTGATGCCGGCAATTAAGCCGGAGCCGGCCGATTCCACATAGCCTTCCACGCCTGTCATTTGACCCGCGAAGAACAATTGGTGATTGGACTTCAACTGATACGTCGCATCCATCACACGCGGCGAGTTGATGAACGTGTTACGGTGCATGACGCCATAGCGGACAATTTCAACATTTTCCAGTCCAGGGATGAGTTTGATCACTTCTTTTTGATCTCCCCATTTCATATGGGTCTGGAAACCGACAATATTGTACAACGTGCCCGCCGCGTCATCTTGGCGCAGCTGGACGACCGCTTTCGGCCGCTTCCCGGTTTCAGGATGTTCCAGTCCAACCGGTTTCAGGGCTCCGAACAGCAACGTTTTTTCTCCACGGGATGCAAGCACTTCAATCGGCATGCAGCCTTCGAAGTAAATCTCCTTCTCGAACTCTTTCAACGGGACGACTTCTGCAGAAACGAGGGCATCATGGAACCGCTCGAACTCCTCTTCGTCCATCGGACAATTCAGATAAGCCGCTTCCCCTTTATCGTACCGGGATTTCAAGTAAACCTTCGACATATCGATCGAATCTTTTTCGATGATTGGAGCCGCCGCATCATAAAAATACAAATATTCCTCACCGGTCAGGCCGCGGATTTGCTCCGCCAGTGCAGGTGATGTCAGTGGGCCGGTGGCGATGACCGTGATCCCCTCCGGAATGGCAGTCACTTCCCCTTCGATCACCTCGATCAGCGGATGGTTGCGAATCGCTTCGGTCACATTCCCTGCAAATTCATGGCGATCCACCGCCAAGGCTCCCCCTGCCGGCACTGCACAAGTATCAGCCGCCTTGATGATGAGGGAATCCAGCCGCCTCATCTCCTCTTTTATGACCCCGACAGCATTCGTCAGTGTATTGGCACGCAACGAGTTGCTGCAAACAAGTTCAGCAAATTTATCCGTATGGTGGGCCGGCGTCTGTTTAACCGGTCTCATTTCAAACAAGCGGACCTTCACTCCACGGCTGGCAATCTGCCACGCCGCCTCACTTCCTGCAAGTCCAGCTCCTATGACATTTACGATGGGTGTCATCCCGTCACCTTCTTCAACAATATAATTTATGGTTCTTTTCCACAGTCGAACAGTGAAGGGATCGATTTGCCTTAATTTCTGCGTTCATTACAGAAATCAAGGCACCGTTCCCCTCTGCTTTTCCTTAGTTACTGTTCATCTTCCTTATAATCACACTTCGTACATTGAATCTGAACACCTTTTTTCAACCGCTTTTCAATAAGTGTGCTTTCGCATTTCGGGCAAGGACGGGCAATCGGCTTATCCCACGATACATAGTCGCAGTCCGGATACCGGTCACACCCATAAAAGACGCGCTTCGTTTTCCCCTTCCGCTCCACGACCTGCCCTTCCTTACAAGTTGGACAAGTGACACCGATCGGTTTCATGATCGTCTTTGTATTCCGGCAATCAGGGAAATTGGAGCAGGCCATGAACTTACCGTAACGGCCCAATTTGTATACCATCGGTGAGCCGCATTTCTCACAATCTTCGCCAGCCGGCTCGTCTTTGATTTCGATTTTTTCCATTTCAGCATCTGCAACTTGCACATGCTTTTCAAAATCCCGGTAGAAGTCATCGATGACTTGCACCCATTTGACGTTGCCTTCCTCGACATTGTCGAGCCCTTTTTCCATTTGCGCTGTAAACTCGACATCTATTATATCACGAAAGTATTCATTCATCGCTTGATGGACGATTTCGCCAAGCTCAGTCGGGACAAATCGCTTGGCATCCAATGTGACATAACCCCGTTTCTGAATCGTATCCAAAGTTGGTGCATATGTGGAAGGACGGCCGATTCCGAGTTCTTCCAATGTCTTGACGAGGCGCGCCTCGGAATATCGCGGAGGCGGCTGTGTGAAATGCTGCTTCGGATCGATCTTATTATGCTTGATCTGTTCCCCTTCTTCCAAAGGAGGAAGGATCCGATCCTTCTCTTCCGTCTGATCGTCATCGCCTTCCACATACACTTTCATGAAACCTTGGAACTTCACTTGTGAGCCGTTCGCACGGAATCGGACATCCCCATTGACCAAGTCGACGGATACCGTATCCAGAACCGCGGGAGCCATCTGACTCGCAACGAACCGCTCCCAGATCAGCTTGTAAAGCCGCAATTGGTCCCGTGAGAGCACTTCCTTCAATTCCGATGGTGTTCGCAAGGCGGATGTCGGCCGGACCGCTTCGTGGGCGTCCTGCGTGTTTCCTGACTCTTTTTTGGCAGCAGGAGCTGATTTTGAAACATATTCATTGCCATACGTATTCTCAATGAAGGATTTCACTTCTGTTTTCGCCGTATCGGAAATCCGGGTTGAATCGGTACGCATGTACGTGATCAAACCGACATTCCCCTCTTTGCCGAGATTGATCCCCTCGTAAAGCTGCTGGGCAAGCATCATTGTCTTCCTCGCCCGGAAATTCAATTTCCTTGCGGCTTCCTGCTGCAGGGAAGAGGTCGTGAACGGTAGTGCAGGGTTCCGCTTCCGTTCTTTCTTGACGACATTTTGAATCGTGAACGAATCTCCCTCGAGGCTTTCCAAAATCTCATCGACTTGTTCTTTGTTCGTCAGCTTCACTTTTTTCTTGGAATCCCCATAAAACGTCGCTTCGAACTCTTTCTTGTTCTTTTCAAACAAACCGGTGATGCTCCAGTATTCTTCCGGGACAAAGTTCTTGATTTCATTTTCCCGGTCGATGATCAAGCGGAGCGCTACGGATTGGACTCTTCCCGCAGACAATCCCTTCTTCACTTTCTTCCATAGTATCGGGCTGATGTTATATCCGACGAGCCGGTCCAATATTCTACGTGCCTGTTGGGCATCCACCAAGTCCATATCGATCGGCCGCGGGTTTTTGAAAGATTCCTTGATGGCATCTTTCGTAATTTCATTGAATACGACCCTGCAATCCGACTTGGTATCGACGCCAAGCTGATGAGCTAAATGCCATGCGATTGCTTCCCCTTCCCTGTCGGGGTCAGCTGCGAGAAAGATTTTCTTCGCTTTTTTCGCATCTTTTTTTAATTCTTGCAGGATAGGTCCCTTCCCGCGGATTGTAATATATTTTGGTTCATAATTATTTTCCGTATCGATTCCCATTTGACTGCGTGGGAGGTCGCGCAAGTGCCCGAGCGATGCCCGCACTTTATATTTTTTCCCGAGATAACGCTCGATCGTTTTCGCTTTTGCCGGCGATTCCACAATCACTAAGTAGTCTGCCATTGACATCTGCCTCCTTATAGAGGTTCCATATATTTATTCTTCAAAGAGGGTTTTCATCTGCATGTGTTTCGCCACGGATTTCAATTCCTCCTCTTGGAACAAGGACTTAAAAGAATATCTGTTGCAAAATGTATACTAGATTTAAGTTAATTGCAAGGCTTACTGTAACAAAATGTGTATACCTGATAAAGTTTGGTATGAAGTTGGCTTCATTTATCCACGTATTTTCTTAGCATTTCATAATTGTTTAAAGAATATGCACTATCCGCATTTTTGCCCCTTTTTTTCGCCCAGGCAATGAAAGACGATGTATCCGGTCAGGAATACATCGTCTGCGTTTGTCATTAATTTCTCGCCGATGGATGTCGGCCTTATTTTTATACAAAACCCCGGAAATTGCAACAAATCCGCCCCACTGTTTCTTCGGTTCGGGCAAAATTTCTAATTAGGCTTCCGCCGTTTGCGAGCGATTTGCATCTTTTTATCAAAAAATTCAGATGACTGGTTTTTGATCAACCGGGACTAGTGATCCTACCACTTGGAATCCATTCCAAACTGGTCGCGCCCCTTCATCAATCAATTTATTTGGCCCTGTGGATACAGCGGATGTAATCGGCCCCGGTACTGCAAACACGTCTTTTCCGTGGTCTAAAGCATGGATGACTGTGCTCATCGTCCCGCTCTTTTCTGTCGATTCTGTGACTATGACGGCGTCGGATAATCCACTGATGATCCGGTTCCGCATCGGAAAAGTCCATTTGGCTGGTCGGACATAGGGCGGATACTCGGTGATCAACAATTGTTCTTCGCCCATCCTTCCGGCCAATTTCTCATTTTCTTTCGGATACAAATGGAATAAACCATGTCCCAAAACGGCGATGGTACGGCCTCCATACGTCAATGCTGCTTCATGGGCCATGGCGTCCGCTCCTTTGGCCAAGCCCGAAACGACGACCATCCCGTGCTCCACAAGCGGGGGTACGATGAGGGAAAGCGCTTCCAAAGAGTAGGGAGTCGCTTTCCTGGAGCCAATAATCGCAATCTTATGCGATTTCGTTAAAATTGTACAATCGCCCCTCGCATACAGGACGACAGGCGGGTCAATCAAGTGGTGTAGGGAATCAGGGTAATATGGGTGTGTGAACGATATGGGGATGATCTTTTCCCGTTCATAGAGCTGTACAAAGGGGATGGTCTTTTGTTGCTGCAGCTTTTCCCGCAAGCGGTCCGCTTTTCGAAATGGGATGTTCAATAAATCAGCCAACTGACTTGATCGGTACGCATACAATTTTTCGAGTGTGGGATCGTTCTCGAAAAGATATCCCAATCTGTTCAATGGGACGGGATAAACGTAATGGAGCGCCAACAGACGCCTTTCCTGTTCGACAATGTCCATGGAAACCCTCCTATTCAGCATTCCTTTATACCTTGCAGTCCGGCATGGGAATGAGGCTGGCGGGCCGTATGCCAAGTATAAAAAGATGCAGCGCATGGAATACGCTGCATCTTCATCTTAATGTGTTTTACACTTTTCGTACAGACCTTTTTCTTTAATTACTTTGATCAACGTTTCGCCGATGACAGATGGCGTGTCCGCAGTTTCAACGCCAGCAGCGTTAAGTGCTTTGATTTTCTCAGCAGCTGTTCCTTTTCCGCCGGAAATGATTGCACCTGCGTGACCCATACGTTTACCTTCTGGCGCCGTTTGCCCGCCGATGAAGCCGACAACTGGTTTCTTCATGTTAGCAGCGATCCATTCAGCAGCTTCTTCTTCAGCAGTACCACCGATTTCACCGATCATGACGACTGCATATGTTTCAGGGTCTTCATTGAATTCTTTCAAGACGTCGATGAAGTTTGTTCCGTTTACAGGGTCTCCACCGATTCCAACAGCTGTCGTTTGACCGATGCCGGCTTGTGACAGTTGGTGAACCGCTTCGTATGTCAAAGTTCCAGAACGAGATACAACGCCTACATGGCCTTTTGTATGAATGTATCCAGGCATGATTCCGATTTTACATTCGTCCGCTGTGATGACACCTGGGCAGTTCGGTCCGACTAGACGTGTTTTCTTGCCTTCCATGTAACGCTTCACTTTGACCATGTCAAGAACAGGGATATGCTCTGTAATACAGATTGTCATATCAAGCTCTGCGTCAACAGCTTCCATGATTGCGTCCGCTGCGAATGGAGCTGGTACATAAATGACCGAAACGTTTGCACCTGTCGCTTTTACCGCTTCTTCAACCGTGTTGAATACAGGTACGCCTGCAGCTTCTGTACCACCTTTACCAGGTGTTACACCGCCGACGATTTTTGTTCCGTACTCCAGCATTTGTTCCGTATGGAAAAGTGCTGTAGAGCCTGTGATTCCTTGTACGATAACTTTTGTATCTTTGTTAATATAAATACTCATCGTTTGTCCCTGCCTTTCTTAGCCTACGAGTTCAACAATTTTTTGAGCACCGTCCGCCATAGAATCGGCAGCGATGATATTCAATCCGGATTCGTTCAATAGCTGTTTACCTTTGTCGACGTTTGTCCCTTCCAGACGAACGACTAGAGGCACTTGAAGACCGACTTCTTTCGCAGCAGCGATAACACCTTCTGCGATGACATCACATTTCATGATACCACCGAAGATGTTAACGAAGATTCCTTTGACCGCTTCGTCGGAAAGGATGATTTTGAATGCTTCTGTAACTTTTTCAGCAGTCGCGCCGCCCCCAACGTCAAGGAAGTTGGCCGGTGATCCGCCGTAGTAGTTGATCGTATCCATAGTCGCCATCGCAAGACCTGCGCCGTTAACCATGCAGCCGATATTTCCATCAAGGGAAATATAGCTAAGATCATACTTCGAAGCTTCGATTTCCTTCGGATCTTCTTCGTCATAGTCACGAAGTTCCAAAATATCTTTGTGTCGGTACAATGCGTTTGCATCAAAGTTGAACTTTGCGTCAAGAGCAAGTACATTGTCATCGCCTGTTACAACAAGTGGGTTGATTTCAACGATGGAAGCATCTTTTTCCGCGAATACTTGGTACAGGCCAAGCATGAACTTCGCAGCCTTGTTTACGAGGTGACTTGGAATATTCATGTTGAAAGCCATACGACGCGCTTGGAAGCCTGTCAGACCCACAACTGGATCGATCACTTCTTTGAAGATTTTTTCAGGAGTCGCTTCTGCAACTTCCTCGATGTCCATACCGCCTTCTTCTGAACCCATAAGTGTTACACGGTCAGTTGCACGGTCAAGGACGAGTCCAAGGTAGTACTCTTTCTTGATGTCAGAACCTTCTTCGATCAGAAGACGTTTGACTTCTTTACCTTCCGGACCTGTTTGGTGAGTCACCAATGTTTTGCCGAGCAATTCCTTTGCGTACGCGCGCACTTCGTCAAGAGATTTTGCAATCTTGACTCCGCCCGCTTTTCCTCGTCCACCTGCGTGGATCTGTGCTTTAACAACGATGACGTCCGTACCGAGTTCCTTCGCTGCTTTTACCGCTTCTTCCGGTGAAAAAGCAACAAGGCCGTTTGAAACTGCTACACCATATTCTCGAAGTAGCTGTTTACCTTGATATTCATGGATATTCATCTTAAATCCTCCCATCGAACTACTATCTCATAATTTACTGCCTTATCTATTGTAGTAAACATGTCAAATAATGTCCACAATTGAATGCTGAATGTATAGGTTTGGCGAAAAATGTTCACAACTTTTACTTCTTTCCCCCATCGGGATCCTTCTTGGTCAACCCATGTTCCCTGTCAATATGATAGATATAGGCGAACACTTCGGAGACCGCCAAATACAGTTCTTCCGGGATGGATTGATCCAATTGCAGCTGACCTAAAATCTCTACCAGACTCGGGTCCTCTTGAATCGGTACGTTGTGTTCCTTTGCCTTCTCTAAAATAGTTTCGGCGATTTTCCCTTTCCCTTTCGCGACCACTTTCGGCGCATCCCCGGTATTCGGATCATAGGAAAGGGCCACCGCCTCCTTTCGAACATGACGTTCGTCGCTCATATGCGGAAGTCAACTCCTTGGCCATCCGTTTGGATCGGGCTTGCTTTTTTGGCCTCCGGCTTCACTTCTTCGGCAAGCGGCTTGAAGAAAACGCCGGATAATGTATAGCCCGCTTCTGAAAGCCCATTCTTCAACCTCGCCTGCAGCGGCGCTCCGATCGCTCTCAAGCCGGCCTCATCATTGAAAACCGTAACGGACACGACTCGGTTCTGAACCTGCATATCGATAACCGTCTTCTCAATCGATTCCAAATCGAGGTAGAATAAAATCCTGGCATAATCCGGATCGATTTTCCCATCCTCTTTCATTCTGCCGGACCATTGCAAAGTCGAATCGATTTTCCTGCCGAATAGTTCAAGCGGCACTTGCATGACGAGCTGGTGTTGAATGCCCGTCTCGCCCGATTGGATTAGCGGACCGTTCATGCGCATGACGATCGCTTCTGCCGTCTCACGAAGTGCTGGAGACATCGAAGCGTCCCTCATTAATGCAATCAATTGAGGTTTTAAAGACTCTGCCAGCCGCGCGATGTCCGGCTCTTTCGACAGCAATTCGGCTTCATACTGGAGGCCGAACGACCGGGTGATACTTTGGATCGCCTCTTTCACAGCTTTTCCGTCAATCACATTGGCAATCGATGCTTCCGCATTTTGTACCATCTTTTGAATTGCCGGGTTGTCGGAACGCTCCGCAAGCCGGAGGACGGATTCAAGGCGTTCCGTCCCTTGGAGCCCCGTCAAGGAGACAAGTTGTTGTCCAGCAACTGGTGAGAATGGTTCTGCGACGGCCTGCTGCGCGGCGATGCGGTAAACGGCTTGGCTTAGTTGTTGGACGAAATTAGCCGCATTCCCGGGGGACGCTTGAGTTTGGGCTGCTCGATCGATGATAGCGGTCAACTCGCTCCTCTGTGGCCCGGTCAACGTATTTTCATTGGCTAGAAGCGCCTTCGCCCTTTCAAACTGGACGGCCGCCTGATCGGGAGATGATGCGACCGTTTGTCTCACCAGTCCAACGAGTTGCTGTAGGACGGAGGGTGATGATTGTCCTAGCGCAGCGGGTTGGTTTGGCGCCGGGGCGATGGGCGCTTTCGGGCTCTCCGCTGGGGCTGTCTGGGCAGGGGGCGCTTTCGATTCTGCAGTCAGTTGGACAGCCGGCGACGCTTGGGACATCTCCCGATTCTGAGCTGTTGCTTGCAACGTCTGAGATGCGCCGGCTAGTGGCGGCGATGGGCGCTCTGACCTTCCCTCCGCCGATAAGGAAGTGAGCACTTGCTGAATGTTCGCCAAGGAGGTGCGGGCAGGAAGCATATCTGCGCTTTTCAACAACTGTAGGATATTGAATTTTGTTTCCATCGTCTCTCCCGGATTTAGCAAAGTAAGTATGGCTTGCCCGAGGATAACCCCTCCCGTCGCTTGTCCGAACGGCTGCGCCATTCTTCCAAGCGATGCCAGGATGGCCTCTTTTGCCTGCGGAGAGATGGCCTGTTCCGCGGAAAGTGCAGTGCTGAATGATTGGAACAATGTTTGTAAGCCTTCCTTCGCTTGAACCCCAAAGACCGAACGGAAATGAGTTTCTGTAAGCGGCAACTTCACGTCAATCAGCTTTTGGATGGTCGTCAACGCCTCCGGGAATTGAGCGCGAGGGACCAGTTTCATCAACTGCTCAGCGGCTAGTAACTGCTCCCGGGTCATCGGCAATTTCTGTTTCATGGCAAAAGCGACGAGGGATTGCATTTCCGCGTTTTTCGGCAACTGCATCGCCTCGAGCAAGCTACCTAGCTGGCGACCTTGCCCTTCCGCGCCTTGGAGGGGGCCTGAAATGATTTTCAGCTGCAGTTCAGGCTTCACTGCACTCACTTGGAAATAGTAGGCGTCACCCGCTTTCATCGGCACTTCCAGCTTGGCGACAAGTTTGTGGGACCCGATTTGCACTTCTGCCATTTGCCCTGGGAATAATTGCTTCACTTGACCATGGAATAATTGCCCTTCATTTAGAGTAAGCGGCCTGTTTTGACTGATGCCCGTTGCTGATCGGGTGGTCAATGGCGTCATGATCGGGTAATCCAATTTCCTGCCCCCTCTCTCCAAGCATTGTCTTGATCGGTTCGAAGGTGGTCCGGTGGTGTTTGCACGGACCGTACAACCGCAACGCATCCAAATGTTCACTCGTCCCATAGCCTGCGTTCTTTGCGAATTGGTAAACAGGATATTTTTCATGCAGTTCTTCCATCAACGCATCCCTTGTCGTTTTCGCCAAAATGGATGCGGCGGCGATCGCTAAACTTTGTGCATCCCCTTTAATGATCGACTCGGTACGGCAGGCAACGGATAAGGTCATAGCATCGGCAAGAACGATGTCCGGCTGAATCGGCAAGGCATTCACCGCTTGTTCCATCGAATCCCGGGTTGCCGCGTAAATATTCATTTCATCGATTTTTTCCACCGATTGGACGTGGACTGAATAGGCGACAGCCGTTTTGCGGATCACCCGTGCAAGCCGTCCTCTCTCCTCTTTCGGAATCGCTTTGGAATCGTCCAGTCCGATTAAGTCAGGTGTTTCCTTCGGCAATATGACGACTGCGCTGACGACAGGACCTGCGAGCGGCCCCCTTCCCGCTTCATCTACACCGGCAATCAATGCACCTTCAAACGGGGCATATGTCAAATCGAAGATACATTTCTTCTCAAATTCCTCCCGAATCTTCTTTTTTTTCTCATACTGACGATTCCAACGGCTTAGGGCGGCTTTCACCCCAGCACGCGGATCCGCACGGAGCTCTTCCATCCACTCTTCAGGTTGCTCCGCAGCCTGTAGCTGTTCCACTATTTCTCTTACGGTGCTCATTGCCAATCCCCTTTCCATCTGCCGTCCCTCTTTACTCTATTATATCGGCACTCTATACGTTATTTCGACCGGAACAGGAACAAAAGCGCAGGGCGCTTGCCCAGAGGCGACGGGCATAAGACGAAGATGCGGCGGCGCTTTTGGCCACAGAGCAGCTTTGGCTTATGACCCTGAGCCAATCGAACAGCAAAGGGTTCGATTTGCCGTATTTCTGCGTATTTTGCAGAAATTAAGGCGTCCTCCCTCTAGCGCCCGTAGCTGGACGTAGATAATACAAGGTTTGGAAAGTTATCCACATGCCCGGATTTCACAATTTCCTAAGCGGCGAAAAAGGCCGTTTGCCCGGGTCGGCAACGGCCTTTGTGTGTTATTTATTTGCGATAAAGTCGAAGGTCAACTTACCGAGCTGCTCATTTCGAATATCGCGGACGATCAACTCGGCGACTTTGTCATAATCGATTTCACCGCCGGCTGCGTACACTTTCCGGAGTTCCCCGATTTGTTCGAAGACAGCCAGGATGTCCTCTCCGACGGTTGACAAGCCATACCGTTCGGCCAACCGATTCGGGTAATGCGCCTCAAGGAAACGGAGCCCATACACCGCCAAATCTTCCATATTGACGATGGAGTCCTTGATGGCCCCTGTCAGTGCCAGTTTGTACCCGACTTCCTGATCCTCGAACTTCGGCCATAGGATGCCCGGCGTATCCAGCAATTCCAATTCCTTGCCGAATTTGATCCATTGTTGGGCCTTGGTCACCCCCGGCTTATCACCGGTCTTGGCTATGTTCTTCCTGGCCAGCCGATTGATCAGCGTCGATTTGCCGACGTTCGGGATGCCGACGATCATCGCGCGGATAGCGCCTGGGCGAATCCCCCGCTTCCGCATCCGTTCCAACTTCGGTGCGATGACCTCTTTTGCCGCCTTCGTGACGGTTTGCAACCCTTTTCCTTCGAATGAATTGATGGCCACGGCGCGGATGCCCTGCTCTTCAAAATGGCGGATCCAGCGGGATGTCTCCGCCTCATCCGCAAGGTCCATCTTGTTCAAGATAAGCAATCGCGGTTTTTGGTGAATCACTTCATCGATCATCGGGTTCCGGGAAGATAACGGAAGCCGGGCATCGATCAATTCAAATACGATGTCCACCAACTTCAATTGTTCGGTCACTTCCCGGCGAGCTTTCGCCATATGACCTGGAAACCATTGGATTGTCACAATTTCTGCCTCCTTATTTCACCGCGCCAAAATCACTGATCGGCCAGAAGACAAATTTGGTGCTGCCGATGATTTCATCAATCGCCACGGCCCCGATATGACGGGAGTCCTTGCTTCTCCTTCGGTTATCCCCCATGACGAAAACATGGCCCTCCGGCACGGTCGTGCTTTGGATTTTCTCTTCCAGTGTAAAATCTTCCGTCAAAGGAGGATTGGGCACTTCTGATTTGTTTTGATCCAAATACGGTTCATCGTAAGGCTCCCCGTTGATATAGAGGACATCATCCCGATACTCCACCGTATCGCCAGGCAGGCCGATCACCCGCTTGATATAGTCTTTCTGTTCCGGCGCATGGAATACGACGATGTCAAACCGGTCCGGCTCTCCGATCGTATAACCGATTTTATTGACAATCATCCGATCGCCGTCCTCCAATGTCGGCATCATCGATTCCCCGTCCACGACGATTGGGGTGAAGAGGAAAATTCGGATGATGGCCGCCAAACCGAACGCGATCAGTAATGCTTTCATCCATTCCCATGTTTCGTTTTTCTTCTTTTTCTCTTGGTTTTCATTCATAGCCAAAGCCTCCCGCATCCTTCTATACCTATTGTACAATCTATCCTTTTCAGAGGCAAAAAGAAAGGGAGCCGAATATCCGGCTCCCGAATTCTTATGTTTGCTATTAGCGGATTTCTTTGATACGTGCAGCTTTTCCGCGCAGACTGCGAAGGTAGTACAATTTCGCACGGCGTACTTTACCACGGCGTGTCACTTCAAGTTTTGCGATTTTCGGCGTGTGTACAGGGAATGTACGTTCCACACCTACACCGTTGGAGATCTTACGGACTGTGAATGTTTCACTGATTCCGCCACCACGACGCTTGATAACGACACCTTCGAAAATTTGGATACGCTCGCGCGTGCCCTCTACGATTTTCACGTGCAAGCGGACTGTGTCTCCCGCACGGAAAGTCGGGTGATCAGTGCGAAGCTGATCTTTTGTGATTTCTGCAATAAGACTTTGCATGATTTTCTCTCCTTCTCCACAGACGCTCTTGCATCTCTTGCCTTTGCAGCGGAACATCAGTCAGTATGTACTTCGCGTAGAAGTACATAGTAGATAATACCATACAGGGCAAGGGCGCGCAAGGTTCTCTGTTCATTATTTTTCATCTTTCAGTTGTTCCAGCAATTTCCGTTGATGATCGGTCAGCGGCGCATTTTTCAGAAGATCCGGCCGGCGCTGGTACGTCCGGAGCAGCGACTGTGCTTCCCGCCATTTGTCGATTTCGGCATGATTGCCCGACAGTAGGACTTCCGGCACTTCCATGCCATTGAAATTGGCAGGCCGTGTATATTGCGGATGTTCCAACAATCCCGTCGAGAAGGAATCTAGAACCGGCGATTCCGAATTTCCAAGCACATTCGGTAAAAGGCGGACGACGCTGTCGATGATCGCCATAGCCGCAATTTCTCCGCCAGTCAAAACGAAATCCCCGAGTGATATCTCATCTGTAATAAGATGCTGGCGAATCCGCTCATCGTAGCCTTCATAATGGCCGCAGAGGAGGATCAGATGATCTTCGGCAGAGAGTTCTTCCGCTTTCTTCTGGGTGAAGCGCTCGCCTTGCGGACACATGAGGATGACACGCGGCGCCTTATCGAGACCTGCCGTGAGCGCATCTACCGCACCGAATAGGGGCTCAGGCTTCAATACCATCCCCGCACCGCCGCCGTATGGATAATCATCCACTTTGCGATGCTTGTCCGTTGAGTAATCGCGGAAATCCGTCACTGAAAACGATACCGCATCGTTCGCTTGCGCCTTTTTTAAGATCGACGAGTGCAGCACGCCTTCGAACATTTCCGGAAACAGCGACAACACATCGATTTTCATCAAGACAACAGTCCTTCCATCGGTTCGATGACGATTCTCTTCTCATCGACATCAACTTCCTTGACGACGTCCTCGATATACGGGATGTAATGCGGCTTGCCTTGAGCGGGAGTGACCGTCCAGACGTCGTTCGCCCCGGTTTCCAAAATCTCGGTCACTGTCCCGATTTCCACCCCTTCCGTCGTAAAGACGGTGCAGCCGATCACTTCGTGGTAATAAAATTCCCCTTCTTCCAGGTCGCCGAGCTGCTCATCAGATACTTTCAATATACCGTCCCGGTATTTCTCGACGTCGTTGATGTTCGGGTGGTTCTCGAACGTCAGCAGGTCGAAGTTCTTGTGTTGGCGATGGCTTGCGACAATGAGAGGAATTGGAGTTTTACTGCCCGGCATGAAGAGCGCCAGCTCATTGCCGGGCGCATAGCGTTCCTCTGGAAAATCGGTACGGGAGATAACGCGGACTTCCCCTCGGATGCCATGGGTGTTGACGATTTTGCCTACATTGAAATAGTTCATCTCTTACACCATCCTCTAATAATGTGGAGGCTGTTGGACAAAAAAGGAAGGAACATAGGCTCCTCCCTTTCGATATCCAAGCATATGATGTTGCGGTCAATCGATAATATCGACAAAAACCTTTTTACCGTGGTGACTGCTCGCCGCTGAATAAACAATTGTACGTATCGCTTTCGCCACACGTCCCTGCTTTCCGATCACTTTCCCCATGTCTTCCGGATTCACGGAAAGTTTATAGATGATGCGGGTATCCTGCTCATCCATTACGACTTGGACATCTTCGGGATAATCGACTAACGGTTTGACGATTGTTTCAATCAGCTGCTCCATGTACACCCCTCCTGATTATTTGCCGTATTTTGCGTTATGGAATTTTTCCATAATGCCTTGGTCAGAAAACAGGTTCCGTACTGTATCAGAAGGTTTCGCACCATTCTGTAGCCATTTCAAAGCCAACTCTTCGTTGATTTTGACTTCAGCCGGTTTTGTCAATGGGTTGTAAGTCCCCACTGTTTCGATTTGACGGCCGTCACGTGGTGAACGTGAGTCCGCAACAACAATACGATAGAAAGGAGATTTTTTCGCTCCCATACGTTTTAGACGAATTTTAACTGACATTTCTTCTTGCACCTCCGAATAGTTTCACACAAGATAGTATATTATCAAGGTTTCCGATGTTTGTAAAGTGTTTTTTCTTAACAGCCGAAATTTCTTTAGAAACGAATCCGCAGTTGATGGGAACTCCGGTGCTCCCTTTCCGCGGGCATCGCTTCAGCCAATCGGACAACGAAGGGTCCGATTTGCCGTATTTCTGTGCAATTTGCAGAAATTAAGGCATCCTGTGCTGCCAAACGCTACGCTTTTTGGCGCAAAAGTCGTTCTTCGTAACGGCTTTCGCTTCGCTCGTGCGGGGTCTTCAGCTGATGCTATTCCCGCAGGAGTGTCGCACCTGCGTTCCCATCAACTGCTCTTCTGAATCAATAAAGATACAGAACTTTCCCAGGCAACCGCAGAAGTCCGAGATTTATTTAAAAAACGAATCAAACCCTGGCATTTTCATCTTCTTTTTCCCTTTTTGCTGCATGTTGGTCATTTGTTTGACCATTTTTTTCATTTCGTCGAATTGCTTCAACAGCCGGTTGACTTCCTGGATGGATGTTCCGGAGCCTTTGGCGATCCGCTTTTTCCGGCTGGCGTTGATGATTTCCGGAGTGGTCCGTTCCGGGATCGTCATGGAGCGGATGACCGCTTCGACGCGTCCCATCTGGCTTTCATCGACTTTGGCGTTTTCCAGCCCTTTGATCTTATTGGCGCCGGGCATCATTTTCAGCAGTTCATCGAGCGGCCCCATCTTTTTGACTTGCTGAAGCTGATCGAGGAAGTCGTCGAGCGTGAACGTCTGGGTGCGAAATTTCTGCTCCAGCTCTTTCGCCTTCTCTTCATCGACATTTTCCTGCGCTTTCTCGATGAGGGACATGACATCGCCCATGCCGAGGATCCGGGAAGCCATCCGCTCTGGATGGAATGCCTCCAAAGCATCCATTTTCTCGCCCATCCCGACGAATTTGATCGGTTTCTGGGTGACGGAACGGATGGAGAGGGCCGCCCCGCCCCGAGTGTCCCCGTCCAGCTTTGTCAGGACGACACCCGTGATGCCGATCGTTTCATTGAAACTTTGGGCGACATTGACTGCGTCTTGCCCGGTCATGGCATCGACGACGAGGAAAACTTCATCCGGATTGCTCAGTTCACGGATATCCTTCAATTCCTGCATCAGCGCCTCATCGACATGGAGGCGTCCCGCCGTATCGATGATGACGACGTCGTTATGTTCCTTTTCCGCCTCTTCCAATGCCTGACGGACGATTTCGACCGGCGATACATCGGTTCCGAGTGCGAATACCGGCATAGTCAGCTGTTTCCCAAGAGTTTCCAACTGCTGAATGGCAGCCGGCCGGTAGACGTCTGCCGCCACGAGGAGCGGTTTTTTGTTATGGCGTTTGCGTAAAACAGTTGCCAACTTACCAGTCGTCGTCGTTTTACCCGCACCTTGCAGACCGACCATCATAATGACCGTCGGTGATTTCCGTGAAAATTGGATGGGATTCTGTTCTCCCCCCATCAGGCTGGTCAGTTCATCTTTAACTATCTTTACGACTTGCTGACCGGGTGTCAGGCTTTTCATGACATCCTGGCCGACAGCCCGCTCACTGACCGTTTTAACGAATTCTTTTACCACTTTCAAGTTGACGTCCGCTTCGATCAATGCAAATCGGACTTCCCGCATCATCTCTTTGACGTCAGCTTCGCTAATTTTCCCCTTGCCCGTTATCTTTTGAAGCGTCCCTTGCAGGCGCTGGGCTAATCCTTCAAATGCCATGCAGGCGGCCTCCTACTCATGTTCTTTTAACGCGCTCACCAGTTTCCGGATGGCATTCATGCGATCATCCTCGCCATCGAGCAGCAATTCGATCTGTTCAACGATGTCCACCCGTTTCTGGAATTTAGCAAATAAATTCAATTTCGTTTCATAATCTTCAAGCATCGCTTCGGTCCGTCGTACATTATCATAGACCGCTTGGCGCGACACTCCAAATTCCTCGGCGATTTCACCGAGTGAAAGATCATCCAGATAATATAATTCCATATAATGTCTCTGTTTCTCTGTCAACAATGATTGATAGAAATCGAAGAGAAAGTTAATGCGTGTCATTTTTTCAAGCACCATCGGCCATGCCTCCCGCTTCTTCACCTGTCATCATAGTATGACAATGAAACACTGTCAAGGAAATTTACTTGTCCTCTTCTTCCGGCTCCGCTTCCAACCCATCGGCAAAAAGGCCGTAGACGTACTTCTCCGGGTCGAATGGCTGCAGATCGTCGACACCTTCGCCCAAACCGACGAACTTGACCGGGATATGCAGCTTGCTGCGGATGGCAAGGACGATCCCGCCTTTTGCTGTCCCGTCCAACTTCGTCAGGACGATGCCCGTCACATCGGTTGCCTCCTTGAATGTTTCCGCTTGGATGAGTGCGTTCTGTCCGGTCGTCGCATCGAGCGCGAGGAGCACTTCATGCGGCGCCCCTTCCACTTCCTTGCCGATGACGCGATGGACCTTTTCCAGCTCATTCATCAAGTTGACTTTGTTTTGCAAACGGCCTGCGGTATCGCAGATGAGGACATCGACATTCCGTTTCTTTGCCGCCCGGATCGCATCATACATGACCGCTGCCGGATCGGACCCTTCAGATTGTCGGATCACTTCCACGCCGGCCCGTTCCCCCCAGACGACGAGCTGATCGATGGCGCCCGCTCGGAACGTGTCACCTGCCGCCAGCATGACCGTTTTCCCTTCTGCCATGAGACGTGCCGCCAGTTTTCCGATTGTCGTTGTTTTCCCGACGCCATTGACTCCGACCATCAATACGACCGTCAAGCCATCTTCTTGGATATTCAGGCTATTGTCCAGTTCTTCGCCCGCTTTGTAGATATCGACCAATTTCTCGGATATGACGGATTGGATGCCCGATGTATCTTTGATATTTTTTCGTTTCACTTCCAATTTCAATTCGTCGATCAATTCCATGACCGTTTCGAAACCGACGTCCGCTTGTAAAAGCAGTTCCTCCAGTTCTTCGAAAAACTCCTCGTCCACTTCCCGGAAACGGGCGACGAGGTCATTCACTTTGGAAGTGAACTGATTGCGTGTTTTCGATAAACCATCCTTGAATTTTTCTGTTACCGCTTCATTCGTCCCTGTTATTTTCTCTTTTAGCTTTCTAAAAAAAGACATTGTCGATCGACTCCTTTACATGATAGCCCCTTCCGGCACTTCGGATAGTTTGACGGAGATGAGACGGGATACGCCGGATTCCTGCATCGTCACACCGTATAATACGTCCGCGCCTTCCATCGTCCCTTTCCGGTGCGTGATGACGATGAACTGCGTTTTTTCCGAGAATTTTTTCAAATACTTACTATAGCGGATGACGTTCGCCTCGTCGAGCGCCGCTTCCACTTCATCCAAGATGCAGAACGGAACAGGACGGACTTCGATGATCGAGAATAGCAATGCGATGGCGGTCAACGCCCGTTCGCCGCCGGATAATAAACTGAGATTCTGCAATTTCTTTCCGGGCGGCCGGGCCATAATATCGACTCCTGTTTCAAGCAGATCATCGGGATCCGTCAAGAGCAAGTCCGCCTCGCCGCCTCCGAACATTTCACGGAATACATGGCGGAACCGTTGCCGGACTGCAGCAAAGGTTGTCGAGAAACGGGTCTTCATCTCCCGATCCATTTCGGACATCGCTTCTTGCAAGGTACCTTTCGCTTCAAGCAGATCGTTGCGCTGCTCGCTTAGGAAACGGTGGCGTTCTGTCACTTCCTCGAATTCCGGGATAGCACCTTGATTGACAGGACCCAATGCTTCCAATTCACTTTTCAGCATTTCGACCCTTTCCCGCGCTTGCTGTTCATCGAAATCAGCGGTGAAATCAGCTTCGGGATACAGTCCATAGTCGTCCAAGAGACGCTGGGTTACACCTTCATACTTCACTTCTAGGCGGGATAGGGCCACGTTGATCGTATTCAACGCGGAAACTGCTTGTCCGGCCTGATCGCGCAGTTGCCGAAGCTCTGCCCCTTTCTCCTCAAGTTGCTGGGATAATAGCACCCTCGATTCCCTTTTCTGAATCAATTCCTGCTCGACGGTGGATTTTTCCTGCACCGCTCCTTCAATCCGCTTTTGGATTTCATCTGCCGTCAACTCGCCGCCTTCATCCGACCCATGGAAAAACTGCAATTCTTCCTGCAGTCGCAGAATTTTTTCCGCTAACCGCTTTGCCGATTCCTCCATGGCCGCGATGGAAGCCTGCTGGTACGTTCTCTGTTCCCGGAGCACGGCGGATCGTTCCCGCAAATTGCTCTGCTTGGCGATAAGCGCCGATTCTTCATTGCGCCGGTCAGACGCGAGCCGTTCCAATGTCTGGACTTCAGATTGGATGGACTCCAGCTCTTCTTTTACATGAAGATGCTTGTTCTGCAATTCGCTTTTCTGTCCCATCAGCTCCGAACCGGAATGTTCCGCCCCTTGTCTGCCTCTTTCCGTGACGGCTATTTCCTGTTCGATCGATTTGATGGTGATGTCCACCTCACGGATCCCCGATTGTGCAGCGGCTAATCCGACATGGTGTTTTTCCATTTCTTCTCGCAGCCGTCCGGTCTCTTGCATCCACTTGGCGACATCCATCTTCGTGTCGCTTAGTTTCCGATTGGCGGTTTTCAAGGATTCTTCCATGCGGTGCAATTGCTTTTTCAACGTCTCCAATTCAGCCTTGCGAGTGAATACGGAAGCTTGGCCTTTGACGCCCCCTCCTGTGAGGGACCCGCCGGCATTGACGATATCCCCGTCGATTGTCACGACCCGGAACCGATAATTCATCAATTTCGCAATCGCCGACGCTCCGGTGAGTGTTTGGGCGACCAGGGTATTCCCGAGAAGGTTTTCCGTGACCCCTCGATACGCCTCGTTCGTTTGGACAAGCCGATCTGCCGTGGCGATGAATTCCGGATGCTGTTTCACTGCATAGAGGCTGGTCGTTGGAATCGTCCGCGGCTTCATGACATCTCTCGGAAGGAATGTGGCTCTCCCTGCATTTTTTGATTTCAAGTAACCGATCGCTTTTCGCGCCTCGGCTTCCGTCGTCGTCACCAAATGTTGGAGCGCTCCGCCCAATGCTGTTTCCACGGCTTTCACAAATTCAGGATCGACGGAAATCAATTCGGCGACCGCTCCGTCAATGCCGGAAAGTTTACCGGCCCGCTTCGCCAAGAGCACTTCTTTGACGCCCGAATAAAAACCCGAGAAATCGGCCTCCATGCTTTCCAATGCACGGACCCGCCCACTCATTTCATGTTGACGGTTGAGCGCTTTCTGCATCATCTCCTGCTGGGAAGCAAGCTCCTTTTCGGCGATGTGGAGAGCTTCAAGGGCCTGTTGATACGCCGCTTCTTCAGCCTCATATTGCTGTTCCAGACGGGAAAGGGAGGACGCCTTCGCTTTTCGCTCCTCCTTCAATTCTCGTAGTTTTTCACGTAAGAGAGCCGTCTGTTGCAATATCCGCTCGGAGGACGTCCGCTCTCCTTCCAACCGTTCCTCCAGATGCTTCAAATCATTGCGCAGCGTGGCTTCTTCGTTCAGACGTTCGATGTAAAGCGATTTCAGCTCCTCGATTTCCGCCTCCGTCTCTTTCGCCGAGCGCTTCAATACTTGCGAAATGGCATCCAATTCACCCGCGATGCCGGCATACTCCTGCTCCGTCTGTTCCAATTGCTCGATCGCCGGACCGATTTTCCCGGCAAGCGCCCCTTGTTCGGCCACTGCGCTCTCCAGCTCCGTCTGCAGACGTAGAATCTGTTGTTCAGCGTTGCGCTTTTTTTCAAGGGAAAGGAGACGGCGGCCTTCCCACTTTTCCGCTTCGGCACTGACCGTGACGAGTTTTTTTTGCAACTTTTCCATCTCTTCGTCCACTTGGGCCAGTTGCGCGTTGAAAACCGTGCTTTGTTGTTCCATTTGCCGAACATCGTTTTCATACCGATTCTTTTCCTGTTGTAACCGTTCGGCTTCACGGGAAGTTTGAAGGATCTCCTCTCTCAGTTTTCCTGTATCCAGATTGAGCAGACGAACGTCCAACTCCCGGATTTCTTCCGATAGGACATTATACGTTTTGGCGGCTTGCGCGCTTTTTTCCAACGGGCCGATCCGGGTGTCAAGCTCCTTCAGGATATCCAGGACCCGATCCAAATTATCCTCGGTTTCAAACAGCTTATGCTCCGCTTTCCGTTTCCTTGTCCGATATTTCAAAACACCGGCCGCCTCATCAAAGATGGTCCGGCGTTCTTCGGGCCGACTGTTCAAGATTTCATCGATCCGGCCTTGGGAGATGATGGAGAATGCTTCTTTTCCCAGGCCGGAATCCATAAAGACATCGGTAATATCTTTCAACCGGCATTGTTGGCCGTTCAGGAGATAAGCGCTCTCCCCCGAACGGAACACGCGGCGGCTGACGCTAATTTCCGTATAATCGAGCGGAAACCGATTTTGGCTATTATCCAAAACCAAAGTCACTTCCGCAAAATTCAACGGCTTTCTGGAATCACTTCCGGCAAAGATGACGTCTTCCATTTTCGAGCCGCGCAACGATTTTGCCGACTGTTCGCCAAGGACCCAACGGATGGCGTCCGTTATATTGCTTTTCCCACTGCCATTCGGACCGACGACCGCCGTGACGCCAGGGACAAAGTCGATGCCGATCCGCTCTGCAAACGATTTGAAGCCGATGATTTCCAGTCTTTTAAGAAACACGTTCAGTTCTCTCCTTCGACTTGTCGGCTTTCCAGTTTTCCGATGGCATGCCGGGCCGCTTCCTGCTCGGCTTCCTTTTTAGATTTTCCAATGCCGGTCCCCATCTCCTCATCCCCGAGGCGCACGACTGTGACAAACTTTTTCGCATGTGCTGGACCCTTCTCTTCGATGATTTCATAATGAAGAGAACCGTTATTCGTCTGCTGGACGATTTCCTGCAGACGGCTTTTATAATCCATCATATGCGAAAAAGCACCGACGCTAATTTTCGGAAAAACAATCTTCTCTAAAAAGGACGTGACGGCTTCTAAACCTTGATCCAGATAAAGAGCCCCGACAAATGCTTCAAAAACATCCGCCAACAATGCAGGGCGCATGCGACCTCCTGTCTGCTCTTCCCCTTTCCCTAAAAGGATATATCGCCCGAACCCGAGTTCATTTGAAAATTTCTCCAATGACGGTTCGCAGACGATCGCAGCCCGGAGTTTCGTCAATTCCCCTTCGGACATGTTAGGTTCCGTGGCGTATAAAAAGCGGGAGACGCCGAGCTCCAGAACCGCATCCCCTAAAAATTCCAATCGTTCATTATCGGTATAATTCCGTTTCCGGTGTTCATTGACATAAGAGGAGTGGGTGAACGCGTTATACAAGAGAGTGCGGTCGGAAAAGTGGATATCCAGCTCCGCCTCCAGCTCCTCGAATTTATGTCGGATGGTTGCAGGCAACGTACCATTCGTTGATCTTTGCTGATGTCGTCTATTGGTCATTACAATTCTGCCTTTCTTCACTAAGTTAATCTACTTCTGATTTTACTCCTTTGGGACGGTTAGTGCAAAAGCGAAAAGAGACGCTTCCGATCCTTTCAATGAATGAAAGGATGAAAGAGTCTCCGCCGGTTTCACCCGTTAATTTACTTTAGCTTCGATATACGTTACGGCATCGCCGACTGTTCCGATTTTCTCGGCATCGTCATCGGAGATTTCCATATCGAACTCATCTTCCAATTCCATAACAAGTTCCACGACGTCCAAAGAGTCCGCCCCAAGATCTTCACGGAAAGAAGCTTCCGGTTTCACTTCGCTCTCATCGACACCAAGACGGTCGACGACAACTTTCGTTACACGTTCAAGTACTGACAAATCTGTCACCTCCTCTCAAAGGAAAGCTATAAACAGGAAGTCGTCGCTTTCCACTGCGGGCGGACGCTTTCCGCGGGCATGGCCTCAGCCTCCTCGTCGCTTTGCTCCTGCGGGGTCTTCAGCTCATGCTATTCCCGCCGGAGTCACCGCCCTCCGCTCCAAGCAACTTGACTTTGAAATAAAAAGAAAGCACATACTATATTTTCTTACATCACCATTCCACCATCAACATGGATCGTCTGACCTGTAATATAAGCTGCATCGTCGGATAGCAGGAAGAGGACCGAGCGTGCCACGTCTTGCGGGCTGCCGAGTTTTCCGAGCGGAATGACCGAAAGCATCTGCTCTTTCACTTCGTCCGTCAGCACTTCGGTCATATCCGTCGTAATGAAGCCCGGTGCGACCGCGTTGACGTTGATGTTCCGTGAAGCCAGTTCTTTGGCGGCCGTTTTCGTGAAGCCGATGACCCCCGCTTTGGCAGCGACGTAATTCGCTTGGCCCGGATTGCCCGACACCCCGACGATCGATGCCACATTGACAATCTTCCCAGCCCGCTGCTTCATCATTTGGCGCGTAACCCCTTTCGTGCAGAGGAACACGCCTTTCATATTAATATTGATGACGTCATCCCATTCATCTTCCTTCATCCGCATGAGAAGGTTGTCCTTAGTGATACCCGCATTGTTGACTAGGATATCAATGGAGCCGAAGGTTTTCAATGTTTCATCGATCATATTTTTGACACTGTCAGCATCGGATACATCCGCCTGGATGGCAAACGCTTCGCCTCCCGCTTCTCGAATCAACCCGACAACCTCATCGGCTTTCTCTTTGCTGCCGCTATAATTGACCGCTACCCGGGCCCCTTCTTTCCCTAACAGAAGAGCAATTTCCCTTCCAATCCCACGGGATGCACCCGTGACGATCGCTGCTTTCCCTTCAAATCTAGCCATTCACGACCACCCTTTCGCCGCTTCCACAACGGCTTGCACTGTTTCTTCATCATACGCTGATAAAACTGTAGCACTTCTATCAATCTTCTTTATCAGCCCGCTCAACACTTTCCCTGGACCGCATTCAACGAAATGAGTAACGCCTAGTTCCAGCAGCGTCCGGACCGAATCTTCCCATAAGACAGGGGAATACAGCTGCTCGACAAGCAAGCTTTTGATTGTATCCTCATCTTGGACAGGAGAAGCGTTGACATTCGCGATGACCGGAATTGTTGCATCGGACATGTCCACTTCAGCTAGCGCAGCGCCCAGTTTGGAAGCTGCGGGCTCCATGAGGGAAGAGTGGAAAGGACCGCTCACATCGAGAGGGATCGTTCGCTTCGCTCCTGCCTCCTTCAATTGAACGCACGCCTGCGCAACGCCCTCTTTGGAACCTGAAATGACAATTTGCCCCGGGCAGTTCATATTCGCCGGCTGGACCGGATTTCCTTCCGCCGTGATTGCATCCGTCACTTCTTTCAACTTTTGGCCGTCCAGTCCCAGGATGGCGGCCATTGCGCCTTCCCCCGCCGGAACCGCTTCATTCATATACAATCCGCGTTTATGGACCAATGAAACCCCGTCTTCAAAGGAGAGGGTCCCCGAAGCGACCAATGCGGTATATTCACCGAGGCTGTGCCCCGCCGTATAATCGGGCGCTACGCCTTCCTCCATCAGGCGTGATGCAATCATCGAACCGACCGTCAGAAGTGCCGGCTGCGCATGATAGGTCAACGTGAGCTCTTCCTGAGGGCCTTCCAGGATCAATTGACTCAGTCCGAACCCGAGAACTTCATCTGCTTGTTCCAAATACCGCTTACTCTTTTCGTTTGTTTCAGCCAACTCTTTTCCCATGCCGACCGACTGCGATCCTTGTCCTGGGAACACAAATGCCACTTTCGTCATTCCGTCTCCGCCTTTCCGATTGTTTCGCGGATTGTCCCGCTGACATCATATTGCACCATCGTCCTAGCCTGGCGAATCGCATTCAAAATGGCGTTCGCGTTGGAGGAACCATGCGCTTTGATGACCGGCGACCGCAAACCGAACAGCCCGGCGCCGCCGTACTCTGTATAATCCAATTTCCCTTTCAGCCCGCCCAATTCGTTTTTGACGAGGGCTGCCGATAATTTCGTTTTCATGGAAGCGGTATACACTTCCTTCAGCATCGAAAAGAATCCGAGAGCGGTTCCTTCGATCGTCTTCAAGACCATATTCCCCGTGAAACCATCCGTTACGACAACATCCGCTGCGCCGGTCAATAAATCCCGGGCCTCCACGTTACCGATGAAATGGATCGGCGCATCCGACAAGAGCTCATACGCCCCTTTTGTCAGCTCGTTCCCTTTCCCCTCTTCAGTTCCGATGTTCAACAGGCCGACTCGGGGTTTTTCAACACCGCGCACCTTTTCCGCGTAGATGCTTCCCATGATGGCAAATTGTTTTAAATGAACCGGCTTTGAATCGGCATTGGCACCGACGTCGAGCAGGAGGAACCCTTGTCCGTCGACTGTCGGCAAGGTCGGGGCCAGCGCCGGGCGTTCAATCCCTTCCATCCGCCCGACGAGGAATAATCCCGCGGCTACGAGCGCACCTGTATTTCCCGCGGAAACACCCACATCCGCCGCACCGTCATGCACCGCTTGCGCCATTCTTACCATAGAGGCGTCTTTCTTCCTGCGGATGGCGCGGACCGGTTCGTCATCCGGCTCGATTTTCTCGCTGCAATGAATGATTTTCAACCGCTCGTTTTGTTGCACATGCGGGGCGATCGCCGCCTCATCACCATAAATATGTATTTGAATGTCCTGAAATGCGTCCAAGCTTCTCAGAGCTCCTGCAACGATTTCAGCGGGGGCATTGTCTCCGCCCATCCCATCAACTGCTATGATCATGTCGATTCCTCCTGCTTCCCGTCCCGCGTCCGATACATGTAAAATTGCCCGATGAAGACGGTCTCCTCACCGACTGTCGAGACGACCTCGACCAAAGTCCGTTTTTTCTCCGGACTTTCCTCCTTCACTTCGGCACGGGCCACGACCCGGTCTCCCGCTTTGACGGGTTTTATGAAATTCAATGTGGATTTCGCGGTCAATGCCAGGTCTTCATCCAGCACGGCCACCGCGAGGGAATTCGCCTGGGCGAATAGATGGTGCCCCCGTGCAATCCCATTTCTTTGGAAGACATGATCGGTAGTCACGTCAAAAATGGACAAAGCCCTCTTATCCAGTTCGATATCGACGATGTCACCGATGATTTCATCGGAATGAAGGGACTTCACTTCCCCTTGCATCGTCCGGGATGCGACGGTTTTCAAGCGCTCCCGAAGTTCCGGAATCCCAAGCTCAAGCCGGTCCAACCGGATTGTTTGAACACTTACAGAAAAATGATCCGACAGCTCCTCATCAGTCATAAAAGGGTTTTCTTCAAGCAACTCTCCAAGACGGCGTTGTCTTTCCTGCTTCGGTATTCTCAATAAATTCACCTTCCGGATTAGCACTTGGTACTAACACCAGTATATAAATATTGTTATCGGATTGCAACCCTAGAAAAGAAAGAGTTAAAGAAACCTGCCGATCCAGCACGATCGACAGGCAATGAGCAGATTTTCAATCGATCCGTTCCCCATCCAATGCACCTGACTGTTCCAATTGTCCGCGAAGATAAGTGTATTCCGCGTCTTTCCAGAATCGGGGGGACTCCAGCAGCCGTTCCGCATCTGCTTTGGCAGTGTTCAGGACGCGGTAATCGTGGACCAAATCCGCCACTTTGAATTCAGGCATCCCGCTTTGCTTCTTGCCGAAGACATCCCCGGCACCTCGGAGTTCCAAGTCTTTTTCCGCCAATAGAAATCCATCATTCGTTTCTGTCATCGTCTGCATCCGTTCCTTCCCCTCCTCCGTTTTCGGATCGGCCAGAAGGACACAATACGATTGTTCGGTACCGCGTCCGACTCGGCCCCGCAACTGATGAAGCTGAGCAAGACCGAAGCGCGTCGCGTCGTAAATGAGCATGAACGTCGCATTCGGTACATTGACGCCGACTTCGACAACTGTCGTGGAAACAAGTACATCAATCTGCCCCGTGCTGAACTCCCGCATGATGGCATCTTTTTCATCAGTCGGCAAGCGGCCGTGCATCAGTCCGACTTGGAAGCGGCCGGCAAAATGCTGGGACAACTGGGCATGGACATCGACCGCGTTCTGCACATCCAATTTGTCGGACTCCTCGATCAGCGGGCAGATGACGTAAGCTTGGCGTCCCGCCCGCAGTTCCTGGTCCATCTTGCGCAAGACGGGCAAGAGGGAATCCTCTTTCAGCCAATGGGTTTCAATTTTTTTCCGACCTGCCGGCAATTCATCCAATATGGAAATATCCATCTCTCCGAAAGCAGTGATGGCAAGCGTCCGCGGAATCGGCGTTGCTGTCATGAACAGGACATCGGGGTTTATGCCTTTATCCCGCAAAACCCGCCGCTGTTCGACTCCGAAACGGTGCTGTTCATCTGTTATGACGAGTCCGAGACGATGGAATGTGACATCCGGCTGGATCAAAGCGTGTGTGCCGATCAGCAGGTCGATTTCACCCTTTTCCAGTTTCTCCAATATCGTTCTTCTCGCTTTCCCTTTCGTCGAACCTGCCAGAAACGCAACCGTGACCCCATGCGGTTCCAGCCATTCGGCCAAGGAGGAGGCATGCTGTTCGGCTAGAATTTCCGTAGGTGCCATTAATGCTCCCTGATATCCCGCCGTAATAACGGAAAAGAGTGCAATCGCCGCCACTACGGTTTTTCCGGATCCGACGTCCCCTTGCAACAGCCGATTCATCCGGATCGGACTTTTCAGTTCGGCGCATAGTTCATTGACGACTCTTTTCTGGGCATTCGTCAATTCAAACGGCAAGGTCTCGATGAACCGCTTCAACCGGGGCAGGTCGTATTCGATCACTTGCCCCTTTTCGGCCTCTTTCCTCGCCCTTTTCATGCCTTGCATTTTCAGTTGGAAGAGGAGCAGCTCTTCATAAGCAAAGCGCCTTCTTGCCTGTTTGACATCCGCAGGGCTCGTCGGGAAATGAATCATCTCCAGCGCTTCCCCTATGCTTGGCAATTTGTATGCTTCCCGGATGTCAGCTGGCAACGATTCTTCCATTTGTCCCGCCACCAGATCCAGCGCCGAACGCATGAAACGACGGAATGTCTTTTGCTGCATGACCGCTTTCAAGCTATAAACCGGTTCAAAATCCGCCTGTTCGGTTTTCGGTCCGTCCTTGAAATTGCTGACATTGATCACTTGACGGCCGCGGTCCCACTTGCCTGTGACAGTGACAATCATGCCGGGCGCCAGCCGTTCCCTCAAATAATGCTGATTGAAGAACACCGCTTTAATCAGATGACGTCCGGTAAGGAGCCGTAATTGCAGACGGGACCGTTTCTTGCCCAGGTACAATACGGTCGGCTCGCTCTCCACCCTTCCTTCAATCGTCACCCGCTCGTTATGCGGTGTTTCAGATAAATCCTTCAGCCGGAAATCCTCGTGACGATACGGGAAAGTTAAGACGAGATCTTCAATGGTCGAGATTCCGAGCGATCCGAATTGTTCTTTCGCAACTTTCCCGACCCCTTTCAAATTGGAGATTGAATCATGGATGGATAGTATCATGATGGTTTGTTTCATTCCCAAATATTTTTTCTTGCAGCGCCTTTCCGGTCGGAGTCGCAGCCAGACCGCCTTTTGCCGTTTCCCGCAGCGAAGACGGCAACGTTTGCCCGATTCGGTGCATCGCTTCGATCACTTCATCGGTCGGGATCCGGCTCACGATCCCGGCAAGTGCCATATCCGCTCCGACGAGTGCTTTTGCCGCTCCCATGGCATTCCGTTTGACACATGGCACTTCCACCAGGCCGGCAACTGGATCGCACACGAGTCCGAGCATGTTTTTCATGACAATGGAGAACGCCTCCGCGCTTTGCTGCGGTGTCCCCCCGGCCATTTCCACGATGGCAGCCGCCGCCATCGAAGCCGCGGATCCCGTCTCCGCCTGACAGCCCCCCGCTGCGCCCGAAATTGACGCATTGTTCGCGACGATAAAACCGAAAGCGCCTGACGTAAAGAGGTAATTCAACATCTCTTGGCGGGTCGGATTCAATTTATGCTTTACCGCAAATAACGTACCGGGTACGATTCCCGCCGCACCGGCTGTCGGCGTGGCACAGATCAAACCCATCGCGGCATTCACTTCATTCGTCGCGACTGCTTTGCTGACCGCATCCAAAATCAAATTCCCGCTCAAGGATTTACCGGTTGCCATATAATTCTGAAGGAGAACCGCGTCCCCGCCTGTCAGACCGGACGGAGATCGGACACCTTGCAGACCGCGCTCGACAGCTTGTTCCATCACCGTCAAGTTTTGGTCCATCTGTGCGATAATGTCTTCCCGCGAGCGTTTCGTCATGAGTATTTCTTGTTCGATCATGATTTCCGATATTGGCTTATTTTGCGTCTCTGCAAGCGCTACGAGCTCTTTTACGGTTCCGAATAAAACCTCCATGCCGCTCCCCCCTTAGTTGGCCAAAATTGATATTTGTGATATGTGAGAAAGAGCTTCCAGGTTGTTGGTCAGCTCTTCCGTAATCATTTGATCGACTTCGATGACCATCAAGGCCATTTCACCTTTTTCTTTACGGCCCACTTCCATATGAGCGATATTCACACCGCGCGCAGCAATGGCGTTACAGACACTGGCTATGACGCCAGCACGATCATCATGGACGACGAGAAGCGCAGGATAATGTCCGGACAGGCGGAGCGGGAAACCGTTCAGCTCAACCACTTCAATCGTTCCCCCGCCAATAGAAATCCCGACCAGTTCCATCATGCCTTTTTGGTCACCGATGACAATCTTAGCAGTATTCGGATGCTCCGCTTCTTCCGTCTCCGGAATGAATTCAAACTTCATCCCGAGACGATCCGCATCGTCAAATGCGGTTTTAATGCGTTCATCGAATGTATCGTAATCGAGCAGCCCGCCGATGATGGCCAAATCAGTGCCATGCCCTTTATACGTTTCCGCAAATGAACCGTATAGATGAATCTTCGCCCATTCCGGCTGCCGGCCGTACAAGGAACGTGCCACTCGGCCAATCCTGGCGGCACCGGCGGTATGGGAAGAGGAAGGTCCGACCATGACAGGACCGATGATTTCAAACACTGATCTGAATTTCATACTCCAGGCTCCTTCCGTTCATATGTTCTGTTCTAGTAACTATTTTACACAAGAAATGATAGAAAAACAAAATTGTAGGCTGTTGTAATTCGTTGCCGTCAGCCCCCACCTCTATCATTATAATTGGAACGATATTGGATTATATATGGTCGGTCGGTGACCTTTTCTATTAGGTTCACGGTTTCAGAATAGCTTCGTTCAATCCAATCCATTCGGGATTTTCTAATTAAAAAAACAGGCAAAGATTTCTCTGCCTGTGCTCGTTTTTTATTCTACTGAAATGATATACGGATACAACGGCTGTTTGCCGTCGTAAAGCTCCACCTCTACATGATCGTACGTTTCTTCTATATAATCCTTGAAAACATTGGCATCTTCTTCGCTGACATCCTCACCATAAAGCAAGGTGACAATTTCATCTTCTTCGTCGATCATCGAAGCAAGCAGCGTTTTCATCACTTCCTCGACGGCCGGGGCGGAGGTGATGATTTTGCTCTCCGAAATGCCCATGAAATGGTCTTTTTTGATATCGACCCCGTCAATCGATGTGTCCCGCACCGCATATGTCACTTGACCTGTTTTGACATCGGATGCTGCGTCCGACATGGCGGACGCATTATCGTTGACATCGGCTTCCGGATTGAATGCGAGGATGGCAGCCAATCCTTGGGGCACAGATCGGGTCGGTACGACTGCCGCTTCGATGCCGGCCACTTCCGCGGCTTGCTCCGCCGCCATGATGATATTTTTATTATTCGGCAAAATGAGTGCCCGTTCTGCACCGACCTCTTTAATCGCCTTGACGATATCTTCCGTAGATGGATTCATCGTCTGGCCGCCTTCGATGACTGCAGAAGCTCCGACACTTCTCAATAAATCAGCGATGCCAGACCCCATGGCGACTGTAATGACGGCATACGGATGGCGTTCGGGTTTTGGCAGCGCTGTGGCGACATGACTCTCTCCGACGATTTCACTATGCTGTTCGCGCATGTTCTCAATTTTTATTTTAATCAAGGATCCGAATGTTTGGCCGTAGTTCAAGGCATCTCCCGGTTCTTCGGTATGGATATGTACTTTCGCGACTTCCTCGTCCGAGATGACAAGCAAAGAATCTCCGAAATTGCTCAGCGTTTGGCGGAATTCCGTCTCGTCGTATGGATTGTCCTGCAGTTTCCGGTCTTCGAATTTCACCATGAATTCCGTGCAGTATCCGTAGACGATATCTTCCGTATTCATGAACCCTTGCACGCTGCGGTGATGCTCTGCATTTACCAGGTCCTCCATTGATTGGATCTGTGTTTTTTCGGGAAGCGCTTCCCCTTTCAAACATGCCAAAAAGCCCTCGTAAACATAGACGAGACCTTGTCCGCCGCTATCGACGACACCGACTTCCTTCAAGACGGGCAGCAAATCGGGCGTCCGATCCAACGATGCCTTCGCCTCTTGCACGACCGCCTCCATGACAGCGACCACATCATCCGTCGTACCGGCCACTTCCACAGCATGACGTGCAGCATCTTTCGCAACCGTCAGAATGGTCCCTTCCACTGGCTTCATTACCGCTTTATACGCGGTATCCACCCCATACTGCAAAGCCGACGCAAACTTGACGCTATCGAGGGACGCTTCCCCTTCAATCGCTTTGCCGAAACCACGGAATAATTGTGAGAGGATTACCCCCGAATTTCCACGGGCCCCCATCAACAGACCTTTCGACAGGGCTTGAGCTGTTTGGCCGATATCGGACACCGCATTTGCTTTCGTTTCTTTCGCCCCGGAGGACATCGATAAATTCATATTCGTCCCGGTATCCCCGTCCGGTACCGGAAAGACATTGAGCGAGTCAACGTAGTCGGCGTTCTGGTATAGATGGTGGGCACCCATCTCCACCATTTCCGCAAATTTCAAACCATCGATAAATTTCATTGAAACTGTATCCTCCTTTTACAAGTTCGTCACCCGAACTCCTTGAACAAAAATATTAACGGATGTAACGGTCATGCCCAGCGTCTTTTTCAAGGTATACTTCACTTTGGATTGAACTTGATAGGCGACTTCGGAAATTTTCGTTCCGTATCCGACAATAATATACATATCGATGTGAATGTCGTCACCGATTGTACGGACGATGACGCCTCGTCCAAAATTCTCTTTCCGAAGGATTTCAGTGAGGCCGTCCCGGATCTGATGTCTTGAAGCCATCCCGACAATCCCATAACATTCGATTGCCGCTTCCCCGACCACTTGAGCGATGACGTCATTGGTGATATCGATCTTACCGAATTCGTTCTTCACTTCGATTGACATGAGTAGATCCCCCTTGCATCCTGATTAACTTTACTCATTGTACTATACCCGTCTCCATAATAAAAGAAAGCATTCCTAGCCGGATGCCTGAATTCGCGTCAAGGCAATTCACTTGAAAGATGTCGCGAAAATGGTTGCAACCCTCCATCCTATATGATAAAGTACTATGGTATGCGAATAACAAGTAGATCGCTTAATCATCATTCGCAAGGAGGTACTGAAAATGGCTAAAGAATGTGTTATCACAGGACGCAAAGCCCGTGCAGGGAATGCTCGTTCCCACGCGATGAACGCTAACCGACGCACATGGGGTGCGAACCTTCAAAAAGTCCGTATTCTTGTAAACGGTAAACCGAAGCGTGTATGGGTTTCTGCACGTGCACTTAAATCAGGAAAAGTTCAACGCGTATAAGCGAAGGACGCTTTCTGCATATGTGAGCGGATTTCCGCACACGAAGAAAAAGCTAATGATCCATATAGGATGGGTCATTAGCTTTTTTTCATGTAGTGGATTAGGGTGAAGGGCGGAATAGTTATCTGCGGTTTCTTGCAGATGTCAGCATTTGGGATATCTTATCAGCCGTTCTTCGAAGATATCAGCACTCAGGACAACTTATCAGCCGCTCCCCGAAGATATCGGCACTTGCGTCAAAATATCAGCCGTTCTCCAGGGATACCAGCACTCGGGACAACCTATCAGCCGTTCTTCAACACTCCAGACAAGCACAAATCCGATTTCCAGCTTCCTAAAGTAAAAACAGACGCTCGCAAACTAGCCGACTTAGAAAAAAACGCAAGGCTGGGTCGAGTCAGCCTTGCGCTTTTTCTTTCTTCCTCTTCTTGCTTTTCGCAGCGGTCGCTTTCGGTTTCTCGTCTTTCTGGAAAGCGACCATACATTTCCTCACAAAGCCACTCACGAATTTCGGCAGCGTAAATGTATAAACTCGCAAATCCCCACCCCTTTCAGGAATCTGAACTCCTTACCATTAAGCATATGCCTTCCCGGAAAGAGATAGTACAAACTTCTGAGGCGGTTTCATTGCTCGTGAATTTCGTAGTGCCGATTTCTAATGTTGCATCGACCGTTTCGTATTTGAACCCGGTCAGCGTCAGTTTTTTCACTGGGCCGACGAAGGAGAAGAACGAGATGAACGGATATCTTTCATCCCGGTTTATCCGATGGACGCCCGCCCGGAGGATGGATATTTCATTCGTTTGATTGGATATCATGAATTTGATGTGCTTATGTTCTTCTTGCAAGCGATGCATGAGATGAAGGGCAGCTTCCATATGATCCAATCTTCCCCCCGTCACCCCTGTCAAGATGACACGGTCCGGTTTAAAGGAAAGGGCATGCAGCACCGCCAGCTCCGTATCGGTCTGATCCTTCTCGGAGTCAGCTTTTTCAATATAACTGACCGACTCCAATATTTGATTATATTCCGCATCCGTCACGGAATCGAAATCCCCTATCGCCGCGTCCGGGATAATTCCGCTGCTCAACAGATGAACCGCTCCGCGATCCGCTCCGACGTACATGACATCTTCTTCGGCGAACACCTTCAAATCCAAGACATCGGCTTCCGGTCCTCCGGCACAGATTATTGCGAGTTTCATCTAATCAGCGCCCCTTCACCAGCGGATTTGATCTTCTGCAAGGCTTCTGCCCGATCTGGCGCATTGTAGATGGCGGAACCGGCGACAAAAATGGTGGCTCCTGCCTCTACACAAGGGATGATCGTTTCTTCATTGATCCCGCCATCGATTTCAATCTCAATCGACAGCTCCCGCTCCTTGATGATGTCCGCCAGTTGCTTCACTTTCGGAATGACGGAATGGATGAACTTTTGGCCACCGAACCCCGGATTGACCGTCATGAACAGTACCATATCCACTTCATCGAGAACATGCAAAATCGTTTCGACCGGTGTATGCGGATTAAGGACGACACCCGATTTGACCCCTTTCGACCGGATCAATTGCAAGGTGCGGTGCAGATGTCGACAAGCCTCCACATGGACGGTGATGTAATCTGCGCCTGCATCGGCAAAAGCCTCAATATACGCATCGGGATTTTCAATCATCAAATGCACATCAAGCGGTAGCTTCGTCACGGGACGCAGTGCTTCTACAACGATCGGACCCATGGTGATGTTCGGAACGAAATGGCCGTCCATGACATCAATGTGGATCAGTTCGGCACCGGCCGCCTCCACTTCTTTCACTTCTTCGGCTAGTTTTGAAAAATCTGCGGATAAAATGGAAGGTGCTATTTTAATCATTTTTATCATACCTCGGCTTTCGGTCGGTAATTTCCTGCATGAACTGCAAATAATGGTCATAACGATGGCGCGGGATATCCCCGGCGTCCACCTTGTCTTTCACTGCACACTTCGGCTCTTTCAAATGCAGGCAGCCGCGGAACTTGCAATCCGCGGACACCTCATCAAAATCAAGGAAATAATGGGGCAGTTCCTCTTTTTCAATATGATTGAAATCAAGGGAGCTGAACCCGGGCGTGTCCGCCACCAAGCCCCCTGCCACTTCATGCAGTTCCACATGGCGCGTCGTATGTCTTCCACGCCCCAAGGCATCGGATATCTCGCCCGTCCTCAGTTCCAATTCGGGCAACATCGTATTCAACAACGTCGATTTCCCGACGCCGGATTGGCCGGCCAAAACCGTCGTTTTCTCTTTCAAGTAAGGCTTTAGCGTCTCGAACAACGATTCATCCTTGATGAACGTCCGGATGACGTCGTATCCCATTTGCTCATAATAGGCTGCGGCTTCTTCGACGATACTACGTTCCGATTCCTGTGCCAAGTCCTTTTTCGTCAAGCAAATGACCGGCTCGATGCCGAACGATTCGACTACGACAAGAAACCGATCCAGCAAATGCAGGCTGAATGCCGGCTCCACCATGGAAAACACGAGCAATGCCTGATCGACATTCGCGATTGGCGGACGGACGAGTTCATTACGCCGCTCATGGACCACCGTAATGGTCGCATCATTCTCCCCGTCCGGAACGTATGTGACAAAATCGCCGACGAGAGGGGAAATGCCGCGATTGCGGAACACGCCCCTTCCCTTGCATTGAATCAATTCTCCATCCGCTTCCACGTAATAAAATCCGCTGATCGCCTTCCTGATTTGTCCTTCCGCCATCCTATCCCTCTTTCTATTGAGCATCATTATAGTCGATTCTCTCTGCCGCAATCTCGGTCGAATCCCGCATGATCCGATACGCGCCGACCTGCCCCTCTTCCAGTTCGATGGAAATTTTCTTACTCATTGTTTCGGTGATTTCGAACTCTTCGGCAGGTTCGTCCATGGTATGCTTCCGGTCCTGGATGTAGATGCGGATTGTCTGCGGAACCCGTTCCTCATTGCCATCCCAATTTCCGTACTCTTCATTCCATTCGGGCTCTTGTGGAGCATATTCGATCGTCACCGTTTGAATATAATGCTTAACCGGCTTCTTTTCAGGCCCTTTCGATAGGACGACTTCGATCTTTCCACCTTTCGGCAGTTCGGTGCCGGCTTTCGGTGTTTGGGAAATGACCCGGCCTGCAGGCACCGTGCCATGATACTGCTCACCGACGACTGAGATTTCAAACCCTGAATCTTCGGCATAGTCCCTTAGCTCGCTATCCGTGAAACCACTCAGCCCGGCTACCGATCTCTTTTCAATCCCTTTGCTCACAGTGAAGACGAGGTCAGTATGCTCCGGGACAATTTCCTCCCCCGTTTCAGGGTCTTGGCCGATGATTGTGCCGGGTGGTTCATCGGAAAACTCTTCCTTAGGCGTGATGGATTTGAATCCGTATTCCTCCAACACGTCCACGATCCGATCATAGTCATGCCCTATATAGCTTTTCATCTCGATTGTCTCTTTACCGGAACTGACGTAGATTATGACAGCTGTCCCCACATCCTGTTTCTCGCCGGCTTCCGGCATCGTGCGGGTGACTCGTCCTTTTTCGATTGTCTCCGAAGGTTCCTCCTCCTGCTTTTCCACCGTAAACCCTTCCTCCGCCAAGAGATCCTCCGCTTCTTTCACTTCCATGTCTTCCACTTTCGGGATTTCCTTTTGCTTTGGTCCGATCAAGCCGGGCAGCAGGAAGATTAGGAGCAAAATAACGAGTGCCCCTATGACGGATCCAACGATGATCGGCCATTTCTTCCTCTTTTTCTTTTGGGGAGGAGGTTCGGGAGTCGCAGGGGCGACCGGTTCGATCTTCTTCGTCCCTTCGACGTGCTCGAAATTTGCACTATCCCTGACAATCGGGATGGCAAGGGTTTTATCATCATCGAAAGGGATCGTGAACTTCTCTTCGTGCTGGCGTTCCGGTGATAATACCGTCAGCAGGTCATCGTACATCTCATCCGCCGACTGGTATCGGTACGAAGCATCCTTCGCCGTCGCTTTCAAGATGACGTTTTCCACGCTTTGCGGAATCTCCGGAAATAAAGCCCGTGCAGAAGGCGTCTCTTCCTGCAAATGCTTCAAGGCGATGGCCACTGCCGTCTCCGCTGAAAATGGCACTTCCCCTGTCAGCAGTTCATAGAACACGATTCCGAGTGAATAAATATCCGATTTTTTCGTAGCCATGCCGCCTCTTGCCTGTTCGGGTGATAAATAATGGACGGTTCCGATGACCGAATTGGTTTTCGTATGGACTGTCGCGCTCAGCGCCATTGCAATTCCGAAATCGGTTATTTTCACGTTTCCATCGGTACCCATCAAAATGTTCTGCGGCTTGATATCCCGATGGATGATACCGTTATGATGGGCATTCGAGATGGCCGATACGAGCTGGCGCATGATGGGCACAGCCTCTTCCGGCCGCAAAGGACCATTCGTTTGGATGAATTTTTTCAAGGTTTGCCCCTCGACATATTCCATGACGAGGTAATGAAGTTCCCCTTCCTCCCCGACATCGAATATATCGACGATGTTCGGATGGGTAAGGCTCGTTGCGGATAACGCCTCCCGCTTGAATCTCCGTTTCAGCTCATCTTCGTTGGCAAAGTCATAATTAAGCACTTTGATGGCGACATCCCGCTTCAGGATGATGTCATGGGCTAGATAAACCTTTGACATCCCCCCAGCACCGATCTCTTTCAAAATCTCATAGCGACCGCCGATTCTGCTTCCGATCATGGGAAATCCACCTCCCTATCGGACAAGTCGACCAGAATAACGGAAATATTATCTTCGCCACCTCTTTGATTCGCCAAGTCGATCAAAGTTCTCGCTTTGTCATGAAGAGACGCATCCGTCCATACGATTTCATGGATGGAGTCTTTGCAAAGTTTATTGCTCAGCCCATCCGTACAAAGCAGCAAGTAGGAGACGTCGGTTAGTTCTACTGTGTAAAAATCGGGTTGGATCGTCTTCTCAGAACCGACCGCCCGCATGATCCAATTCCGCTGGGGATGGACGGCGGCCTCTTCTTCCGTGATCTCACCGCTCTCCAGCAGGATATTGACGTAGGAATGGTCCCTTGTCACTTGCTCGATGCCATGTTCATTCAGCACATAGACACGGCTGTCCCCGATATGTGACACGAGGCACGTATTCCCTTGGACGAGAACCGCCTCCAAAGTCGTTCCCATTCCGGAATACTCTTCATGGTCCTTGGCATGTTCATAAATGAGACCATTGACGTGGATGACTGATTCCTGCAGCCACTCGTCCCATGGAAATGCTGCATCCACTTGCGCTGCTCCGAGCTCTTTGAAGCGCTCCCCTAAAACCCGGATTGCTGTGGAACTGGCAAAATCACCGCCGCGATGGCCTCCCATGCCGTCTGCGATCACCGCCAGGAGAATCCCTTCCGGAAGCGTATAAACAGCAGCGCTGTCTTCATTGATCGTCCTTTTCCTTCCGATGTCGGTCAAGACTTCGTACTGCACCATTCTTCCCCTCATTTCCAAATTACAACTCAATTCTCCCATTACCGGTTTTACGGAATGCTGCGACAAAAAAACCATCGCCGCCAAAATGCTGAGGCAGCACTTGGAGCATATCTTCTTCATTGTCCAGCTTCTTAAATTCTTCCAGACGGCCCAACGGAACCCTTTCCATATCCGCATGCTTTTGCAGGAATTGTTCCGCCACTTCCTGATTTTCCGCCGCATCGACCGTACAGGTGCTGTAGACAATGACTCCATCCGGCTTGATCAGTTCGTATGCTGTATCCAGAAGTTCCGACTGGATGATCGGCAAACCCGCCAAATCTTCTTCTGTCTTATTGTATTTGATTTCCGGTTTGCGCCGAATTACGCCGAAGCCACTGCAAGGGGCATCCACCAAGATCCGGTCAAACGACGCCGGTCCATAGAGTTCGGCCAACTTGCGGCTATCTCCACTTTTCGCTTGGATGGATGTCAGTCCTAGACGATCGGCATTCTCTCGGATGAGGGACAGTTTGTGTTCGTGGAGGTCATGCGCAAAAACCTCCCCCTCATCATTCATTAATTCTGCAATATGAGTCGTTTTTCCTCCCGGGGCTGCACACATATCGAGCACCCGCATCCCTGGTGACACATCGAGCGCCAAAGCGGGCAGCATCGAACTTTCATCTTGAATCGTGACATACCCTTTCCGGAACGCCTCGGTCTGGATCGGATTTCCTTTCAGCGGAATGAGCGCAGCAGGAGCCACTTCCCCATGTCTCACTTCGACTCCTTCCGATTGAAGCATCCCGATCACTTCTTCCACAGTCGCTTTCGTTCGGTTCACCCGAAGTGTAATGGCGGCTGGATTGTTGTTTTCATGCGCCATCGCCACTGCTTCCGCCTCGCCGTATTGCTCGGTCCATCTTTGGATCAGCCACTCGGGATGGCTCGTCTCGAGTGCCGTCTTCCGCGTCCCCTCCGGCAGTTCGTCCAAGGAACGCACCCCTTGGCGCATCACGTTGCGCAAGATGCCATTGACGGTCGGCGCAATCCGTTTATGCCCCCGCCTTTTCGCGATTTCCACCGCTTCGTGAACGACGGCATGGGGTGGAATCTTGGTCAAATAAACAATCTGATATAGGGAAAGCCGAAGAAGCTCCCGCACCCAATCATCCAGCTTCCCACGGACAAACGGCTCCAAATAATAGTCAAGTGCCATCCGATGCTGCAAGGTGCCATACGTCAACTCGGTCAATAAACCTCGATCCTTCGCCTCTATCCGGTATTTCTTGATCGTGCGGTTCAGCAGCAAGTTGCTGTACGCTTGATGTTGATTGATTTCCATTAAAATCGAAAGGGCGGCATCCCTAACATTTCCGTTCCAGATCTTCTGTCTCGGTTTCATCATTCGAACCGGTCTCCTTCACTCCATTTCGAACCGATGCCACGGACGAATACATCTGCCGGCATCCGCTTCTTTCCGGCAGGCTGCAGATCCGTGATGGCAATCGATGTATCATCGCCCGTTTTGACGATGATTCGATCTTGTTGAATCGCCAGGATCGTTCCCGGTGCTGCGTCAGCAGTGGACTTCCCTTTTTCCGCCCACCAGATTTTCACGTTCTCTCCGCCGAATGTCGTGTAAGCGACGGGCCATGGATGAAGGCCACGGATTTGATCGTAGATTGCCTTACCGCCATTCGACCAATCGATTTTTTCCTGTTCACGTGAAATATTACGTGCGAATGTCACTTGTTCCTCGTCTTGAGGAGTCCTTTTATTCGTCCCTTCTATAATAGAAGGAAGCGTCTCTTTCAACAAAGCCGTCCCCGCTTTGGAAAGCGATTCGAACAGGCTTCCGGTATGGTCGGTTTCCGCAATCGGAACACGCACTTGGGAGATGATATCTCCTGCATCCAACTTCTCCACCATATACATGATCGTCACCCCCGTTTCCGTCTCCCCATCGATGATCGCTTGATGGATCGGTGCGCCCCCTCTGTATTTAGGCAGCAAAGAAGCATGGACATTGATGCAGCCGAGGCGCGGAGCTTCCAGCAATTCCTTCGGCAAAAGTTGGCCGAATGCCGCCGTGACGATCAAGTCGGGGGCCAGAGCGATGATTTCCTCCAATTCTGTAGAGCCCTTCAACCTTTCCGGCTGGATCACCGGCAATCCGAGGCGAAGCGCTTCTTCCTTGACAGGCGGAGGCGTCAGTACTTTTTTTCTTCCGACCGGACGATCGGGCTGTGTCACGACAGCCAAAATCGTATGCCCTTCGTCATGTAGCATCGTTAAAACAGGGACGGAGAAATCCGGTGTTCCCATGAATACGATATTCGTCAAAGCACTTCCCCCTCTCCGTCCTCTTCATCGGCCGGATCCTCCTCGAATTCGGAAGGATCGACGACCCGAATAATTTTCGAATCAAACAAAATACCGTTCAAATGATCGATTTCATGGAGGATCGCTCTTGCTTCATAGTCTTCCGCTTCAATTTCATAGAGGGAGCCGTCCCGCTCCTGCGCTTCCACCCGCACAAAAAACGGGCGTTCCACTTCCCCGTACAATCCCGGGAAACTGAGGCAGCCTTCCACTTCGATTTCGGATCCGCCGATGGCCGTCACGACCGGGTTCACCATTTCGATGACGTCTTGTCCTTCCCCCATATCGACGATGGCAACACGTACCGCCTTGCCGACTTGAGGCGCAGCCAAGCCGATTCCGTCCGCCGCCACCATCGTTTCATACATATCGTCCAATAACTTGCCCAGCTCTTTATCAAATTTCACGACCTCTTCACATTTCTGTTGAAGGATGGGAGCAGGGTGTTTCACAATTTCCAAGATTGCCAATTCAATTCCTCATTTCTAGATCTAGTCCACAACAATTATTCCGGCAGACCGGTGTCTTCATTTGACGTCAAAAGATGGAGGTCGGTTCTACGTCGACCGTCATCGTCAGCCCCGATTTGATCCAATCGGTCCGGTAATATCTGATGAGCTGTTGTAAGGTTTCGATCAGCTTCGGTTCTTTTTTGTATTTTATCAAACATTGATAGCGATATCTATTGTTCACCCGGCTGATTGCGGCGGCGGTCGGACCGATGATGGCCGTTTCGGGCGACAGATTATCCCGCAGGAACCTCGCCCCTTTATCCGCAAAATCGGCCACTTTCAATACGTCCTCGTGGCTGAATTGCACAAGGGTGATGTAATAGAACGGCGGGTAGCCGTACTGTTTCCTGGCCGTCATCTCCAATTGGTAAAACGGCTCGTATTTTTGCGTCTTCGATAAATCGATCGCATAATGCTCAGGCGAATACGTCTGGATTAACACTTCACCGGGCAAATCATGGCGCCCCGCCCGACCGCTCACTTGCGTCATCAACTGGAACGTCTTTTCCGCCGCTCGGAAATCCGCCAAGTGGAGCGTCGTATCAGCTGCCAGGACACCAACGAGCGTGATCCTTGGGAAATCAAGACCTTTGGCGATCATCTGCGTGCCAAGGAGAATATCCGCCTTCCCCTCACTGAATTGCCGGAGCAATCTCTCATGGGAGCCCTTTTGCCGGGTCGTATCGACATCCATCCGCAAGACACGGGCTTCGGGGAACAGCTTCGCAATCTCCTCCTCCGCTTTCTGGGTGCCCGTCCCGAAAAAGCGGATATGTTCACTTTCACATTGCGGACATTGGAGCGGAACCCGCTCTTCATGACCGCAATAATGGCATTTCAGCTGTTCATGCGCCCGATGGTACGTGAGCGAAATATCGCAATTCGGGCATTCGACCACTGTTCCGCAATCTCTGCACAGGACGAATGACGAAAATCCGCGTTTATTTAAAAACAGGACGATCTGCTCGCGCCTTTCCAAACGTTGCCGGATCGCTTCCGCCAATGGGACGGAGAACATGGAGCGGTTCCCGGTCTTCAGCTCTTCCCGCATATCGACGACCGTTACAGTCGGCATCGCCTGCCGCTTGGCGCGATGGGACAATTTCAATAAAGTATAGACCCCTTTCGATGCCCGGGCGTATGATTCCAAGGAAGGCGTCGCACTGCCCAAAATCACTGGACAGCCGTAATATTCCGCCCGTTTGATCGCTACGTCTCTCGCATGGTAACGGGGCGGCTCTTCCTGTTTGTAGGTCGATTCATGTTCTTCATCCAGAATGATGATGCCCAAGTTCTCAAAAGGGGCGAAAATGGCGGATCTCGCCCCGACTACGACTTTCACTTCGCCCCGGCTGATTTTCCGCCATTCATCATATTTTTCCCCTGCGGACAATCCGCTGTGCATGACGGCGACCAATGAACCGAATCGCTCGATGAAGCGGGATGTCATTTGTGGGGTCAATGAAATTTCGGGAACGAGGACGATCGCTTCCTGCCCTTTTTCCAACACCCGCTTGATCGCCTGCAAATAGACTTCCGTTTTCCCGCTGCCCGTCACACCATGGAGAAGGAAGGTTTTCGATTGTCCTCTATCCATGGAGGCCGTCACTGTATTGACGGCATGGCGCTGTTCCTCCGTCAAGGAGAGCGGCGCAGGAGTATCTTTCAACTGGGGGGCGGCCGGTTCCCGGTATACTTCTTCCAACTTTTCCGTCGCCGCCCCTTTTTCGATGACCGCTTTCAGTACGGCCGGCTCGATGCCCGATTTCTCAACAAGGTCTTTCGCCCATACCGTTTCCCCGGCATGCGTCAGCATCCAATCTAGCAGTTCGGCTTGTTTCTTTGCGTTCGCATGGATGGTCTCCCGTATTTTCAAGAGCGTTTCGGCATCCGCTATCCGGATGGCACGCTCTTTTTTCATCGCAGTCTGCTGGCGGACAATCGTGTCGACTACAATAGCACCTGACTCTACGTACCTCTTTAATAGATTCACAAATCCGGATGACACCGCCTCTTTCATCGGAACCCTCTTCCGCCCCGCAATGAGATTCAGAAATCCTTCATCGTCAATGAACTCTTCCCGTTTGACGACGATGAATTTTTCATATTTCGCTCGCATTGCAGCGGGCATCATCACTTGAAGAGCATCGATTTCATAAGAAAGTGTTTCATTCGCCAGCCATTTTGCCAAATGGAGCATTTCTTTTGAAATGACCGGTTCCAAATCGATCAATTCATCGATCGGCTTCAGCTTAGCCATATCCAGATCACTTTCCGCCTTCAATCCGGTTATATAGCCAAGCACCTTCCGTGGACCGAACGGCACTTTAACCCGGGAACCCGGTTCAATCACCGATTCCCAATTCGGAGGTACCAAATAATCGAAAGGACGATCGATCGGATACGCTGCCACATCGACAATCACTTCAGCGATCATGGATCGTTTCACTTTCTTCGCGTATGATCGTTTCAAGTAACAATGTAGCCAGTTCTTTTTTCGGCATCGCCTGGAATGGCTGATGCAAACCGTTCTTGGAGAGGAGAGTGACGACGTTCGTATCTTTTCCGAATCCGGCATCAGGATCCGTCACATCGTTGACGATGATATAATCCAAGTTCTTGCTTTCCAGTTTTCCTTTCCCATACTCCACCGCTCGCTGGGTTTCTGCCGCAAAGCCGACCAACAGCTGATCCGTTTTCATTTCACCGAGCGTTTTTAAAATATCGACTGTTCGTTCCAACTCGATATTCGAATCGCCCGATTGCTTTTTCATTTTCTGAGGGTGGATTTCTTTCGGACGATAATCCGCAACGGCTGCCGATTTGATGACCATATAAGCGTCATCGTATTCCGATTTCACCGCTTTGAACATTTCCGCGGCGCTCTCGATGTCAATCACCCGCACTCCCGTGGGTTTCGGCAAACCGACCGGGCCGGAAATGAGTACCGTATCGGCCCCGAGTGCGGCCGCCGCTTCCGCCATCGCATAGCCCATCTTGCCGGTGGAGAAGTTGGATACGTAGCGGACCGGATCGATCCGTTCCCGGGTCGGCCCGGCTGTGATGACGACCTTTTTACCGGAAAGCGGAAGGGGGGCGCGCTTCGATTGGAATCTCTCCTCGACGAGAGCAACGATTTTCTCAGGCTCTTCCAAGCGGCCTTTTCCGACGTAACCGCAAGCAAGGAATCCTTCCGACGGCTCGATGAACCGATATCCGTCCTCATGAAGACGGGCGATATTTCGGACGACTGCTTTATTTTCATACATATGGACATTCATCGCGGGTGCGATCCACACTTCCGCGGTCGTCGCTAGCAAGGTCGTCGTCACCATATTATCCGCTATGCCGTGTGCGAGCTTTCCGATGACGTTGGCTGTAGCGGGTGCAACGATGACTAGATCAGCCCAATCCGCAAGATCGATATGGGCAATCACCCGGGAATCCTTTTCATCAAACGTATCGAAATAAACATCATTGCGGGACATCGCCTGGAATGAAAGCGGCGTCACAAATTCCATTGCGGATCCGGTCATCATCACTCTCACATCCGCTCCTGCCTGTGACAGTTTGCTGACGAGCGCCACCGCCTTGTAGACAGCGATCCCCCCCGTCACACATAGAAGAATTTTTTTATTATCCAGCATCCTTCTCTTCCTTTCTAAAAATGACAAACTCCCCAAGAAAAACTCGTTTCTAAGGGAGTGTCACGCTACATTATGAATGGTGCAGGTCAAATTTCGTCTTCGTAGACGATGGAATCATCCTGCTTCTGTTTTTTCAAAACGCCCGCAGCCACTTCCTCCAACGCCTTGCCCACGTTCTTTTTGGATTGGTACGAATGCAGCAGTTTGTTTCCTTCCTCCTGCATTTCACGCGCGCGCTTCGCTGCGAGCGTGACGAGCGTATACTTGGAATCGATTTTACCTTTCAAAGAATCGACCGATGGATTTAACATTGCTTTTCAACCTCCAACATATGTAAATAACGTTTCTCTACGCGTTCCCGGCGGCAATGCTCCGCGATGACAATGGCATTGATGCGATCGCACGCTTTCGACACTTCGTCATTTTCCACGACATAATCGTATAGATTCATCATTTCGAGTTCTTCCCGAGCTTTCGCAACACGGGACGCGATGACATCCGACTCTTCGGTCCCTCTGCCGATCAGACGCGTCTCGAGCTCGGACAGGCTTGGCGGCGCCAGGAAGATGAATAGACCATCCGGCACTTTGGAGCGTACTTGGGCAGCCCCGATCACTTCGATCTCCAAAAAGACATCCCTTCCGGCATCGAGTGTTTCATTGACATAGTCGAGCGGGGTGCCGTAATAATTCCCGACATATTCGGCATACTCCAGCAGCTTTCCTTCTTCGATCAATTTCTCGAATTCATCACGTGATTTAAAGAAATAATCGACGCCGTCCACTTCGCCTTCACGGGGGCTCCTTGTCGTCATCGAGATGGAGTATTCGTAGTTCGTATCAGGTTGTGTAAAAAGCTCTTTCCGGACCGTCCCTTTACCAACGCCGGAAGGTCCCGATAGGACAATTAACAGCCCTCGTTTTTTATACATGCAATCCCTCTTCTATCCTGTTCTGATTTTCAATGGATGACGCTATTTGAATCCACCTAATCTGTTCATATTGTACCATAACTCCCACCTATAATGCTAAAATGGAGAAAATGAATTGAAAGAGGAATCCACATGGCATTTGATGGTTTATTCACAAAAGCGATGGCCGGGGAACTGCAGGTGCTGAATAACGGCCGCATTTCCAAAGTCCACCAACCGAACACGCAAGAAATTGTCCTTCTCATCCGCGCCGATGGGCAGAATCATAAGCTCCTGATTTCGATCCACCCTTCCTATTCCCGTATCCAATTGACTGACGAAGTCATCTCCAATCCAGCCGAACCGCCGATGTTCTGCATGGTGTTGCGCAAACATCTGGAAGGCGGGATGATCCGCTCCATCGAACAATTCGGGAACGACCGTATCATCTCGTTTGATATCCGGGCGAAAAATGAAATCGGAGACGATATCAATCGGAAACTCGTCATCGAAATCATGGGGCGGCACAGCAATCTGCTGTTGGTCGATCCGGACCGCGATTTGATCATTGACAGTATGAAGCATCTGCCGCCATCCGTAAATAGCTACCGGACCGTATTGCCCGGGCAGCCTTACATCCCGGCGCCGTCCCAGGACAAGGCGGATCCGTTTGCTGTCTCACAGGAAGAATTCCTATCCTCGCTTCCGAAATTCGAAAACGCACGGGATATTGTCGGCGCTTTGGCCGGGTTCTCCCCCGTCACTGCGACAGAATTGCTTCACCGTCTGAATGCTGTTGCAGCCAGTGAAAAATATGAGGTGTTCACGGAATTTCTGGAATCGTTCACCAATCAAAACGGCTCGCCGAACATTTCGGAAACCGGAGCTAAAACAGTCTTTTCTGCCGTAGCACTCACCTATGCCGATCGGACCGTTGCGGAATTCAATACGCTCGGCGACTTGCTCGACAAAGTGTATTTCGCCCGGGCTGAAAGAGAACGGGTGAAGTCACAGGCCGCCGATCTGGAACGCTGGCTCGATAATGAAATCGCGAAATTGACACTGAAGATGAAAAAGCTTCAGAAAGAACAAGATGCAGCGGGCCAACTAGACAAATTCCAGCTATTCGGCGAACTGTTGACAGCCAATAGCTACGCCATCCAAAAAGGTGCGACGGAAGCGACAGTCGAAAATTACTACGAGGAAGGGACGACGGTCACCATTCCGCTCGACCCGCGAAAATCACCGATCGACAATGCCCAACGCTATTACGCACGCTATACGAAAGCGAAGACAGCATTGGTCATGATTGCCGAGCAATTGGAAAAAGCGAAGGAAGACATCGATTACTTCGAAATGGTCAAACAGCAAGTATTGCAAGCATCCCCAGAAGATATCGAAGAAATACGTGAAGAGCTCGCGGAACTTGGATTCATGCGGGCCCGCAAGTTGAAAAAGAAGGCTAAACCGAAAAAACCTGCCCCGGAAGCCTATATGTCTTCAACCGGTATCCCGATTTCCGTCGGGAAGAACAATAAGCAAAATGATCATGTGACATTCAAATTGGCTGCACGGGACCATCTCTGGCTCCATACGAAGGATATCCCCGGATCCCATGTTGTCGTCCATACTAGCGAACCGGATGAACAGACGATCCAGGAAGCCGCGATATTAGCCGCCTATTTCAGCAAAGCCCGGGAATCCTCCTCGGTGCCCGTCGACTTTACACAGATCCGGCACGTCAAAAAGCCGAGCGGGGCGAAGCCGGGATTTGTCATTTATTTCGAACAAAATACGATGTTTGTGACGCCTGACGAGGATGTCGTGCGAAGGTTGAAGAAGTGAGAATCATAACGGGGGAGTGATGGTACTGCTTCACTCCCCTGTTTTTTCATTTTATCATGGAGTCAGGATGCAGGATGCAGGCTTTTCCATCAGTCATGGGGAACGGACGTCCGATGCCGGTGGGGTAGCAGCACCTATTTGGGATCATGGAACAGAACCTGCGACTACGATCGGAATCTATTTTCCGATGAGCCGGTTGGATGATGACAAAAAAGATCCATACTTCGGACTGGTCAAGACATACGCCCATAAGATTTCAGAGGAGCGAAAGCGGGACGGAATTAAACATCCCGCCCATGCTTTTTCGCTGCATCCATGATCGCTGGACGGTGTAAATAGTATGGCTAGCGGTTAATATAACACCAGTTCATCCTCTCCATTCAAGCGGGCAACTATCGAATGTCCATTTTTAGAGAATATATGCTTTCTAGGTCCCACTTGAATTTCGGTCCCTGCATAGGCGAGACCGATTTTAATCCTTCCGGTCCTGCCCGTTTTAACGACCGTCTTGACAGGCGTTTCGGAACCCGTTTCCTGCAAGGTGATCAGATTCTCTGCTATAATTTCGCCCCCTCGGCAGACCCCTTTAATTGTAATATCACGTTTCGCCTTCAACGAACTATGATAGACCCCTTTCGAAGTGACCTTGATATTTCCGTTGCTGAATAAAGTGCTGTTAATGGCATATGGAAGCACTAGCTCATTTTGGGGTGAAGCCTCGGCACCATAAATTTCAATGAGCAGTTGTGCATCCTCGATCAGCATTCCGAATCCCGCCAAGCCTTCCAAACTCTCTTTCAACGGATTGACGAAAGCATCATAGAAACGATTTGCTATGCTCGTCCATTCCTCCGTCAAATGATCTGCATGCTCTTTGACATTTTGGATGAACCGCTTATTCAGTTCCTCGAAGCGCGAGTATTTCTTTTCCATCAATAAATAAATGAGACGCTTTACCTCGGACGGGTTTATCTCCCCCTCTTCATTCCCGCGGATAATCAAGACTTGTTGGATCGCCATCCGGATCTGTTCCATCATCGTTACAACATGTTTCAAGTCGGCGACAAGTTCACTGATCACGACTTCCTGTTCCCCGACACTGATTGTGGAAGAGAGCACATTTCCTCGGATAAAAGCGGATTGAATGGCATGGACCGTCGCTTTAGTGACAGTCCCCCCGATATAAATCGTCCCCGTCGCTCTGACAAACATGGACGGCATCACATTTCCACCGATTCGAACATCCCCTTCAAACCGAATGTTCCCACTCTCCAAATCGACTTCTCCCGGGTGATGGAACTCGTGATGGACATCAATTTTCACCAACTTCTCTCGCCAATCCAGCGACGGCTTCCCTGAAACGGCCGCAACAATATCTTGGCCCACTTGTTTGACATTTTTTCCGAGTCTCAGATGGATATCGCGGACCGGCTTGACGGGAATCGGTTTCCCCAGCAGATTCCGGCCTTCCGTTCCGGGAACTGGCGGAATATGGGTCGCGATGACTTGCCCTTCCCGGACATTCATGATGGCGTTCATTTCACGGAAATCGACCTTCTCCTCGCTATCTGGATCGTATTCCTCGTATTGGATATGGACCTCCAGATCTCCATCCGTCCCTTCGACGGGCAAGGTACCTTTCGCCACGATGAGTTCATAAGATTTATTCACAGCTGTCACTTTTTTGATAGCCGGGAATAAAAGCCCCTGCTGGATGCCCAATTCCTTCAGTTCATCTACGATCTCTTGGGGTTCCACATTATTGTAATACTCGATCTCTTCCTCCGCTTTAATATGTAATTGAGCCTGCCAATCAGTGTCGGCTAACGTACGCCGAACCCGTTTCCCCGGCGTAAAATGCAAGAGAGCAATCATCTCCTGTTCGATCAGTTGGATGGAATATTGCGGAGGGATGAGTTCATCGCATAATGTGACAGTGACTGCATCCGTCGGCGAAATGACTGTCTTCTCCTTCTTCTGTTCCCCATTCACGAAAAGCTGGACGGAATCATCCGGAACGAGGACGGGATACTGTGCTTCATCGAAAAGAAATTGCAGTTCGCCGTCGTTCAGTTTCACGCCGAATGAAGATTTAGCCGACTGCACGATCGGGGTGGGGCGGTGATTGTCGCCACCTGAGTGATCGGTGGCTAACACGTCATCCACGATGGCAGCCAATTCGGCATATGACTCATCCGTCGGGCCGGCTTCCAATTCCGTGACCGTCACTTTCGCCATCACCTTACGAAACCCCATCAACCGCCGCCCCGGATTCGTAATCACTTCCACATGAACTTGCTCGACTGGCAGGCCAATAATATCCAATGCTTGTTGAATAGCTTCTTCCACCGTATTCGCCTGAACCGTTACCGCCTTCTTCATCTAAATCCATCCTCCCATATCGAATTACCTATTATTTTCATAATATCATACATTGGGATTTATTGAGAGGGCAGCCTGCTTAATTCCATTGGTCATCTTTGCAACCTCTTCAAGCGTTTCACCAAATATTTTTTCATGCGGCCCGCTCCACCACACGTCAAAGAATATTGCAATTTCTGCATCATAATATCCATCTTCATCTTTGTCCTCTTTTAAGTTGTTCCATTGCTTCAGTTCCAAGACGGAGTATATCTTACAATAAAAAATCACTTACCCTAAAATCTGTAATATTTCATCGATATAAAAAAGCCATTCCGCCCGGCTTCTCCTTGGCGGAATGACTTCTTTTTATTGCAATAATCCTTGTTTCAATTTCCCATGCCATTCGAGCAACTCTCCAATCGAATCCTCGCTGATGGCACCGCTTTCCGAGGCAGCCTCGGTCAACGCACCGAAATCTGTCAAACTGTTGTACGTCAAACCAGCAGATGCAAACGCTTCATCCGCCTTCTGCAGTTCGTAAGTGAAAATCGATACGATGCCTGTCACCTCGACCCCTTCCGAACGAAGGGCTTCGGCTGCATTCAAGCTGCTGCCGCCAGTGGAAATCAAATCTTCAATAATGACGGCTTTGTCCGTATCCGCGATTTTCCCTTCAATCTGCCGACTGCGTCCGTGGCCTTTCGCTTTGGAACGGATATATACCATCGGCAATCCGAGAATATCGGCGACCCATGCGGCATGCGGAATACCGGCCGTTGCCGTTCCTGCAATGACCGTTGTCTCCGGATAATTTTCTCGAACAAGGTTGGCCAGGCCTTCCGCAATCTGTTTCCGGCCAACCGGATCGGACATCGTCAACCGATTATCACAATAGATAGGAGACTTGATTCCCGAAGCCCAAGTGAATGGATCTTGGGGACTTAACGCCACCGCCCCGACATTCAAGAGAATTTTCGCTATATCTTTCTTTTCCATATATCAATCCGTCCCTTTCCATAAGGCATTGACGCGTTCGTAAGCCGTACGCGGATCGGCCGCTCCCGTGATGGCCCGTCCGACGACGATATGAGTCGAACCGGCTTTTTTCGCCTCATCAGGTGTAGCAATCCGTTTCTGATCATGTTGTCCGCCATCCGCCATCCGGATGCCCGGGGTCACCTTGAAGAACGATGGACCACAAGTATCTGAAATGGCCCCCGCTTCATGTACCGAGCAGACGACCCCTTCCAACCCGGCCTCTTTTGCCAGCTTGGCATAATGCAGGACCGATTCTTTCAGCGGGACTCCGATCAATTGCTCTTCCCGGACTTGACGTTCATCCGTGGAGGTCAGCTGTGTAACTGCGATAAGCGATGGACGTTTCGAACCTGCCGGCGTCCCTTTATCTAGCCCTTCCAACGCGGCTTCCATCATCCGTTTTCCGCCAGCCGCATGGACGTTGACGAGATCGACGCCCATCCCGGCCAGCACGGCCATCGCAGACATGACAGTGTTTGGAATATCATGCAGTTTCAAATCAAGGAAGATGCCATAGCCTGCCTCTTTCAGCTTGGCCACAATGGCAGGCCCCTCTTTGTAATACAGTTCCATGCCTACTTTTACATTGAGGTCGCCTTCAAACGCCTTCAAAAACGCTAACGTCTTTTCAGCGGAATCGAAATCGAGGGCAATAATCGGAGATGTTTTCATAGTCGGTGACTCCTTCCCACCAGTTCCGAAATGTGGTCTACGCCGAGTTCATCCAACTTCGCAGGCAATTGATCGATGATTTCCGGACAGACGAAAGGATTGACGAAGTTGGCCGTTCCGATTGCCACGGCACTCGCTCCAGCTGAAAGGAAATCAATGACATCTTCCACTTCCGCCACGCCCCCCATGCCGATGATCGGAATATTGACGACTTGGCTCACTTCATACACCATCCGGATGGCGACCGGTTTGACCGCTGGGCCCGACAAGCCTCCTGTCAAGTTGGCGATGATCGGGCGTCCTGTCTTCTGGTCCAATCGCATGCCGACGAGTGTGTTGATCATCGTGATGGCGTCCGCGCCGGCTTCTTCCACCGCCAGTGCAATTTCTTTTACATCCGTCACATTAGGCGACAGTTTTACATAGACCGGCACTTCGGAAACTTGCTTTACCGCAGCCGTCAAATCATGCGCCTGCTGCGGATCCGTACCAAACGTAATCCCTCCGCATTTTACATTCGGGCAAGAGATGTTCAATTCCAACGCTTGGACATTCGGAGCGGTGGAAATCGTCTTGGCCACTTCTACATAATCCTCTGTTTCCGTTCCGGCAACATTGGCGATGATCGGCACATCGAATTGCTCCAGCCACGGCAGTTCGTTTTCCATAACTCCGTGCAAGCCCGGGTTTTGCAGTCCGATGGCGTTCAGCATGCCCGCCGCCGTTTCCGCCACACGCGGCGTCGGATTGCCGAATCTCGTTTCGAGCGTCGTCGCCTTGATCATGATTGCGCCAAGTTTCGACAGATCATATAATTGGCCGTATTCTTTCCCGAAACCGAAGCATCCGGAAGCCGGCATGATCGGATTCTTCAACTGCATCCCCGGCAATTCCACTGATAATCTGTTCATATCGCCACCACCCCTGCCGGGAAGACCGGACCGTCCGAGCATACCTTGATATATGCCTTGTCCGTCTCTTCCGTCGTTTGACATACGCAAGCAAAACAAGCACCGATTCCGCAACCCATCCGCTGTTCAAATGAAAGGAACCCTTTTTTGCCTTCGTACATTTTTTGCACCGCATCCAGCATTGGCATTGGCCCGCAACTATAATACGTAGCGAAGTCATTGGGAAGCTCGGTCATGACATTCGTCACAAAGCCCTTCGTCCCTTTAGACCCATCAACCGTAACGATGTAAGTTTCACCCAGCATATTGAATTCTTCCTCATAAAAAACAACGTCTGCACTTTGAAAACCGAGGACATGAATACAATTTACGCCTTTTGCCGTCAATTGCTTCGACAATTCATATAACGGCGGCACTCCGATTCCTCCGCCAATCAAGATTGCCGTTTCTCCCGCAGCGGTTTCGTCCACAGAAAAACCGTTGCCGAGCGGACCGAGCACATCAACTTCATCCCCGACACGTTTTTGTGACAGCAATGATGTCCCTCTTCCTTCAGCACGGTATATAAGTGTCATTTCCTCCGCTTCCCGATTGATCGAAGCGATAGAAATCGGACGCCGTAATAACGGTTCAAATGAATCCGAAACGCGGATATGGACAAACTGGCCGGGGGAAGCAATTTCCCCGACCAATCTTCCTGTTAGTTTTATTTCAAATATTGCTTTTGCCAATCGCTGTTGGCTTGTCACCGTCATTCGGTCTTGCATAATCATACTGGTACCTCCTGCTTCGGCATTTCCTCCATTTGGAATGTCATCGATTCGATTACTTGGAGAGTCGCTTCCGCAGTATCCAAGGAAGTGAAACATGGAACGCCGTTTTCCACCGCTTCCCGGCGGATCCGGAAGCCGTCACGTTCCGGTTGTTTCCCTTTCGTTAACGTATTGATGATGAATTGCGCTTCCCCTTTTTGAATGACATCGAGCAAATCTGGTCCTTCCGAACCGATTTTCTCGACGGTTTCCACAGAGATTCCGGCTTTTTTCAATGCTTTTGCCGTTCCTTCCGTCGCCAAAATATGATAGCCGATATTCCGGAAGCGTTTTGCCAAGCCGATTGTTTCTTCTTTGTCTTTATCCGCAACGGTCATCAGGACGGAACCGTGGCCTTTGATCTCCATGCCGGCTGCGACCAGGCCTTTATACAATGCTTTCTCGAGTGTCGTATCTTTCCCCATGACTTCCCCGGTCGATTTCATCTCAGGTCCGAGTGTGATATCGACGCGGCGCAATTTTGCGAAGGAGAAAACAGGAACTTTCACGTAGACGCCTTCCGGTACAGGAGCCAATCCTGTTTTAAAGCCTTGATCCGCGATGGATTGTCCCATGATGGCTTTCGTCGCGACGTTAGCCATCGGGATATTCGTAATTTTGCTTAGGAATGGAACTGTCCGGCTGGAACGCGGGTTCACTTCGATGACATACACTTCGCCGTCCGAGATGACATATTGGATGTTCAGCAAGCCGACGATATTTAATCCTCTAGCCAATCTTGTCGTGTAATCGACCAACGTTTCCACTTGGCGCTCTGTCAAGTTTTGTGGAGGGAATACGGCAATGGAGTCTCCGGAGTGGACACCTGCACGCTCGATATGTTCCATGATTCCCGGAATGACGACGTTCGCTCCGTCGCTGATTGCGTCGACTTCAATTTCTGTTCCTGTCAAATAGCGGTCGATCAATACCGGATGCTCTGGGCTTGCTTCCACCGCATGTTCCATATAATGGAGCAATTCTTCTTCGCGGTAAACGATTTCCATCGCACGGCCCCCAAGAACGTAAGATGGACGGACAAGGACTGGATAGCCGATTTCGTTGGCAATCACCACTGCTTCCGGCACGGAAACTGCTGTTTTCCCAAGCGGCTGCGGAATGCCGATTTCATGCAAAGCACGTTCGAATTTATCGCGATTTTCCGCACGGTCGATATCTTCCAAGGTAGTCCCGAGGATTTTCACACCGCGTGCTTCCAAACCAGCCGCCAAGTTGATGGCCGTTTGCCCGCCGAATTGGACGATGACGCCTTCCGGCTGTTCCAGGTCGATGATGTGCATGACATCTTCAATCGTCAGTGGTTCAAAGTACAATTTGTCGGAAATCGAGAAGTCCGTCGATACCGTCTCTGGGTTATTATTGACGATGATCGCTTCATACCCCGCTTGTTGAATCGCCCAAACCGAGTGAACGGTCGCATAGTCGAACTCCACCCCTTGTCCAATGCGGATCGGACCCGAACCGAGGACGAGGACACTTTTCTTCTCGGATTGGATGGATTCGTTTTCCTCTTCATATGTTCCGTAGAAGTAAGGTGTATCAGATTCAAACTCTCCTGCGCACGTATCCACTTTTTTGTAGACAGGAATGATGTCTCGCTCCTTACGGAAGTCGTAAACCGATCGCTCATCCGTATTCCATAATTCGGCGATTGTCACATCTGCGAACCCCATCCGTTTCGCTTTATATAATGCAGCTTCATCAAATGGATGTTCTTTCAAGATAGCTTCGAATTTGACGATATTCTCCAATTTCCGAAGGAAGAACACGTCAATCATGCTCCAGTCATGGATCGTTTCGACTGTCACCCCTCTGCGCAGCGCTTCGCCGATGAAGAACAGGCGCTCGTCTCCCGCACGTCGGATTCGTTGTTCGATCCACTCATCTGACAATTCGGAGCCGTTTTTCAGGGATAGTCCGAATTGACCGGTTTCTAGGGAACGGACGGCTTTCAAGATGGACTCTTCGAATGTCCGGCCGATCGCCATCACTTCGCCGGTCGCTTTCATTTGCGTTCCAAGATTCCGTTTGGCAGATTCGAATTTATCAAACGGCCAACGTGGAATTTTTGTTACGATATAATCCAGCGTCGGTTCGAAACAAGCGTATGTCGTGCCTGTAACAGGGTTCATCATTTCATCTAGCGTCAAGCCGACCGCGATTTTTGCCGCAAGCTTGGCGATCGGGTAGCCGGTCGCTTTTGAGGCAAGGGCGGATGAACGGCTGACCCGCGGATTCACCTCGATGATGTAGTAATCGAAGCTGTGCGGATCCAAAGCAAGCTGGACGTTACAGCCGCCTTCGATTTTCAAAGCGCGGATGATTTTCAAGGATACATTGCGCAGCATTTGATTTTCCCTATCGGATAATGTTTGGCATGGAGCTGCGACGATCGAGTCCCCAGTGTGGATGCCGACCGCGTCGACATTTTCCATATTACAAACGACAATCGCATTATCCGCTGAGTCCCGCATCACTTCATATTCGATTTCCTTGAAGCCGGCTATCGATTTTTCGAGCAGGCATTGTGTAACCGGGCTATATTTCAATCCGCTTGCAACTATTTCTTCGAGATCTTCGTCGTCATAGCAAATTCCGCCGCCTGTTCCGCCGAGCGTAAAAGCTGGACGGACGATGACCGGATAGCCGATTTCTGCGACAAAAGCACGCGCTTCTTCGATGTTGTGGATAATTTCACTTTCAGGCACCGGTTCACCTAATTCATTCATCAGCGTTCGGAACAGGTCGCGGTCTTCCGCTTGGTGGATGGCATCCAGTTTCGTACCTAGGATTTCCACATCTAGTTCATCCAAAATGCCTGATTCATGCAGCTCAATCGCCATATTCAGGCCTGTCTGACCTCCGAGTGTCGGTAAGATGGCATCCGGACGTTCTTTACGGATGATACGGCTGACAAATTCGAGTGAAATCGGTTCGATATACACTTTATCCGCAATTTCCGTGTCGGTCATGATCGTAGCCGGGTTCGAGTTGATGAGAATAACGCGGTATCCTTCCTCTTTTAATGAAAGGCAGGCTTGCGTTCCGGCATAGTCGAATTCTGCCGCTTGGCCGATGACGATCGGGCCGGACCCGATGACGAGGATCGTTTCTATATCTTGACGTTTAGGCATTGGTATGCTCCTTTCCGTTGCTCGTTTTCATGAAATCGGTAAATCTTCCGAATAGATGAATCGAATCTTCAGGGCCCGGCGATGCTTCCGGATGGAACTGGACCGAGAATGCTTGGTATTGTTCGCTTTTCAATCCTTCGATCGAGCCATCATTCAATGCGATATGGGTCACTTCCAGACCTGTTCCCGCGAGCGATGCTTCATCCACTGCGTAGCTGTGACATTGGGCTGTCAGTTCAGTCCGGCCGGTTGCCAATTCTTTCACCGGATGGTTCCCTCCGTTATGTCCGTTTTTCAGCTTCACGGTTTTTGCCCCGCAAGCTAATGCGAACAGTTGATGGCCAAGTCCGATGCCGAAGATCGGCGCTTTGCCAAGCAATTCCTTGATGATATCCACTGCGCCTTCCACGTCTTCCGGATTGCCGGGACCGTTGGAAAGGACGATGCCATCCGGGCTGAGGGCCAATATTTCTTCAGATGAAGTATTATACGGCACGACTACGACGTCACAGTCCTTGTTATTCAATTCACGAAGGATGCCATGTTTCATACCGTAGTCGATCAAGACAACCCGCTTGCCGCGGCCTGGGCTTGGATAGGATTTTCTTGTCGAAACCCGTGCCACTAGGTCGGTCGGTAATGTTGTTGCTTGTACTTCCGCAATTTTTTCCTCGATGTTCGGTTCTTCTCCCGCCGCTGTCAAGATCCCTTTCAAGGAGCCTTTATCCCGCAAGAGGCGAGTCAATTTCCGTGTATCAATCCCTTGGATTCCCGGAATTCCTTTGATGGATAATAATTCATCTAACGTCATGCTGCTTCTGAAGTTGGAAGGCTCATCCGCCAGTTCACGTACGACCAGTCCGTTTATGGCCAAATCGATCGATTCATAATCATCGCGATTGATGCCGTAATTTCCGATCAATGGATACGTCATGACAATGATTTGTCCACATGCTGATGGGTTGGAAATGACTTCCTGGTAACCTGTCATTCCTGTGGAAAACGTTGTTTCACCGATGGAAGCTTCATCGGAACCGAAAGCGGTCCCTTCAAAAATAGAGCCATCTTCTAAAATGAGTAATCGTTTTTTCATCATTCAGCATCCTCCCAGACGACTTTTCCGCCGTAAATCGTTTTTACCGGCCAACCCGTACATTGCTGGCCATCGAATGGTGTATTCTTCCCTTTGGATAGGAAGGTCTTGCGGTCGATTTCTTGTTCTTTTTCCAGATCGATCAGGACTAGGTCTGCTTGTGCCCCGACTTCCAGCTTCCCATATGGCAATCCGAATACTTCGGCCGGTTTTGCGGTCATCCAATCGATCAATTGCTGCAGCGTCCATTTCCCCTCCTTGACGAAATTCGTGTATAGGAGCGGGAATGCCGTTTCGAATCCCGTGATGCCAAAAGGGGCTTTTTCCATTCCGACGCTTTTCTCTTCCGCTGTATGCGGGGCATGGTCGGTCGCAATGCAGTCGATCGTGCCGTCGAGCAATCCTTCGCGGAGCGCCAGCAAATCCTCTTTTCCTCGCAATGGAGGATTCATTTTCCAGTCTGCGTCATCTCCCGGAATATCATCTTCGCATAGAAGCAAATGATGTGGGCTTACTTCCGCTGTTACATGGATCCCTGCTTTCTTCGCGTCCCTGATCGTCCGGACGGATTCTTTCGTGCTGACATGGCATACGTGATAATGGGCTCCCGCCGCCTCGGCAAGGAGGATATCACGCGCGATATGTACAGATTCCGCAATGGATGGAATGCCCGGAAGTCCCAATTCCTTATTGCGCTTCCCTTCGTGCATCGCGCCTCCATAGATGAGGGTATTGTCTTCGCAATGCGCGACAATCGCCATACCGATTTGAGCCGCGTCTTGCATTGCCTCATACATCATGCCGGCCTGCTGGACACCCACCCCATCGTCGGTGAAAGCAAACGCACCATGCTTTTTCAGTTCAGCCAAGTTAGTCCGTTCTTTCCCCGCTTCGCGGATTGTGATGGAGGCGTATGGCAATACACGGATCAAAGCGTTTTTGGCAATCAAACCATTAACAAAATCCAAATTTTCTTTTGTGTCCGGCACAGGGCGGGTGTTCGGCATCGAACATACCGTCGTATAGCCGCCTTTTGCAGCTGCTAACGTCCCGCTGGCAATGGTTTCTTTATGTTCTCCACCCGGTTCACGCAAATGGACGTGGACATCGATGAATCCTGGAGAGAGGAACAGGCCATTCCCTTCTATGATTTCAGCGCCCTCCGGAGCCAGATTCGCACCAATTTCGGTTATTTTATCATCGGTTATTTTTACATCTGTATGTTGAAGTTGTCCTTCTCCGTTTAAGATTCTGACTCCTCGGATTAGTTTTTTCATGTCAATTCCTCCCTTTTAGTACAGCTTCCAATACCGCCATCCGCACATACACACCATTTTCCATCTGTTTGAAAATATGCGATTTCGGACTTTCGATCAGGCTTTCCGCTATCTCGACACCGCGGTTCACCGGTCCCGGGTGCATGATGATGGCTCGGTCCTTCATCTTTTTCGACCGTTCCTCCGTGAGCCCGTACCGTTCATGGTAGCTGGATTCGGTGAATACGTCATGTGACTCATGTCTTTCATGCTGGACACGGAGAAGCATGACAACATCGCTTGTTTCAAGCACTTCGTCCCAGTCATCCACACTATCGAATTCGCCTGCCCATTCAGCCGGACAAAGGAATCTCACATTGGCGCCCAATTTGGTCAAAGCATCCGCATTGGAACGAGCGACACGGCTATGTGCTATATCCCCCGCAATGAGGATATTCAATCCTTTGAAAGTCCCGAACTCTTCCCAAATTGTAAACAGGTCCAAGAGGGATTGCGTCGGATGCTGGCCTGCTCCGTCCCCTGCATTGATGATTGAAACGGAAGTTCGCCCGATGAGTTCTTTAAAATATCCATTATAAGGGTGCCGGATTACAAGCGCGTCCAAACCGATCGCTTCCAAAGTCTTCACGGTGTCATATAAGGTTTCACCCTTTAGAGTGCTGGAAAAACTGGATTCAAATGGCAGAATATCTAGGCCTAGTTTTCTTTCGGCCATTTCAAAGCTCATTTTGGTCCTCGTGCTCGGTTCAAAAAACAAGTTGGCCACTTTAAATTTCCCGGGAAATTCCCGGCCTCCATACTTTTTAAAAATATCTGCGCGTTCGAGGAGCGCCATAATGCTATCTTCAGATAGTTGTTTCATTGAAACTAAGTGTTCCATGTAGATACCTCCCATTTTTGAAACCGTACACGATCAACAGAAGTGCATGACTTTTACCAGTCAATCATACTCCCAAAAAAGAGCCTTTCCGTTCTTTGGAAAGGCTCGCAAGCAGCATACAGGAGTCCCGTAAAGGAATCCGGCAAACGAACCTTTCGTATCTCTCTGGATAATGTTAAAAGGTGTGGACTATTCAGTTTCATCCGCCAGGCTTTCATCTGTTCTGCCTGGGAGGATAAGGTTCAAGATGACACCGACGATGGCGGCCAGCGCCATGCCGCCGACTTGGAATGTCTCGCTCACTTGGATGGTCGCACCTCCGATACCGATGACTAGAATGACTGAGGTGATGACCAAGTTGCGCTGCTTCCCGAAGTCGACCTTATGATCGACGAGCATTCGCAATCCGGATGACGCAATGATTCCGAATAATAGTATGGAAATTCCTCCCAAAACTGCCGTAGGGATCGTCTGGATCATCGCCATCATTTTACCGATGAAGGAGAAGATGATGGCAAACACGGCTGCCCCCATGATGACATAGACACTGTACACCCGGGTGATCGCCATGACACCGATGTTTTCCCCATACGTCGTCTTTGGCGGACCGCCGAGCAGGCCACTGATCAGCGTCCCTAGCCCATCTCCTAGGATCGAACGGTTTAGACCGGGATCTTTGATGAAATCCTTTTCCACGACCCGGCCGAGTACAAGCTGGTGGCCGATATGCTCGGAAATGGTGACAATCGAGATCGGCACCATGATCAGCAGCAAGGTAGGCGTGATAACGAATTCATAATCGACACCGGGAATTAGGAATTCCGGTATTTCCAGCCAGGCTGCATCCCGCACCGGTTGCCAATCGAGGATTCCGATGAATCCGGAGTAGATGTATCCGACGACGATACCGATCAGCACCGGCATCAAGCTGATAACCCCCCGGAAGAACATAAGGCAGATGATGGCCGACGCTAACGTAACCAATGCGGCCGAAAAGTGCAGCATACTATAGACGTCTTCGCCCCCCACTTTAATCGTGCTTGCCATGTTGACCGCAACCGGCGCCACTGCCAGTCCGATAACCATGATGACCGGTCCCACTACGACCGGGGGCAGCAGTTTCATGATCCATGCCGACCCGGTGGTCCAGATGAGAAGGGAGACGATTGCATAGACCAGCGACACGAACATGCTTCCGATCATCGCGCTGCCAATGCCACCCGTTTCCGTCGCAGCTAAGATCGGTGCGATGAAGGCGAACGAGGATCCGAGATACGCCGGCACTTTGAAGCCGGTCACTAGGACAAAGACGATTGTCGCAATCCCACTTGTCAACAGCGCGATGGCCGGACTGAGTCCGACGAGTTTCGGGACTAAAATAGTCGCTCCGAACATTGCAAACATATGTTGTAAACTTAAGGCAAGCCATTTATCGATAGTCGGCTTTTGATGCACATCCAGAACTTTTCCGTTCATAATTTCATTTTCCTCCGCGACGCTTTTTATTTTTCATGAATGGTGACGCTGTCCATGCTATCGGCTTCCTGTAAGCTGACAACGACTCGTTCGTCGCTGGACGTCGGTATGTTCTTCCCGACAAAGTCCGGGCGGATCGGCAATTCCCGATGCCCTCGGTCGACAAGCACGGCCAGTTGAATAGCTGCCGGCCTTCCACGGTCCATCACGGCATCCATCGCGGCCCGTACTGTCCTACCGGTGTATAGCACGTCATCAACAAGGATGACTTTCTTGTCTGCAACATCATGTTGGATATCTACCTCATGGACAAGAGGTTCGTTCGTTCCATGCTTGAGCATCAAGTCGTCGCGATATAATGTAATATCGAGTTCCCCCGTCAAAATCGATTTTCCTTCGATCTGTTCAATTTTCTTTGCGAGCCGTTCCGCGAGAAAGGCTCCTCTCGTTTTGATGCCGACGAGTATGCAATCCTCAATTCCGCGATTGCGTTCGATAATTTCATGGGCGATGCGCGTGATCGCCCGACTGATAGCCTGCTCGTCCAATATATTCGCTTTTTCCGTCATGGCCCTGTCCTCCTCTGAATTCACAAAAAAACCCTCCCTGCCTTGGTAGGCGGGAGGGTATACGTGCAGAAATAACGGTACACTGAAACTGCGCGCAACAGTTCACCTGTACACTTCCGTGCAACCTTCCCAGCCTCTCTGGACTGACTTTAAAGGTATCGCTATTCAATTGCTTGGTTCAGTATACCTCTGTATTGTTTGCATGTCAACAAGTTGTATACTTTATTAATTTATTTAAATTGAAATAAATAACTTCTTCTAACCGTTGATTTCCGTTCCGAGCGGACGCTTTCCGCGGGCCAGCCGACGAGCCTCCTCCGGCTTACAGCCGTGCGGGGTCTCGTCGGCCGGCTTTCCCGCAGGAGTCTCCCGGCGCCCTTGCTTTTTGCTAGTATCCAACTCTGTGCCTGGACTTTTCGGACAGCCCCTTCGCTGGAGTCGCCGCTCTGCACTCCAATCAACTAAGTGAATAGGTAATATAATAAATCCAACTTATATACCAATGGATCCAGTCAAAGTTTCCCTTCTCTCAACTCGTCGAGCAGTTGCTGGAAATCTTCGGGTAAAGGGCTGCTGAACTCTAGATATTCCCCCGTTGAAGGATGTGTAAATCCGAGCGTCCCTGCATGGAGGACCTGGCCTCCGAAATCGATTGTCTTTTTCGGTCCGTATTTCGGATCTCCGGCAAGCGGGAAACCGATATACTTCATATGGACGCGGATTTGGTGGGTCCGTCCTGTTTCCAAACGGCACTCGACCAACGTAAAGTCGCCGAAACGCTCCAACACTTTGAAATGGGTGACGGCATGTTTTCCGTTACCCACCACGGTCATGCTTTGGCGGTCCCGTGGATCTCGGCCGATCGGTGCGTCGATGGTGCCGTTGTCATGTGCGATATGTCCGTGGACAAGTGCCGTGTAAACGCGCGTGACCGTTTTCTCCACCAATTGATTGACGAGCGAGACATGCGCCTGATCGTTCTTCGCCACCATCAACAAACCGGTAGTGTCCTTATCGATCCGGTGGACAATCCCGGGACGAAGCACTCCGTTAATGCCCGATAGATCTGTGCAATGGTGCATCAATCCATTGACGATCGTGCCGGTCATATGGCCGGGAGCCGGGTGGACGACCATTCCCCGGGGCTTGTTGACGACGAGGACATCTTTATCCTCATACACGATATCCAACCCCAAATCTTCCGCCACGACGTTCAGCTCTTCCGGCTCGGGCTCATCGACAACGATGATTTCTCCGGGATTCACTTTGTAGTTCGGTTTCACCGGTTTATCGGCAACCAACACAAGGCCACTTTTCAGCCACTGCTGGATTTGCGTCCGAGACCATTCCGGCTGGAGATCGCTTAATGCCTTGTCGATCCGGTTCCCTTTTTGTTCCTCTGTAATTTCAATTTCAATTTTTCCCATTCAGGACACCTTTTCCTTTTTCTTATTCTTCATTTCATCCATGAAAAGATGGAGAATGATTAAAATCACACCTACCGTCAATGCGGCATCTGCTACATTGAAAATCGGAAAATCATAATTGAGGACGGGAATCAGGACATCGACAAAATCGACGACTTCTTTCCTCCATAGCCGATCGATGAAATTCCCGATTGCTCCTCCCAATAAAAGCATCAAACTCAAGCCAAACAATGGATGCCCTTTCGCTTCTTTATGAAAAAAATAAATGATGCCGCAGATGACTATGACCGTCACAATGTAGAATAGCCACATTTGGCCCTCGAGCATTCCCCATGCGGCCCCCCGATTCCGGTGGGACAACAATCCTAAATAAGGTTCCATGATTCCGATCCGTTCGTTCAGTTCCATGTTTTGTACGACGAGCCATTTCGTCCATTGATCCAAGATGATCACCAGTGCCGCCACTCCGTAAAAAATGAGCAATCCCACAACCTCCGTCCGACAGTTTCGTTTTTATTCTACCATACGAAAGGAATAAAAAGCCGCCCGCGCCTTATCCGGCTATTCGGGCAGCTTTGTCACAGCATTTATGCGTAATATTTATTCACTACATCGGCGCAGCGGGTACATAGGGCAGGATGGGTTTTATCCGAACCGACTGTTTCGGAGATCGTCCAGCAGCGTTCGCATTTTTCCCCGTCCGCTCTCTCGACGAACACGCTGACCGTGTCGAGCTTCAGTGTTCCTTCCGGCATTTGATCGATTGCCCCTTCTACGAACTGGGACACGATGAAGAATTGAGCAAAGTCGATATCTGTTGCGCCAAATACCCCTTGAAGGTTTTCAGGCAGCGCTACAGTCACTTTCGATTCGAGCGATTTTCCGATCACTTTTGCATTCCGTGCTTCTTCCAATGCTTTTAGGACATCGTCGCGGATCAACATCAATGTCGAGAAGCGCTCGCGAAGTTGTGCCGCCTCTTCCCCGAAATCTTGCGCTTCCGGCATATCCGTCAATTGGACACTTTCCTCTTTCACATGCTCGAGGTAGCCCCACATCTCGTCCGTCGTATGCGGTAAGATCGGTGAAAGCAGCTTCAGCAACGCCATGAGGGATTCGTACATGACGGTCTGCATCGCACGGCGGTGCGGATGATCTGCCCCTTCGATATATACGACATCTTTCGCGATATCGAGATAGAATGAGCTGAGCTCACCTGTACAGAAATTGTTCACCGCATGGTAAACGCCCGCAAACTCATAGCGGTCATACGCTTCCCGGACCTCTTGGACCAAGTCTTGCAAGCGGAGGTAGACGTATTGATCCACAGGGCGCAAATCAGCGAAAGCGATGCTGTCTGTTGACGGATCGAAGTCCGATGTATTGCCGTGCAGGAAGCGCAGCGTATTCCGGATTTTCCGGTATACTTCGGACACCTGTTTGAAATTGGAGTCGGAAACCCGGACATCCGCCGTATAGTCGACCGACGAAACCCACAGACGCAAGATGTCAGCTCCGAGCTGGTTCATCACTTTAGCAGGCACGATGACGTTTCCGAGTGATTTACTCATCTTCCGCCCTTCGCCGTCCAATGTGAAGCCATGGCTTAGCAAACCTTTGTACGGAGCATGCCCATTAATGGCGACACTTGTCGTAAGCGAGGAATTGAACCATCCGCGATACTGGTCGGACCCTTCCAAATATAGGTCAGCCGGATAGACGAGATCATCCCGCTCGACAAGAACGCCTTGATGAGTGGAGCCGGAGTCGAACCAGACGTCCATGATATCCGTTTCTTTCGTGAATTGGCCATTCGGGCTTCCTTCATGCGTGAACCCTTCCGGCAATAAATCTTTCGCCTCGCGTTCAAACCAAATATTCGACCCATGTTCGCGGAACAGGTGGGCAACATGTTCGATCGTCTCATCTGTGATGATGGATTCTCCGTTTTCCGCGTAAAATACAGGAATCGGTACACCCCATACCCGTTGTCGTGAAATACACCAGTCGCCTCGGTCACGAACCATGTTATACAAGCGTGTCTCGCCCCAAGAAGGCGTGAACTTCGTATTGCGGATCGCTTCCAGCAATTCATCCCGGAATGATTCGATTGAAGCGAACCATTGGGCAGTCGCACGGAAGATGACCGGTTTTTTCGTCCGCCAGTCATGTGGATACGAATGGGTGATGAAGGACAAATGCTGAAGAGCGCCCGCTTTGTCCAGCGCTTCCGTGACGGCTTTATTCGCGTCGTCATAGAACAATCCTTCAAATCCTGGAGCTTCTGCCGTCATGACACCTCGGTCATCGATCGGGGAAAGGGCATCAATCCCATATGCTTTGGATACGTAAAAGTCGTCTTCCCCGTGGCCTGGCGCCGTATGGACACAGCCAGTCCCCGCATCCAACGTGACGTGCTCCCCGAGCATGACAAGGGAATCCCGGTCATAAATCGGATGCTTCGCCACGATACGGTCCAATTCCGAGCCTTTCAGTTCACGCTCTACGGAATACTCTTCCCAGCCGATTTCCTTCGCTGCCATTTCAACCAATTCTTTCGCAATTAAAAACTTCCGGTCTTTCACTTTGACGATAGCGTATTGGAAATCCGGATGGACCGAAATCCCGAGGTTCGCCGGAATCGTCCATGGTGTCGTCGTCCAGATCATGAACTCCACATCATTATCCAGGACGCCCTGCCCGTCTTTCACCGGGAAGCTGACGTAAATGGACGGTGATTTCTTGTCCTTGTATTCGATTTCCGCCTCAGCCAATGCCGATTCACTCGATGGCGACCAATATACCGGTTTGAGTCCTTTATAGATATACCCTTTTTTCGCCATATCGCCGAACACTTGGATTTGACGTGCTTCAAACGCCGGTTTCAAAGTGATGTATGGATTTTCCCAGTCACCACGGACACCGATCCGTTTGAATTGGGACCGTTGGCCATCGATTTGGCTATACGCATAGTCTTCGCACATTTTACGGAATTCCGCAACGGAATGCTCTTTCCGCTTGACGCCTTTATTGACTAGCGCCTGCTCGATCGGCAGACCATGTGTATCCCAGCCCGGCACATAAGGCGCATGGAAGCCGGTCATCGACTTATGCCGGACAATCATATCTTTCAACACTTTGTTCAAGGCATGCCCCATATGCAAATCACCGTTCGCGTACGGAGGACCATCATGCAGGACGAAAAACGGCCGGCCTTCTGTCCGCTCCTGCACCTTTTTGTAGATGTCCATCCCTTCCCATTTTTCCTGCATTTTCGGCTCATTGTTCGGTAGATTCCCACGCATCGGGAAATCCGTTTTCGGCATGAGCAGTGTATCCTTGTAATCCATTCCATTTCCTCCTTAGTCATATCGCTATCCATCTCGAATAAAAACACAAAAACCCCGCCCCTATAAAAGGGACGAGGCCTAATTCTCGCGTTACCACCCTACTTGCAACAGATAGATCCTGCTGCCACTCAGACACCATAACGGGGTGTTTCCGGGAAGACGTACTGCAATTCCGCCATCCGGCTCTAGAGTGATTTTCATTTCCAATCTATGGGCCGGGCTTCCACCGCCCCCGGCTCGCTGAACCTAAATTCGGAAAATACTTTCTCTTTCAACGCCTATTGTGAATATATGCAAATAATTATATGATTGGAAACCATTTCAGTCAAGTATTGAACTACACGGGGGTTTATCGCATTCAGCAATCACCGGCTCAGATCAATCAGTTTTCCCGATCGGCTGCCACTTCAAGCCGCTCCGTGTCCATTTCATATTCAAGGAGCCGGTCCCAGTCGTCCGCCTTGATCAGGTCTAATTGCGCTTCGATCAGCATCTTGAATCGGTTCCGGAACACTTTCGATTGCTTTTTCAGGTCCTCGACTTCGATTGAGATCTTACGGGCGCGTGACAATGCTTCATTGATGATCCGATCCGCATTCTTTTCGGCTTCCTTGACAATCAATTTCGATTCTTTCATCGAGTTGCGGCGGACATCTTCCGCAGCTTCCTGTGCGATCAAAATCGACTTTTGCAATGTCTCTTCAATGGCATTGAAATGGGAGATCTGCTCCTGCGATTGTTTCAATTTCTCTTTCAACTGTCGATTTTCATCGAGAATATTCTCATAGTCCTTCACCAACTGCTCCAGGAACTCATTCACTTCATCTTCGTCATAACCGCGGAAACCGCGACCGAATTCTTTGTTATGTATATCAAGCGGTGTAAGCGCCATCCGAGCATCTCCCCTTATTGTAATCCTTTTTTCATTATACATGGTGGCCCGTCTAAAAACAGCATATTTCGCCCTATTATCTGAAAACTATTCCAACTTGCCCACGACGAGCCGGATCTTATCTTTCCTCGTCCTTCCCTCAATGGCGGATACTTTGAAACGACCGGCTCCTCTAACAGAAAGCATATCCGATTCCTGCAACTCAAAGGAAGGCTGATCACGCACGGCCCAATTCACCTTCACACGTTCCCCTTGGATAAGGGCGGCCGCTTTTTGGCGTGAAGCTTTCGTCAAGGCGGCCACGACGACGTCCAACCGGAGTGAACTGACTGTGTAGGTCGATTCTTTCCAAGTTTCGGAAGCCATGATCCAGTCCCCTGCTTCCGGCACTTCCTCCAACGTCACTTTCGCCTTTCCGACGGATGTCAAATTGACTATGATATAGTCGCGAATTTCCTCCGCGATGGAAAATTGCACTTCTTCCCGGTCCAGACGGATATCGCCGAATTTGGCACGGTCGATTCCGACAGAGAGCAACGCGCCTAACAGGTCACGATGTTCCAAAGCGAGGAACTTCGTAGCATAGCGCACCTTTAAAACGGTTACTTGGAAATCTTCCGGCTCGGGTGAAAAATAATCAGGATACAGGAGGAGCCGTTGACGCTCCGCGTCCTCGAAGGCGCCATACGAACTCGCTGACACCCCGGCACCCCGGGAAACTGATTCAACGATGAACCGTTGCCTCGGGTCGAGGAATCCCGTCAATTTCGGACTATAGGTGTTTTCCACTTCCCGGACCCAGCCTGTCGCCATTTCGATGAAAGGCTGTTCGTCTTTTCTGAAATGTTGCAAAAGCGTCTCCATTGTCCTTTTCGGCTCCTTAAAGAAAAATCCTCACAATAGTGAGGAAACGATCATTTTAAATATTTCGCTGATTCCCATAGAGATGAAATTCAAAGCGAATAATGCCACAATCGGTGAAATATCAATCATGCCAAGAGGAGGAATAAACTTTCTGAAAAATCCAAGATATGGTTCTGCGATCTTGCTTAGAAGCTCACCAAACTTCGTTTCTCTCGAAGCAGGCACCCACGACATTAAAATATAAATAATGAGCAGGATGGAATAGATCCGGATTGCCCCCATGATCGCATCATGTAGAAGAATAATAGCTGCCATCAGTAATCGTACACCTCATTCAATTTTCATCGTTCAAAATAATCGGAAATGGCGCCTGCGACTTCCACATTGTCGGGCACGCAAAGGAAAATATCCGTGCCGATCCGCTGGATGTCCCCGCCAAGGGCATAAACCGTGCCGCTGAGGAAATCGACGATCCGGATTCCTTGGTCACGTTCGATCCTTTGGAGGTTGACCACGACCGCCCGTTTGTTTTTCAGATGTTCGGATATGTCTTGTGCCTCTGCGTATACCCGTGGCTCGATCAGCACCACTTTGGAGGACTTTTGAATGCTTTGCAGGCTGACGACGGTGGCCGATTGTTGTGGCTCTCCAACCGGCTGCTTCCTGATCGGCGTCACCCGTTTCGGTTGTTGTTCCTGGGCCGGTCGGCGCTCTTCCCTCCGTGCCGGCTCCTCAACTTCTTCTTCGTCTTCATCATAAAGGTAAAACCATTTCTCAAATTTTCTTTTGATACTCATGCGTCTACCTCACTTTCTGCTCCGACAAGTGCCGTACCGATTCTGACGTGGGTTGCACCTTCTTCAATAGCGATGATGTAGTCATTAGACATTCCCATCGATAATCCTGTACATGGGGCATGTTCCAACTGCTGGGCTGCCATTTCGTCCCGCAGCTTCCGAAGCGAGCGGAACACACTGCGGATGATCTCCTGGTCCTCTGTAAAAGGAGCCATAGTCATTAAACCGACAATCCGGACTTTATCATAAGGCGCCGCCTCTTCGACGAACCGTTGAAGCTCTTCCGGGGTTATTCCGGATTTGGATGCTTCCCCCGAAACATTGACCTGCACGAAGCAATCAATTGTTTTTGTCGCGCGCTTCTGGATTTCCTTGACGATGCTCAAACGATCCACCGAATGTAAAAAGTCGATCTGATCGATAATATCTTTCACTTTCCTGCTTTGGACATTGCCGATGAAATGCCAAACGGCACCTTCTGTAATTTCTTGCTGTTTTCCAAGCAGTCCCTCAGGGCGGTTTTCCCCCAGGTCATGGATACCTGCGGCCATTACTTCGCCGGCCCTCTTGGCTGTGACTTGTTTCGTCACCGCTACGACCGTCACCTCGGAACGCTTCCGTCCTGTCCGGTCACACGCTTCCTGTATCGTATGTTCAATATGCTGGATTCTTTGTTGGAGGTTTCCCACTGTCATCACTACTTTTCATCTTTCTTTCTTTTCATTGTATCAAGGGAACCTCGACATATCAATGATAAGTCATTTTTTCAATCCTCTTTGACCGACGAGGATGATATCTTTTCCGATGGTGGCTACGTCCCCAAGAGGCACTTTTTTCACTTCCTTATCCCGCGTATCGAAAAAAACGCTTCGATCCCCTCCCCCGACATGCAAGGACTTCACTTTCCCGTCTGCAGTATCGATTGTCGCGTCTTGGATGAATCCTAGAAAAGTACCTTTTTCCACATCAATCACTTCTTTTTTTTGGATATCCGAAAATCTCATAGCACCCCTCCTACTTGAATATATGCAAAGGTGGGGAAAAAAAGGATTTGGAACTTAATTTCCACAGTAGTCGCCTTGGTCATTTTTTTGTGCATATAAATAAAGACCGCCCCCAAACTAGGAAGGGACGGCCTTATCGCATCATGTTTTGTGTTCGATTCCATTCCGGATGATTTTCACTGCATTTTTCTCCAGCCTTGAAATCTGCGCTTGGGAGATGCCGAGTTCTTTGGCGATTTCCGTTTGGGTCTGACCGAGATAAAATCGTTTAGACAGTATTTTCTGTTGCCTTTCATCCAACGTCATGACAGTTTCTTTCACCGACACATAGGTCAACCATTTGTCTTCGGAAACCGTTGTGTCCTGAAGCTGGTCCATCATAAATACTGGATCGCCCCCATCCCCGTTGATCGGTTCATGGAGTGACATCGGATCTTGGATTGCATCGAGCGCAAACAGGATATCGTCTTCGGGAATCCCGGTCGCTGCTGCCAGATCCGAAATCTTCGGCTCTTTCTGATGGTCATTGATAAACTGCTCTTTCGCCCGGATAGCTTTATAGGCGATATCCCGAAGCGATCTTGAAACCCGGACCGCATGGTGATCACGCAAATGTCTTTTGATTTCCCCGATGATCATCGGCACCGCGTACGTCGAAAAGCGGACATTATGTTTGAGATCAAAATTATCAATGGATTTCAACAGGCCGATGCAACCGACTTGAAAGAGGTCGTCCGCCTGTTCCCCTCTGTAGGCAAAACGTTGAACTAAGCTAAGAACCAGTCGTAAATTCCCAATAACCAGCTCTTCCCGCGCTGATGCATCTCCGTTTTGCAACCGGATGAATGTTTCTCGCATGACTTCGTTTGTGAGCAATGGCAATTCAGATGTATCGATTCCGCATATCTCTACTCTTGTACGTACCATTTTCTCTGCCTCCGCATTCTGTGATGACTGTACGATGTAGTGTAACCGCAGCCGTTCAGAATATGCGGAGTGTCTGCCGCCAATTTCAACCATCAGGCGATTGGATGATTCAAGCGTTCCCGCAAATCGGAGATAATTTTCTTTTCAAGCCGGGAAATATAAGATTGGGAAATGCCCAGGAGTTCCGCCACTTCTTTTTGTGTCATTTCAATTTGGCCGGTCAAACCGAAGCGGCATTCCATGATATATCGTTCGCGATCATCCAATGTGCTGATTGCTTCGATCATATGCTGCCTTTCGATTTTCTTTTCCACATCATCGATGATAATATGTTCATCGGTTCCAAGAATATCCGATAATAATAATTCATTGCCATCCGCATCCGAATTAAGCGGTTCATCAAAAGAGATTTCGGAGCGTGTCCGATTCGTTTTCCGCAGATGCATCAATATTTCATTTTCAATGCAGCGCGAAGCGTAGGTGGCCAATTTGATGTTCTTATCCATTTTGAAAGTCTCAATCGCTTTTATAAGTCCGATGGTGCCGATGCTGATCAGATCTTCGATATGAGTGTTCGTATTATCGAAGCGTCTTGCAATATAAACGACAAGCCGCAAGTTTTTTTCAATCAGCATATCCCGGGCGTTCATATCCCCCTCCATGAAGGCACGAAGCGTAATTGCTTCTTCCTCCCGGGTCAGCGGCTTCGGGAGGGATTCATGTCCCCCGATGTAGTAGGTTCCTTGTTTTCTTCTAAATAGGCCGAACAATTTGGATAGCCAGATTCTAAATTTAGACAGCATGCCTCGTTCTCCTTTCCCGGTTAGTGGATTCCATTGCGGATCTGTGCAATATGGCCGCAGCCCCTTCAGGATAACGGCGGTCGTTCTGCGTCAGTACGATATATCCCGGTTGCAACATTTCCCCATCATCGAGCATCCATTGATCAAATTTAAACCCGAGTGCCCAAGATTGCCCCTGGACGGTCATCAGACGAATCAAACGCATCGTCTTCCGGTAAGGATCCGGGAATTCCGCCAAGGAACCGGTTTGAGCAGGATTCCAATCAAGCAACGGCTGGCGCAGCGGCTCCGGAATATGGCGCTCGACAGCTTGAAAGGAGACAAAGTGGACAGGCGATCCCGACAACGGTTCCATACACGCATTTCCCGAATCCACAAACACTTCCACCTCCATTTCCGCACCCCAAATCCGGAGCATGGAGGATGCGCGCATATCGGCGAGTTGACTGGCTGTCCGAATATCCAGCCACTTTTTTCTCATGTAGGCGAGCGAGACATAGGCCGCGCTGGCATACGCCAATATCCATAATGTTTCATTCACCGCTCCGAATCGGATGGGGATGGCAGTCAAAGCCCCGCCCGCGAACAAACCGCCGATCAAGGCCATGGAGGCAGACCTTCTCCATTTTTCCGATGCTGCTCCGAAAGCACATGCAGTCATCCCAAGGAAGGAGAGAAGGATGACAAATGCGGAGGTAGGAAAAACGACGACCGGGAGTGCTCCCGCAAAAGAAGCGAGCAGTAGGCGTCCCCGACTCGCTTGGATGGGCCCCACCTTATTGGCAAATGACAGAATGATATAGTTGAAGAGCATATTGATGCCGACGATGAGTTCTCCATACATAGACCGCCCGCCCTCCTTGCCGTTAACGATACCACCCTTGCCTTGAAATGTTTGTCGGATTGAGGTCAGGTTCGCAAAAAATATTCGACATACTCTGCGGGAGAGGATTTTATTAAGGAATGAATTTTTTTTTTTGGGGGGGGCGAGGTTGTCTGTTGGTTTGGGGGTGGACGTTTGGAACTTTGGGAGAAACGTTTCGAGACGGGGTGATAGCGTTTCGAGGTTTCTTCTTTTTGTCATGAAGTTCGGGGGAAACCTTGTGAAGTTCCCTGATATCGTTTAGAACTCGGGAAAACGTTGAGAACTTTGTTAGAAACGTTTCGAAGTTGGAATAGAACGTTGCGAGGGCGCGAGGGAGCGTTTCGAAGTCCCCCGTTTTAGTCCTGAAGCTAGAACGAGACGGACGACAAAAAACCGCCCCAGGCAAAGTTCGTTACATGCCTGGGGCGGTTCATATGGTTCTCTTATCTGCGACGGTTGCGAAGGAATGTCGGGATGTCCAACGCGTCTTCTTGCTGGTGCGTTTGCTGTTGACGCACCGGCTCCTGATAGGATGGTGCTTCTTCCCGGCGCTCGCGCATCGGCGGTTGTTCCCTCGGTTCCGGTTCGCGGACACGGCTTGTTCCGAAACCGGAGCTTCTCGCCGGTCTTGCTTGGCTCAGCTGTTCTTCGCTGAAGCCGGTGGCGATGACGGTGACGACGATTTCGTCCTTCAGATTATCATTGATGACCGAACCGAAGATCATATTGACATCTTCATCCGATGCGGAGGCGACGATATCGGCCGCTTCCTGTACTTCGAAGAGGCTTAAATTGGAGCCGCCCGTAATATTCATGAGCACCCCTTTCGCCCCGTCTATGGATGTTTCCAAGAGCGGGCTGGAAATCGCCTTTTTCGCCGCTTCTGCCGCCCGGTTTTCTCCTGTGGACAATCCGATTCCCATCAACGCTGATCCTTTGTTGGACATGATCGTTTTGACGTCGGCAAAATCCAAGTTGATCAACCCCGGTACCGCAATCAAATCCGAGATCCCTTGAACCCCTTGGCGCAGTACATTGTCCGCCTCGCGGAACGCTTCAAGCATCGGTGTGTTTTTATCCACGATTTCGAGCAATTTATCATTGGGGATGACAATCAACGTATCGACGGATTCTTTCATCGCCGTAATTCCGCCGATCGCCTGAGTGGAGCGTTTGCGCCCTTCAAACGTAAATGGACGTGTTACGACACCGACCGTAAGAGCGCCGAGGTCTTTCGCGATTTGCGCAATGACTGGAGCAGCTCCTGTCCCCGTTCCGCCTCCCATACCGGCAGTGACGAATACCATATCCGCGCCGCGCAGCGCTTCTTCGATCTGCTCCTTGCTCTCCTCGGCCGCTTTTTTGCCGACTTCCGGATTTGCGCCAGCTCCCAGACCCCGTGTTAATTTCGCCCCGATCTGCAACTTCACTTCCGCGGACGATAGATTCAAAGCTTGTGCGTCTGTATTGACCGCAATGAATTCCACGCCCTGTACGCCGTGTTCAATCATTCGATTTACTGCATTATTTCCTCCACCGCCGACACCAATTACTTTGATGACCGCCAGTGCATCAACATTCGTATCAAATTCCAGCATGATCTCTCCTCCTGACCTATCTCTACTGAAGTCCTTAGCTCCCTATCACTCAAAAAAGTTGTCGAATATTTTTCTAGCTCTTGTCATGAGCCCCGGCTTATTTTCCTTACGTTCGGCCGGCTTCTTTTTCATGCCGGATGCCGGAACCGTTTCTTCCGCTTCCATGGTAGCTGTAGGTGAATCTTGCACATGCCCGAAATACATATCCTGCATATGTGCGTATCGGATCAAACCTACTGCAGTGGAATACATCGGTTCTCTGACGCCGATATATTCCGGCGTATGGACGCGGACTCTAGTTTTCAATACATGCCTTGCCAGTTGGAGGATCCCGTCCAGCTTGGTGATTCCTCCGGTTAACACGACACCGCCGGGCAAATCACGCACGCCCATCCGGAACAATTCCTCCAAAATCAAATCAAAGAGTTCTTCCAATCGGACGCCAATAATTTCCGATATGTATCGTTGACTATATTGATCTTTCGAATCTGCCCCGATTACCGGAACTTCGAAAAGTTCGTCATCCGAAGCGTCATCGTAAAAAGCATGTCCATACTGGTGTTTGATTTTCCTGGCTTGTTCGGTCGGCGTTTTCAAAACAATGGAAAGATCTTTTGTAATATGGTCCCCCCCGACCGGGACAACCGTTGTTGCCTTCAGACGGCCTTCATCGAACAAGGCAATCGTCGTCGATCCCCCACCGATGTCGATATAGGCTGTGCCGTGGTTCATTTCATCATCCGTCAAGGCGAATGTGCCCGCTGCCAGCGGTTGAAGGTAAATCTCCCGGATGACGAGGCCGGCGCGTTCTACACAACGCAATATATTATGCACGAGCGTTTTCGAAGTAGTAATGAGTGTGCCGTCCATTTCGAGCCGTACTCCGATCATGCCTCTCGGATCTTTTATCTCGTCGTAATCATCCACGATGAACTGTTTCGGAATGATGTTGACGATTTCGCGTTCAGGTGGAACCGACATCACTTGTGCCGATTTCATAACACGGTCCAAATCATCATTCGTAATTTCACGGTTCTCCGAGTTGACGGCCACGACGCCTTTCACATCTTGCAAATGGACGCCGTTTGCGGGAATCCCAACGATGACTTCCCGTATGTGCATCCCTATCATTCTCTCCGCTTGATCGATCGCTTTCCGGATCGACTGCACAGTCGCATCGATATCGACGATCGTCCCTTTGCGGATCCCCGCTGATTGGACATTGCCAACCCCTATCACATGCAGGGATTCGCCGTCCACTTCACCGATCAGCACCTTGACCGATGAAGAACCTATATCAAGTGAAACGTATATTTGTGATTGGCTCAATTCATGGCACCTCCGATAGCGACTCTTACATCCCATTCTATTGCATTCGAGACGTATTGTCTAAATATTTTCGACATCTTCGTACTAAATCCTTTCACTCCGACCCTTTTACATTTGAAACTTTGTTTCTTTCCTCCCATTTGACTAGAAGAATCCTTCTGATGACCGCTATATTTTGAAATAGTCGAACCCCAAAAGCAAAGACAGCGGCCAAATAGAGATCCACCCCGAGATGGACTCCCAAGAAGGCCAGTCCGGCAGCAAGGGCAATATTGAAAAAGAATCCCGAGACGAACACTTTATCATCATACACTTGTTGCAAATGCGCCCGGATGCCGCCGAACAACGTATCCAGGGCGGCTAATACGGCGATGGATAAGTAGTTGCCGTACACTTGCGGTATTTGGATATCTGACAACAGGCCGAGCGTGATCCCGATGATCAGCCCGAGCAATGGCAACCACATGGTCATTCCCCTTTCGGCAATTCTTTTAAGAACCGGTTTTCAAATTCTTCCGCTCCACCCCGAATCCGGATCGAGGCGGTCGGTTGTCCGATATCGAGAATGAGATCTTCAAGATAAAAATCATCTTGGATTGAAGAAGCCAGCAGATAATTGTATAACTTCTCACTGTCTTCCAACGTTTGGGAAATGATCTTTATTGAAAATGGTGGCGTGGACACGTTCAGCCCGTTGACCGTTGTTTTGCCGTTAATGTCCCGGATGGAACTCAACAAGGTGTAGCGCTTTCCATCGATTTCCAACGCCCCCCATTTGAACCGGTTGATTTCATTGACGAACCGGGTCAGCAGATCGGGGGAAACGCTGTTAATCGGGAGGCCGTATGCCATGCTTTCCGGCGAAGGCTTCACTTCTATCAGGATGCCCGGACCTTCAATATCTGTCATGCCGGCCTGCAGATTCAGCTTGTCCACCGTATCGGTAAGCGCCTTTCCCGTATCATCTTCACCGAGCATTTTATACGTGATGATGGTCTTGTCCAAATCCCGGATTTCGGACAACAATTCGGAATGAAGTTTCTGTTCGGCTGCCAAATCGTTGCGGATGGCCCAAAGATCCCGCGTATCCCGTTCTTCCGGATTTTTCATTGTATTGTATTGGACGGCTGTCATGAACCCGACAATCAGGAGAATCAATACAAATTGCCATTGAATTCTTTTTTTCATCCACCCACCCTCTCAATACTCAGCTTTCATTTCGAACGGCTGCCAGTTTAATCTCTTTGGACTGCTCCATCGTGACGACAATATTATCACGGACAAGGCTATCGATTACGCCGCCTTTCAATTGCAAGGCCGCCGACAACACGTCCATATCGCCGACAGCTTCAATGGTGAACGGCGCCGGAAAAGTCCTTCCATCGATTGTGATGACAGGGCCTGTACACTTGATATACGAATTGGAGGTGATCCGCTGCCCGTTGATGGCAAGACCTTGCGCCCCGGCGATTTTCAGTTCATTGACGACACGCAGGACATGGCTCTCATGAACGATATAATCGTTCGGGTTCTGCTCCACCGGATCATAGTCGCCATCTTTCAAGGTGACGCGCACACCGCTTCCTGTTGCGGGGATGACCCCTAGAAGCAGCCGGAGATCCTTCGCCTCTTCCACTAGATCGGCATGGTTTTCCTTACCTTTGGAAAACGTCTGTTCATATTGCCGGATCTCTTCCTGCTTTGCCGCTATCTCATCGAACAATTCCTTGTTCCGCTCTTGCTGATTGACGAGATTTTCACGGTATTGTTCCTCTTGGATGAATTCCGCCGAGTAGAGCGCTTCCTCTTCCTGATTGGCACCTAGTGTCCGATAAGAGAATGCCAAGATGAATCCGAGCACAAGGAAAACGACCGAGAATAGAATATGCCTGCCTTTTTTCCGGTAGGCCTCATTCGTTTTCTTCGTCAATGGATTCCCCCTCCTCATTCAAGCCATACATTTCACTGAAAGGGGTGAAGTAGGTCCCAACTTCCATGTCGATGACGCCTTTTTCATGACCCTGCAATTGCGCCGTCACTTGTGGATAATAATTCATTTTATCGGCGAATGAAGAAATGACTGCCCGCACTTCATAACCATCGTTCATATAGACTCTCAAGCGATCGGAGTCATCTTCCGTTCCTTCATAGATGATTTCCGATATGGCATCATAGACATCGGAATCCACCTGTAGCAACTGGCCGGTCATTTCTTCCCGAATTGCAGCGTCATCAAAATTATTCAGTATGGGCGCTTCCGTCTCCATTTTGACACCTTCCTTGAACAGATCCCCGTTTTCCAACAGGAGTTCGTATTGAGTTCCGTCAAACAAATAGGCGACCGGTTTCCATTCCACCACGGCAATCTCGGCATCCCGCAGCCATTTCCGCGAAACTTCGACCTTTCGGACACCGTCCATCCGGGAAACAGCCTGTTCGATTTCTTCAATGCCGAATCCCCAGACCGGATCCCCTTCCAGAAGGCCGCTTTGTTTCACGTAATCCTCCGAATCATGCAGTTGCGCACCGACCACGTGGATCTGGTCCAGTTTACTGTATGACGATTGGAAATAAAGGACGGCAAGAAGGGCAAGAACGAATACGGTCAGGATAAAGAGGAATTTCTTATTCGTTCTCCGGCGCCTTTTCTTCCTCATGGAAGGAATCCGCTCTTCTATATCAATGACTTTATCCATTCTGTGCCTCCTTTTTATCTATGATTTCTCACCGTCGCAAAATGGAGGATCGTCCCCACCGCCATCCACGTCGTCATGAGAGAGGATCCGCCATAGCTGATAAACGGCAATGTCACGCCGGTCACCGGCAGAAGCCCTGTGACGACTCCGACATTCAAAAAAGTTTGGAAGATGATCATCGCCCCCATTCCGGCAACGATAAGGAATTCGGCGCGGCTCGCCGTCCTGATTGCAATCCCGCATCCTGCCACTAGCAGGACACTAAAGAGGAAAAGGACGAAGGTGGCCCCGATGAACCCCGTCTCCTCCGCAATGATCGAGAAGATGAAATCATTTTGCGGTTCGGGCAAGTATAAATACTTTTGTCGACTGTTGCCATAACCATGGCCGAACAGACCGCCCGGCGCTATCGCGAACAAGGACTGGATCCCTTGGAACCCGGTTCCGAGGGGGTCGCTCCACGGATCGATATAAGATTTGATCCGATCGATCCGGTAAGGTGCAGTAGCAATCAAAGCGATAAACGCACCGACGCCGGTAAACCCGAGAATTGCGAAAAAGGACAATGGGTATCCTGCGATGAAGAGGATGACAAATGCGGAGACGATCATGATGACGGCAGAGCCAAGGTCTGGCTGCATCATGATCAGCGCCGCCGGGAGCAAAATCAAGGCGAAATGGCTCAGCTGGATCTTCTGTCTGCCTCCCGTCTTCCGGATGCCCGTTGCGAGTTTCCCGATGAGCGCCACCTTGACGAATTCGGCAGGCTGAAGGCTGAACGGCCCGAGGGCGATCCAGCTTTGCGACCCGTTCCGGACAGCCCCGATGCCGGGAACGAGCACGAGTGCCAACAAGATGATCGTAGCATAATAGAATACGGTCCACGCACGTGGATTCGACGTCCAAGGGCTCTTCATGATCAGGAAGGCAATGGCGATCGAGACAGCCATATAAATCCCCTGCTTGACGATGAATGGCGAGGTATCCGCATATCTCACCGTGCCCCAATAGGAGCCGGCCGAATGCACGAAAGCCAGCCCGATCAGGGAAAGTCCCATGGCTGAAACGATAAAAGCCATCTTCAACTTTCTATCCAGTGAACGCATCCTTCCGAAAATTACTGACAAAGGTCAAAAAATCAGACCCGGTTTTCATGGAACGATTACAATTTCATGACAGCTTCGATGAAATGATCACCGCGTGTTTCGAAGTTCGGATATTGATCCCAACTGGCGCATGCGGGCGAAAGTAAAATCGTGTCCCCTGCATCCGACAATGGAAATGCCTTCTGGACTGCGTCTTCCATGCTGTCGGCGAGCAGGATGTCCGGCACGCCGCAAGATTTAGCGAACTTGGCGAATCTTCCTGCCGTTTCTCCGAGGCAGACAACCGCTTTGACATTCGTCATATAAGGCCGGAGCTCTTCGAATGAATGTCCCCGGTCCAGGCCGCCGGCAAGCAACACGATCGGTCCATGAAAAGCCGTTAAGGCGCTTTTCGTTGCCAATGTATTCGTCGCTTTGGAATCATTGTAAAATTTACGTCCCTTCGATTCCTTGACGAACTGCATCCGATGTCTGACTCCGGTGAAGGAACTAAGTACATTCTCGATAGCAATTTTATCACAGCCAGACAAAATTGCAGCTGCTGTGGCGGAGAGAATGTTTTCCAAATTGTGTTGACCCGGCAGCATGATGATGGAACGGGACACATACGGCTCCCCATTCCAATATATTCCGTCCTCATCCGCGGATATCCCGAATTCCGTTCTGCCCTTGAGCGAGAACGGAATTTTCGTCGCTGTTGTCGAAGCCGCATACTTTTCGATTTCCGGCTGGTCAGCGTTGTAAATAAAATAATCGCTTTCCAATTGGTTCTTCGCAATTGCGAACTTCGCTTCCGCATAGGCTTCGGACGAACCATGATAATCCAAATGGGAATCATATAAATTGGTCCAAATCGAGATTTTCGGACGGAAGGCTTCCGTCCCCATCAGTTGGAAGGAGGAAGCTTCCAAGACGATGATATTATCCTCCGTCGCCTTTTCGGCGACCGAACAGGAAACCGTTCCGATATTCCCGGCAATCAACGGATGCTTTTTCCCGATGTTGAGCATATGGAATAGGAGCGTAGTCGTGGTCGTTTTGCCGTTCGATCCGGTGATGGCGATGATCGGAGCCTCACTGATGCGATATGTAAGTTCGATTTCGGTCCAGACTGGAATGCCGCGCTGGAGTGCTTCATGGACTACTGGATTATGATAAGGGATGCCCGGGTTTTTGACGACCAAGTCAAAGTCATTATTGACAATTCCGGGAGGATGCCCACCACAAATAACTGTGACCCCCGCTTCCCGAAGCGATTTCACTTCCTCATCCTCTTTCTCTGGTGATGCATCATTCACTGTGACGGTCGCGCCGATAGAATGCAGCAAATTCGCAGCCGCCACCCCGCTCTTCGCAAGACCGAGGACGAGGACATTCATCCCCTTGAAAAATTCCTGGTTTTTCATTTACATCACCTCCAATATGACAGGGACGATGGCTGCAAGGAAGGCGACTCCCCAAAACACCAGGACGACTTTCCATTCCGACCAACCCGATAATTCAAAGTGATGATGGATCGGACTCATCTTGAATACCCGCTTGCCTGTCGTTTTAAAACTGATCACTTGAATGATGACGGACAGCGTTTCAATTACATAGACGATTCCGATCACAAGGAGGAGGAATTCCTGCTTGATAAGAACGGAAATCATCGCAAGCGCTCCCCCGAGTGCGAGCGATCCCGTATCGCCCATGAACACTTTTGCCGGCTTGACATTGAATAATAGAAAGCCGAGCATCGCCCCAGTGGCGACAAATGCGAACATGGCAATGTCCAGCTGGCCGAACAGCAGCGCGTGGACGCCAAACGCGCCGAATGCAATAGATGAAGTTCCGGCGACAAGGCCGTCCAGCCCATCCGTCAGATTGACTGCATTGGAAAAGCCGACAAGCCAAAACAATAGGAACGCCACATAAAATACGCCCAATTCTATCGTGAAATCTGTAAAAGGCAATTTAACCGTCGTATCAAACGGTCCGAGCTTCAAAAGGAAAAAGGCCAAGATGGCGACGATGATTTGACCTGCCAGTTTTTGCAGGGAGGTCAATCCTAAATTCCTCTTCAAGACGACGATGATGAAATCATCTAGGAAGCCGATGATCCCGAAACCGACAAAGACGATCAAGAGAACGATGGTCTGGGTTGTCATCACATCGTAAATGGATGATAGGGCAAGAGTGGCGATGATGATGGAACCGATGAAGATAAGGCCGCCCATCGTCGGGGTTCCCGCTTTCTTCTGATGGGATTCCGGTCCCTCTTCCCGGATGCTCTGTCCGAATTTCATTCTCCTCAACGCAGGGAGGATGAAAACTCCTAATATTGCCGAAGCAATGAATGCTACCGAAATGGCAGTCAAAGTCGTGGCGAGTGTCATGTTTTTTTCTCCTTCTATCCTACCGGCACGGCAAGAATTCCCTGCCGTGCCAGCCTTTGCAATTCATCATTCATTCCGTATAGACATGAATGACATCCTCTATCGTAATCAACGTATCCGGTGCCGGCAACTGATATTTTACCTGTTCTCCTGAACCATGCCATTCGATGCGATACGTATGCAATTGACTCATGATTTTCCCACGGGTCATCCCTGTCAGGTCAGGTGCCCGATGGGTGAGGGTGTCTCCCCACCGATACTCCTTTTCAATCTGGCCCTCTCTTTTGGAAATGCCAGCCAACGGTGCGATTTCTTCGATAATCCTTCCAACAATCGGAGCAGCGATGACACCGCCGAATTGAACGGAGTTTTTCGGACTATCCACAGCTGTGTAAACAAGCAGTTCAGGATCATCCGCCGGAGCGAAGCCGATGAACGATACAATGTAATCGCCATCTTTGTAACGGCCATCCTGCACTTTTTGGGCCGTCCCCGTCTTACCGCCAACTCGCAGTCCATCGGTGAACGCATTGCGGCCCGAGCCGTTGGCAACAACAGACTCAAGCGCTTCCCTCACTTGCTTCGACGCTTCCTCCCCGATAACGCGCCGCTGCATATCCGGTTCAAAGGTTTGAAGTGGATTCCCTTTAGAATCCGTAATTTCCTTCACAATATACGGCCTATATAAATATCCACCATTTATCGCTGCAGCCACTGCTTGAACTTGCTGGATCGGCGTCACGGAAATCCCTTGGCCGAATGCCGTCGTCGCTTGCTCGACTGGGCCGAATGCCTCTTTGGAAAATAAAATACCATTCGCTTCGCCCGCGATCCCCGATTTTGTCGATTGGCCAAATCCGAAATCCCTGATGTATTTGGAAAGTTTTTCAGCTCCAAGCCGCTGGCCGATTTCGATAAAGCCCGGGTTGCATGAGTTTTCGACGACTTCCAGAAAGGTTTGATCTTTATGTCCTTCCCGTTTCCAACAGCGAAGCCTTGCATTGCCGACCATCGTATAGCCCGGATCATAAAAATGCTCGTTGTGGAGATCGACCAATTTCTCTTCCAGTCCCGCTGCCAACGTAACGATTTTAAAGGTGGACCCCGGTTCAAATGTCATCCAAACCGGTAGATTCCGGTTATAGATACTCGGGTCCACCTTTTGATAATTCGCAGGGTGGAAATTCGGGGCGGAAGCAAGGGCCAAGATTTCGCCGGTTTTCGGATTCATCACGATGGACAATGCCTGTTCGGCATCGTATTTTTCCATCGCTTGCAATAGCTCGCGCTCTACGATCTTCTGCATCCGGATATCGATCGTCAATTCGACGGACGCTCCTTCTTTGCCCGTCTTGAACCCATCATCCACATGAGGGAGGGGCACCCCTTTCGCGTCCGTGAACAATCGGATCTTGTCGCCGGTGCCCCGTAGAAATTCATCATACGCATATTCGATTCCCGCCAGGCCATCCCCGTCATAGCCAGTGAATCCGATCAGCCTAGACAGCAATTCGCCGTTCGGATAATGCCTGACGAAATCGACTCCTGTATAAAGGCCGTCCAGCTGGAGCTTGGCAACTTCCTCGGCCTGTTCCTGCGTAATATTTTTCCCTTCCGGCGCCAATTTGACCATATACGCCTTTTCGGACATCTTCTCTTCCAGCTTCGCCGGATCAGCCCCCAGGATGGTGGCTAGCGTATTGGCTGTACTTTTTATATCCTCGTTTTGGGATGGCATGAAATACAAAGTAGGCGCGAGCTGGTTGCCGACAATCAGATTGCCGTTGCGATCGAGAATATCCCCGCGTTTCCCGCCAAACGGGATTTCCCGATCCCAATTCACTTCCGCCCGCTCTTTCAGTATTTCATGCTTTACGATTTGGCTATAAAACAGCTTTCCTACGACACTACCAAGCAATATGAGAAATAGTACGAACACGGCACGTAATCTTTTTTTAGATTGCAAATCGATCATGGAACGCAGCGAAAACACGCCTCCTGTTTTTCTACCAAGGTATGAACAGGAGTGAACGGCTATTCGTCAACCTCCGATAATAGTTTCCTCCTCCCCCTGCTCCTCTTTCGGCTTAAACTGTTCCGAAGGGGGCTGCAAATGGATGACGAGAGGATCTTCAGGTCCGACGACCGTCCCTTGCGACAAGCTTTGTTCGATGGCATAGCCGTCCCCATTCATGCGGATATCCAAGCCCGATAACAAGGTAAAGGAAAACACCATTTTCTTGGACCAACCGGTGAAGTCAGGCAATGTTGTTGGACCATCCGTCTTCAATAAAACAAGGGAGCCTTTTCCAAGCCCGCTGCTTCCCTCCGGATATTGCCCTTCGACAATGCCCCCCTCCCCGATGACGACCGGGACGAAGCCCTTTTCCTGTAGTGTTTCTGCTGCATCTGCAGACTCTTTTCCAACGAGCGACGGGAGCGCAGTCGGTTCAACTGTCGTCTCCCCTTCCGGCACGATGTTCAAATACTTCAAGCTGCTCTCCATGACCGAGTTGAATACTTCCGAAACCGGTTTGGAACCATACTCTCCATCTCCTAATCTAGGCTGTTGCACATAGACATATGTCAACAATTGAGGATCCTCGATCGGTGCCATGCCAAGGAAGGAATAAAGATAATTTCCGTTTCCGGACAAATAGCGTCCACCGGATGAGATTTCCGCCGTACCGGTCTTACCGCCGACTGAATATTCCTGCAGCGCAAACGGTCTACCGGTACCGATATCCGATGTGACGGTGGAAGCCAGAATCTCTCTCACTTGTTTCGCAGTTTGGGCAGAGATCGGCGTCCCGCTTTTTTCGGGCTTACGGCTTTGGACGATTTTCCCGGTATTCGGATCCTTGATGGAACGGATGACATACGGTTTCATCATAACGCCATCATTGGCGATGGCCGTGGCTGCTTGGATCATTTGAATGGGTGTGACAGTCGAACCTTGTCCGTAAGCTGTCGTCAACCGCTCACTTGGATACCGATCCAAGATGATGCCCGATGCCTCATTCGGCAAATCGATGCCGACTTTTTGACCGAATCCGAATGAGTGCATGTATTCGATGAATTTTTTATCTCCTATTCTTTCAAGCAAATATGCCATCGCAACGTTGGAGGATCTTTGGAATCCATCTAAAAATGTGATCGTCCCCCATCCTTGGCGGACGACGTCGCGGATTGTCCGATCATATACGGTATATTGCCCGGACTTATAATATGCGCCCGGATCCCATTTCTTTTCCTCTATTGCGGCGGCCAACGTGAACATTTTCGTCGTCGAACCAGGCTCGATTGTTTGTTCGACCGCTTCATTCAACCAATTTTCCGTCAGCCCTTCCCGGGTACCGGGATGGAAGGACGGCCGTTGACTCATCGCCAAAACCTCACCTGTTTTCGGATTTGCTACGATGACCATCATCTTTTTAGGTGAATATTCCTTTTCCACGCGATTCAGCGCATCTTCCACGAAATTTTGGATTGTTTTGTCAAGGGTCAGCTCAATTTCATGACCGTGTTGTGCAGGTGTGATCATTTTTTCCGAATTAGGTAAGATAAATCCCCAGCGGTCGGATTCGAAATTCACTTTCCCATCCGTGCCGTTCAATTCATCATTGTATGTCTTCTCCAGCCCCATTTTGCCGACGGTAATGATATTTTTATCTTTATCCTCTTCCCTCGTCGCAAACCCGACTAAGTAGGAAGCGAACACGCCATTCGGATAGAATCTCTTTTTATCTTCGATGAACAGGATGCCCGGCAGGTCATGCTCCCGGATCGCCATAACCGTTTCATGGCTGACGTCGCGACCCGCCTTGCCGAACTCCACTTGATAGACATCCTTATTCGCCGCTTTTGCATCCATCATAACGGACAGGATTTTATCTTTTTCAAGCGGAATGTGTTCTGCCAGCACTTCCGCGGTCTTTTCGTAATCCACGACATGCCGCAACTTCTTGGAATCATTGCTTGCCTTTTCATTCAGCACGGCAATGAGCTTATAGCTCAATGTGTCGGAGGCGATCAATTCGCCATTGCGGTCCACAATCGTCCCACGGTTCGCCTTCAGGATGGATTCCCTGGCATACTTTGCTTCAGCCAAGGTGGCCATCACCCTACCTTCCGCCTGCCCGGTGATCTGGATGAAAAGCAATCTTCCGAATAAAAGGAAAAAGAGCCCTCCGTAAACTACAAACATCAGAAAGGCTCCCCATTGGAATCGAAACTTTTTTTTCATCGTCCAGGCACGACCTTTACGTTGTTCTCGTTCAGATCCAAGCCGAGTTCCTTCGCTTTTTCCCATATGCGCTCATATGTGGATTTTTCTTTTACTTGGATGGACAATTCCATATTCTTTTTTGCTGTTTCTTCAATTTCTTTGTTCAGCAATTGCACTTCCTTATTCGTGTCATTGATCTGAGCCTGCGTATGTAAAATCGTTGTTGCACAAAGTACGAGCAGGGAGGCGACAAGCACGAATAAGAATCTTTCCCCGACGGAGAAAATCCGGCGGGAAGGCTTTGTCTTCGGTGCGGTTTTCGGTACTTCCGGTGTTTCAAGTTCGCGTACATAGGTTGTCTGAAATTTTCTCTGTTCTAATGCCATTCACCCATTTCCCCTTTACTTTTTTTCTGCAACTCTGAGTTTCGCTGATCTTGCCCTTTTATTTTCTTCTATCTCTTTCTCTGTGGGCACGATCGGCTTTCGCGTGACCAGTTTCAATAACGGCTCCATCCCTTCTGGAATGACCGGCAAGTTCGGTGGTAGATCCGGTAAGGAGGATGCTTCTTTAAAGATCGTTTTGCACAATCGATCTTCCAATGAATGGAAGGTAATTACACTGATCCGGCCTTCCGGGTTCAACAATGCGATGGCGTCCGTCAAAGATTGTTCTGCGGCACCCAATTCATCATTGACCGCAATCCGGATTGCTTGGAAGACACGCTTCGCCGGATGTCCACCAGTTCTGCGGGTCGCTGCCGGAATGCCCGATTTGATCAATTCGGCCAGCTCGGTCGTCGTCCGGATTGGCGAGTGCTTGCGCGCCTCTTCGATCTTCCGTGCAATCTGCTTGGAGAACTTCTCTTCTCCATAACGGAAGAATATACGGACGAGCTCTTCGTAAGGCCATTCGTTGACAATATCATATGCCGTCAGCGGGGCATCCTGGTCCATCCGCATGTCCAACGGCGCATCATGGTGATAACTGAATCCTCGTTCAGGCGTGTCCAGCTGGGGGGACGAAACCCCAAGATCGTATAGGATGCCATCCACCCCGTCAATGCCGATCTTCTCCAATTCCGTTTTGAGGTTTCTGAAGTTCGAATGGATGAACGTCACATTCGGCAAATACTCCCGCAACGTTTCCTTGGCCGCCTCGATGGCAGTCAAGTCCTGATCGAAACAGATCAGCCTTCCGCCTTCCGCCAGCTGTTTGGCGATCTCACGACTGTGGCCGGCCCCGCCTAACGTACAATCCACATAAATACCATCGTTTTTTATGTTCAATCCTTCGACGGCTTCGTGAAGTAATACAGTTGTGTGTTGAAACATTGAAACCGCCTTCTTTCTAAAATTTCAACCATACGCTACCAACAGTCTAGCTCCGGGCGCCAGTGACTCGGGGTCATAAGTCAAAGCTGCTCAATGCGTGCCTTAATTTCTGCAAAGTGCGCAGAAATTTTCTACTAAACAGGCGCCCTCCGCTTTTTAATTTAAAAATCAAAGTCAATAATATTTTCCGCGATTTCGTTGAATGATTGTTCGGAGTCCTCATAATAGTCTTGCCATAAGTCTTTGGACCATACTTCAATCCGGCCGGAAACTCCGAGGACGACGCATTCCTTTTCGATTTTCGCGTATTGCAGCAGGGAGGATGGGATGTTGATGCGTCCTTGCTTGTCCAACTCCACTTCCGTTGCACCGGAGAAAAAAAACCGGGTGAACGCTCGGGCATCTTTTTTCGTGACAGGCAGCGCCTTCAGTTTTTCTTCCAAGCGCTTCCACTCATCCATCGGGTAGCCAAAGAGGCAATTATCGAGCCCTCTGGTCAATACAAAGCCATCCCCGAGATGTTCCCTGAATTTCGAAGGAACGATCAGGCGGCCTTTTGTATCGACAGTATGCTGATACTCCCCCATGAACATACTCTTCACCCCACTATATGAATTTAATGTACCACATCCCCCCACAATCCTCCACCAGTTTCATGAGAATATTTCCGATTACATATCAAAATGTGTCAATAGTACTTCATTCATTGAGATTTCAATAAAAAAAAGAGAACACCCCTGCCCGCATGACTATGCTTGCAAGGGTGTTCGACATTTTATTGTATTCCATTACATTCCAGCAAAGATGTGACAAGAGCCGCAACGGCGCCTCGGAAGATGTCACGTTGTGTTACAGATAGATGATCTTATGGGTACTGTCGAAAGTGAATGGCAGTTTCAATAAATCCTGAATGAGGCTCGGCCCGTATTCGTTCATATAACCATATGGCGTGTAAACCCGTTCCTGCAAGCCTCCATTCGGAAGCAACTCTGACTCCAACAGATCAAATGAACGGAGAACGGCATCATTTTTCAAAAGAACGGCTTCTTCTTTCTTATCTTGTAAATAGCCGAGCTGCTTTAGGTGAAACCCCAGATTTTTGTCGGCCAATTTTTCGATCATCGGATATTCTTGCTCCAGATGGGCTGCGATTTTGCCATATTGTTCCGTGAGCAGTCTCTCCGTTTCCACAATAAACGACTCGAATCGTTCATCTGTCAAGCTTTCGATAAATGACTCCCGCTTCTTCCCGACTGCGCCGTCCATTACATCCATCACAGAGAACGACCTCTTCTCAAGTTCTTGGTTGACCTGTGGCGTGACGAGCGTCATCGACATCCGGGGAACGATGATCGGCATTTTCATACCGAGGTGATGAAACGCGTCTTGAAGCACAGCCCAGTAAGCGATTTCTCCTGGTCCGCCAACGAATGCCAAGACTGGGAACACCATTTCCTGCATGAGCGGACGGGAGGCTACATTATTGCTCAGCAGCCACGGTTCCGTCTCCGCGATGCGCAGCAACTCCCTTTTTGCGAACCGGATGCCGCTAGCCCGGTTTACAAATTCACCATTCTCCCTGGAAAGGAGGATCCGCCCCGTCTCATGCACATAAAAAAGGTGGGCCGCATCTTCCTGCGCCATGATCGGTGTCCCGAAGCCCTCTTGTTCAAAAGCTTGCTCCTTATCGTGGATCAAACGAGCAAGCTCCGGGGAAGTTTCGATCAATCGCAAGAAGTATTCCGACTCCAATTGGCGCAGCGCAGGATAAGCCGAATCAATGAATAAGAGCCCTTCCTCCCGGAACAGTCCATTCATCAAACGGACGAAGAAGCCGGTGAAATTATTTTCTTTTCCCACTGCATCCAACACCTCATGCAACAATGGCTTTGTGTAGGACGTTTCGCCGAATTTCCCAAAAACCTCCCGAATAAAAGACTCCATCTTCGACTTATCATAGGGCGCATCAGATGCCATCAACTTCAATATATAATTTTCCGGGTACTGGCTTTTTGCAATCCGTCCACCTGACTCGGTATAGACGTGATTGATTTCATTCAGATCATGGTCTTCGCCTGCCACCCAGAATACCGGGATGACTGGAGTTCCAAGCTCCTTCCTCTGTTTCTTCGCAAGAAGGATGACCGTGATCGCCTTATGCACGGAATACAAGGGTCCTGTCATGATGCCGGCCTGTTGTCCCCCGATGACGACCACCGCATTGTCCCCCAACTCCGCGAGATGACGGCGGGCAACTTCCGAGATGCCAAACGGCTCCATGAAGGATTGGATGACCTCCGCCAGCTCCGTCCGGCGATAGGTCCTTCCCGATAGCTCCTCCAACCGCTCCGGGTAAGCCTCTTGCCTATTTACGTAATCAAAAAATGTATGTACAAATCCGTTATCATGTTGATATGACTGCATCACTTTATTATTTATCGGCAATGCCATCTCTTGCAATTCCATCGTTCAAGCCCCTTTGTAACTAACAGTATGAACCGAGTATAGCATTTCAATTGAACTATTTGAAAAACAAATGCTTGTGGAATCCCGTTAGGCGACATATTCGACAATCTTCTTGATGACACCGACGGCGATCAAAATGATATACGCGGCGGATAGCACGAGGAAATAGAGACGCCATGCGCGTTGCAATACACGAAGGATTTTGAATTCTTTCACCCGAAGCCGTTCGATGATGATGAGTACGATGGCAATCACGAGGGCAATCCCAGATATGAACCACCCTGGTCCATCTCCGAATATCGAATGGGCCACGACATAGACAGCAAGAAATAGGAACGGGGTCGTGACATCCGCTGCCCGCCCCATCATCTTGGCAGGCGCCTTTCCCATCTTCCGCATGATCACCATATAAGAGAGCGTGATGATAAGCGGAAAAAGGATAATCGCACCAAGAAGTCCTGAGATCACTTCATTCATTGATCCACTCCTCCCTCATCGACCGCCTTCAGCATCTGCTCCAGCGTCTTCAATAAATTCAATGTTACGTTTCGGCTCTCCGCCTTCCGGATGACTGCGGTCACTATCGTTTCAATTTCCATCGGACGTCCGGCCTGTCGATCCGCCCACATGGAGGAATGATTGGAAGCCGTCTTTTGGCAGACGCCGACAACTGCTTCATAGGGAAGGATGGTACGGAATTCAGGAAAGGCTTCCATCATTTCCGCATACAATTGCTGGAACAGGGAGGACGCATAACGGTTATCGATCAGCTCCCCGTTCTTCAGTCGCAGCAAGGCGGTCAGCGGATTGATCATGCAGTTGATGAGCACTTTGCGCATGAGAATCTGCTCCGCGTTCTCATGGTATGCAATAGGGAATTGATCGGATGCTGCATTATCCAGCAAATGAAAAGCATCCTGATTTCCCCTGCCGACCGCAATCGTCATGGAACCGACGCCGTTATGGGACACGGTCCGATCATCCAGACGCCCCGCACCATGCTCGACCGTCGCAAACGCAAATCGTTCCAAACCCGATTCATAGGCGAGTTCCATATGGGCAATACCATTCTGAATAAAAAGGACAGGACCGGTCACCTCCGCCTCCTTCATCCTGGACAGAATGCCGCGCAGCCCGGCAAACTTCGTGCAGACAATCCACAGGGCGTCTTTCGGCAACTGATGGATGTCGTCTGTTGCATATGCGGGGAAAACAGACGCGGTTCCATCCAGATTGACCCGCCGAACCCCTTCCCGATTCAAAGCGTCCGCCTGTTCCTTTCTTCTCGTATGGAACGTAACGCCCGTACCGGCTTCTTGCAAATAGGATCCGATCAGCATGCCGATCGATCCTGCACCAGCGATGACCACTTTCATTCGGCCACCCCCCTTTCATGATGATAATCTACCGGAAGGCTTTTACTTGAATCCGCAAAAAACTTTGCGGATTCAAGTAAAAGCCCGCCGGAATTCAGGCGGGCCTTGTTTCCACTATTTGATTATACAGGATATACCGGGTGTTTTCTCGGTGGTTGTGGAATATCTTTCGTGCTATAAAGACGGAAGCGATCCGCCAAAACTTCACGCAAGCTGGAAGGAGCCACGATTTCGTCGATGATCATCTCGGAAGCCAACTTATAAATATCGATTTCCTCTTTATACTCCTTGTGCTTTTCTTGAACGAACGCCAACCGCTCTTTCGGATCTTCAATCGCTTCGATTTTATTGGAATACACCGCGTTGACCGCCGCCTCCGGACCCATGACCGCAATTTGGGCAGTCGGCAGAGCGATACAGACATCCGGCTCGAACGCAGGGCCGGCCATTGCGTAAAGACCTGCTCCATACGCTTTGCGCACAACGACGGAAATTTTCGGAACAGTTGCCGAACTCATCGCCATGATCAATTTTGCGCCGTGACGGATGATTCCTGCGCGTTCCACTTTTGTACCGATCATGAAGCCCGGCACGTCCGCCAAGAATAGAAGCGGAATTGAAAACGCATCACAAAGGTTGATGAATTTCGCCATCTTATCCGCAGAATCCACGAACAGGACGCCGCCTTTCACTTTCGGCTGGTTCGCAATGATCCCGACAGGCTGCCCTTCAATCCGGGCAATTCCGGTGATCACTTCTGCCGCAAACAGTTTCTTGATTTCAAAGAAGCTTCCTTCGTCAATCAACGCATCGATCGCTTCATACATATCGAATGGCGCATTCTGGTTTTCCGGAATGATCGCTTCCAAAGGACGACCCACCTTCGCAGCGACCGTTTCTTTCAAAGCCGGCTTCTCTGTGAAGTTGGCCGGGAAATACTCAAGATAACGGCGAGCTTCCGCGATCGCTTCCTCCTCGTTCGCCGCCAGCACATCGCCGACTCCGCTGACGGAACAGTGCATGCGCGCTCCACCCATCTCTTCAAGCGTCACCTTTTCGCCGATCACTTTCTCTGCCATCCGCGGAGAACCCAGATACATCGAGGCGTTTCCATCCACCATGATGACGATGTCGCAAAATGCCGGGATATACGCTCCGCCCGCCGCAGACGGTCCGAAAAGGATGCAGATTTGTGGGATGAAACCGGATAACCTCACTTGATTATGGAAAATCCGGCCGGCCCCCCGGCGGTTCGGGAACATATCCAACTGATCCGTGATGCGCGCTCCTGCCGAATCGACGAGGTAGAGCATCGGAACACGGTTTTTTTCAGCGGTTTCCTGGATACGGATGATTTTTTCAACAGTACGGGCTCCCCACGATCCCGCTTTCACCGTCGAATCATTTGCCATGACGCAAACGGTCTGCCCGTTCACTTTCCCCATTGCCGTGACGACGCCATCCGCCGGCAGATCTCCCGCTTCACAATTGGCGAAGCGGCCATCTTCCGTATATTCTCCGTCATCGAATAATAAACGCAGACGATCGCGGACGAATATTTTATTTTGCTTCTTCAGACTTTCATGATACTTGGGATGCCCTCCGGCAAAGATCTGCTTCAGCTGGTCCTCTAATTTTTCATTGTATGCCGGTTGCTCTGTCACTTTCGTCATATCGATAAACCCCTTTCATTCGAACGTTTTCCCGTGATGCCCCTTACATCGATAACGCTGATACATTATTACCTTGAATCAGATTGGTCAATATGGATTCCTTACGCCTCAATTGTCAAAAGGACGTCTTCTTCATTGACGAAATCGCCGACTTGGACATTGATGGATGCCACTTTGCCAGCCGTTTCCGCTTCCACCGGTATCTCCATTTTCATAGACTCCAAGACGAGGACGACTTGTCCTGCTGTCACTTCTTCCCCTTCTGATACGTTCACTGTAAAGACGGTCCCAGCCATCGATGATTTCAATTCTGCCATTATTGTACACTCTCCTTCTGTTTTTCCAACCAACCCGGCAACACGGCCGTTGTATAATCACCCGCTTGGAATTCATCGGATTGAAGAAACGCAGTGAATAACGGAATATTCGTTTTCAGCCCTTCAATTTCGACATCATTCAAAAATGCTTGTGATTTCGCAATTGCCTCTTCACGAGTTGAGGCGTGAACGATCACTTTCGCGATGAGCGGATCATAGAAAGGTGTCACTTTCCCGCCCTCCACATATCCGGAATCAATTCGGATATCATCTTGGCCCTTCCAGTCCAATTTGTTGATCGGTCCTGGAGATGGCATGAATTTAACCGGGTCTTCCGCGTAGATACGGTATTCAATCGCATGGCCCGTCGATGTGATTTCTTGTTGATTTTTCACAGGAAGCTCGTTCCCCTTTGCGACTTCCAACTGCCATTCAACTAGGTCGTATCCCGTCACTTCTTCCGTAACCGGGTGTTCGACTTGCAACCTTGTATTCATTTCAAGGAAATAGAAATCATTGTTTTCATCGACGATGAACTCGACTGTTCCAGCGTTTTTATAGGATACCGCCTTGGCAGCATCGACTGCCGCCTGGTGTAGACGGTCCCTTGCATCCTCCGGTAAATGCGGAGAAGGTGATTCCTCGATCACTTTCTGATTACGCCTTTGAACCGAACAGTTCCGTTCGAAAAGATGGACAATATTACCTTGCTCGTCCCCGAAGATCTGCACTTCGATATGCCGGGCATCCGCGATGAATTTTTCAAGAAACACGACATCATCCCCGAAATACGCCTTCGCACGTGTTTTTACCGATTGAAAATGTTGAGTGAGCGCTTGCTCATCTTCGCAGCGCACCATGCCGATTCCCCCACCGCCGGCACTCGCCTTCAACATGATCGGATAACCGATTTCTGCGGCAGCTTGAACGGCTTCTTCCACCGTCGCTACACCTTCGTCGGTTCCTGGGACAACGGGCACCCCTGCCTGTTGCATCGTAACGCGAGAGCCGATCTTATCTCCCATTTTGTCGATCGTGTCTGCGTCCGGTCCGATGAATGTAATCCCCGCTTGCTCCGCCTTGCGGGCAAACTCGGAGTTCTCCGATAAGAGGCCATACCCAGGATGAATCGCTTTGGCGCCTGTCCGGATAGCGATCTCAATAATGTCGTCCGCTTTCAGGTACGATTGCTGCACTTGTGCGGGTCCTAGCAGATAAGCTTCATCCGCCTCTTGGACAAACGGCATTTCACTATCCGCCTCCGAATAGACCGCCACTGTGCCGATTCCTAGACGTTTACATGTCCGGATGATTCTGAGTGCAATTTCCCCACGATTTGCAATCAATATTTTATCCATAGTAAATCCCCCATTTCGTTTACTAGTGAACTTTCCCTTCCCCCTTTAGTTTATACGATGACTGAAACCGTTTTCAACCTCTGTATAAAAATATTTCGGAAGAGTCAAACATCAAACTATGAAAAACCTTGATTTTACAAGGTTTTCAGGTTTTTATAAGCTACAATATTTTAACGGAACCTGTCTGAATTTGATTCAAAAAAATGGGATAGATCTGGAATGACGAGTCCAGTTGTAAATCATTTTCCGTTTTTCGCCAGGAATTGCTGAACTGCTTCATGATGGGCATCGCTCGCCCATAAAACGGAGCACTGGCGGGATTCTTCCAACATCCGGTCGCGCATGAAATCCGCTGTCCATTTGCGGATCGCCACTGTCTTATACGCCCGGTGGACAGAAGGATGGATTTTCGACATTTTGGAAAGAAATTGAGCCAATCCTTCCTCAGCACTGCCATCATATAATTCAGTCGCCCATTCCGCCTCCAGCATCTGCTCAGCCGTGCGGATATTCGCTTCGGATAAGAGCCGGAACACACGATCATGCTTTCCATCCTTTTCGAAAAGCAGCGTCGCTCCGCCCCATCCGGTCGTGATGGCAAGCGTCCCTTGAATGAACCCCGCTTTTGCTTGGGAAGAAACAATCCGGTAATCACAAGCAGTCGCCACTTCACAACCGCCGCCCACTGCCGAACCATTTACCAAGGCGATGACCGGCATCGGGAGAGTCGCCACCCGGTACAGCAATCCAGCCATGCGGCTCAACATGGGATAAGCTTCCTCGGCGGTCTGCATGCCATGGAACTCCGACAAATCGCCGCCTGAACAAAACGCCCGATCACCCGCGCCTGTGATGACCGCGTACCCCACATCCGGATCGTCCGAAACCCGGTCCAGGAATTCTTCCAAGCCGTCCATCACCTCGTAATTGACCGCATTCATCCGCTCCGGCCGGTCGATCGTGAATGTCGCAATCCCTTCGTTGATCTCGATTTTATATGACATCCCATCCACCCTTTCTTTCTGTATACCTTTTCAGAATACCATAGGTTACCAAGATTAGGGAACGGTTTGTGGATGGGAAACGTTTCAAGGTTGGGTGAAAGTGTTTCGAGGTCGGGTGACAATGTTGCGAGGTTTTGGGGAATTGTTGTGGGGTTAAAGCGGAATGTTATGAAGTTTGATAAGAACGTTTGGAGGTGGACGAAATGTTGAGAGGTTCGGGTATAGCGTTGCGAGGTTCGAGAGAAATGTTAGGAGGTTTCTGGGAAACGTTGTGAGGCGGAAAAGCGTTATGAAGTTGGGCAAAATTGTTTCGAGGTTGGTCGATTATGTTGAGTGGTTTCTGGGAAATGTTGCGAGGTCTGAGCGGAATGTTACGAAGTTTGGTAAAAACGTTTGGAGGTGGACGAAATGTTGAGAGGTTCGGGTGTAGCGTTGCGAGGTTTGAGAGAAATGTTAGGAGGTTTCTGGGAAACGTTGAGAGGTTTGATCGGGGCGTGACGAAGTTTGGCAAATACTTTTAAAAGAGGCCAACACACCACAATAGTCCGGCATATCCGGCCAAATTAAAAACCACCGGGAGCCATGGTCTCTCGGTGGTCTTCTCATAAGGCGCAGGCCTTATCTATAGACAAATCTTGATTATTCGCCTACAACGTCTTTCCCTTTGTAATGACCGCATGATTTACATACGCGGTGAGCCAACTTCATGTCGCCACAGTTTTCACAAGTCGTCATGCCAGGTACTTGTAGTTTGTAATGAGTACGGCGTTGGCGTTTTACTGTTTTGGAAGTTCTTCTTTTTGGTACTGCCATTGGGGGCACCTCCTTATGATTGCCTATTCATCCTTGGATTCAAAAAACTTGGCCAGCTCGGCAAGTCTTGGATCCACTTTGGTTTCCTTTTCTTCCTGGAGCCGGGCTTGCAATTCGTCGTCCGTCGTATAGGACCAGCCTTTTCCTTCGGTTTGCTTCATTTCGTCAGCATTCTCGCTTAACACTTGAAGCGGGACTTCCAATAGGAGCAATTCCTCAAATAGAGGCGTCGGGTCGATAACATCTCCCACAACCGGATGAATTTCATCGTCCGTTGCCAAGGTGGCTTCATCCCAACTGAATTGTTCGTCGGTCTCAATGGAAAACGGGTACTCGACATCTTCCCAAGTCCGTGAACAAGGCAAGGTCATCGTCCCTTCCAAATGAAATCGGCATGTCAGTTTTTTTGAACCGATGGAGCAGCTGCCAGTCACATGGACAGGCGAAATATCCCGGATTTCCGGATTCCGTTTTTTGACGGACGCAAGGTCAACCTCTTCGTCAAGTGGCATCGGACCTTGTCTGTATTTCTGTAATTGATGGATGGACCATTTCATGTCTATCACCTCAAGACAACAAAATTGATTATATAATGTGGCTGTAGGGATGTCAAGATATTTTCTTGTCACCAGTGACGAGTGATACGTTATAATTACCTTATATTGTAGCAAAGGAGGGACCGCTTTGAAAGCAACAGGAGTCGTCGTGGAATATAACCCATTCCACAATGGTCATCTTCACCATGTTACGGAGGCGCGGAACCGGACGGATGCCGACATTATCATAGCCGTCATGAGCGGAAACTTCCTGCAGCGGGGGGAGCCCGCCTTCGTCGACAAATGGACGCGGGCCAGGATGGCGTTGGAAAATCATGTCGATATCGTATTCGAATTGCCCTATGCCTTCGCCACAGCCCACGCGCCCGAGTTCGCGCGCGGGGCCATCACACTGTTGGACGCCGCCCATTGCGACGCCTACTGTTTCGGAAGCGAAGACGGGGATATCCAAGGATTCGAAAAGGCGCTGGACCTCATCGAGCAGGCGGGCCAGGATTATGAACAAACGGTGAAGACCACCGTAAAACAGGGGGTCAGTTATCCACAAGCGTTGAATGAAGCGTATCGCCAGGCCGCCTGCCTGTCCGATTCCGGCCAGGCCATGGATCTGACCAAACCGAATAATATTTTAGGGTATCAGTATATGAAGGCCGCCCGTGCACTCGGGTCTTCCATGAAGGCGGTCACCATCCCGCGCATTGTGGCGGGCTATCATGACATGGCGGTCGTTGGCAACTCGATTGCAAGTGCTACCGGAATCCGCAAGTCCTTCTTTGAAATGGAAGCACTGGATGCGGTTTCGGATTTCATCCCTGAACCGACCCGGACCGGCCTGCTGGACTGGCAGGCGAACCAGCAGTCTTTCGGCGCTTGGGCCTCGTTCTATCCATTGCTTCGGGTCATCATCCTCCGGGAGGGCCCCAAGCGGCTATCCCGTATTGCGGACATAACGGAAGGCATCGAAAACCTCTTGTACCGCGCTGCCGTAGAACACGGCGAATTCGAACCATTCATGAACGAAGTGAAATCCAAACGGTACACGTGGACCCGGATCCAACGCATGCTGACGCATATTTTCACAGGTTACACATATGAGTTGCGCAATGAAATCGAGGACCCTTCCTATTTGCGTCTGCTTGGCATGACAGAAGCGGGACAGCGGTATTTGAATCGATTCAAGAAAAAGATGAAGCTGCCCATCGTCAGCAAGGCAGCCTCCTTTACCGATCCGTCCCTCGCAATGGACTGCAAGGCGTCCGACATGTACTCATTGGGGATCTGGGGCGGGGCAGCCTGCTCCCGCATAGGGACCGATTACATGCAGCACCCTATCATCATTCCATAGATTTATTTCTCTTCTAATGTCTGCAAATAAGCGAGGGCATCATCTACTGTCTTCACCGGCACGATTTTCATTTTCGTGCCGATTTTTTCCGCCATTTTCACCGCTTCCTCATAATTTGTCATAACTCCTGGATTCGATTCCCGTACTTCATCAGGTAAGTCATCATCCGGGGCAAAGAAAATTTCCACGCCTTTCCGGTCAGCCGCAACGACTTTGAAGTCGGCCCCGCCAATTCGTCCGACCGTCCCGTCTTCCAGCATTTCACCGGTTCCCGCGATGTTGTATCCCTTCGTCAAATCCTCGTCCAGCAATTGGTTCATAATTTCAAGCGTGAACATCAATCCTGCCGAAGGGCCGCCGATATCGGCTGTATGGAAATCCACTTTCGGATCTGTCGTCAGTGTCCGGTCCTCTTGGAACTGGATGCCCAGCCCGATCCGCCCATCGTTCCCCGGAATCTCTTTCATCGATAGGACGATAAGCTTCTCTTCCTTTTCCCGTTCTATTGTCAGATGGACGTCATCCCCTTCCCCCTTGCCGGCAATCAAAGAAGCGAATTGCCCGGTTTCCTTCAAAGGAACCCCGTCCACCGCATGGATTTTATCTCCAACTTCCAATTTCCCGTCCGCGGCTCCACCCGGCAAGACCATTATGACGAAAACCCCGTCAAAATCAACTTTCAGTGGAAACCCTGTTTTTTGATAGGCAACATGGATTGCGTTGAATTGCGAATCGGACATCAGCTTTTTCTGCCGCGTCGTATATTCTTTGTCATTCTCCCCATGCCGCCGCACTTTGTAGGAAGGCAAGAGCTTTTGATAGTCGGAGAACTTCGCGTAGAGATAGGTGGCCGGCGTCGCTTTCGACACGGAAATGGTCATCAGGCTGAATGTGCCGATATCGTCTTCATCCCCTCCCTGAACTTTGACAAATGGGGAAAGTTCGTAAGCGCCGCCAGGCTTCGATATGTACGTATCCATCGGATAGAAGAGCACTGCGGCCAGAATGGCAAGGATAGCCAGGAGCAAACCAAGCCGTTTCATTCTCATCAATGGTCACCTCCGTTAATAGCCTGTTCGTTCAGAACATATATATAAGCCAAGATCAGTAAAAATGTTTTTAGGCAGCCGGATTATTTTTCCTTTAGCTGGCACTACTCCAGTCTAGCATTGATAAAACGGCCGGACAAAGAGTTTTATTTCTATACTCAGCTTTCTACCTACTCTCAGAAAGGAGCAAGTGCATGAACCGTCACATTCAGGCACCCCGATCGTAGTCAGATGGCAACCATTGCGATCATCTGGGGACTGATCATCCTTTTCATCTTGCAACCTGGCATTTCCCACGAAGGAGCGGAATTCGGAGCTCAATTGTTCATCCATGCGCTCCTGCCCTATTTACTGCCCTATATCATTTTGACCCAATGGCTGCTAAAAATACCGGTTCGGGCAAGTCGGACTTCCAAATGGCAGAAATTCCTGAAGGCTTACATCCTCGGCTCGTTCGGCGGTTTCCCGGTCGGGGCTGTGACCGTATCCGAAATGAAGAAAAACGGGGAACTGACGAGGAGGCAAAGCGGCCTGCTCTTAGCCGCCTGCCATGCGCCCGGTCCAATGTTTGTCATCGGCTTTGTCGGGACAGAACTGTTTGGCAGTGTCGGGGCAGGATGGAAATTGCTGGCCGCCACTCATTTATCGAATATCCTTTTTTTCATGCTCACTTTATTTCTCATGCGAAAAGATGAGCCTCAAGAACCACTGATTGATGAGCCAAAACTACGGGAATCCGGTTTACCTTTACTGGAAGCCATCAAAGAGAGCTCTTCGATCATCATACTCGTTGCCACGACGGTCATTTTCTTCTCTTCCCTTGGAACCGTTCTGTCATCGGTCGCCACCGCCACATTCACCGTCGATCTCGGCATTACCAAGACGATCGCGCTGTCCATTTTTGAAATGACATCGGGCGTCCAATCCGCTACTGACCATTTCTACGGATATGCCTTCTTCCCATTTCTCATCGCCGCTATCTTATCATTGAATGGGATGAGCATTCATATGCAAGTATTCGTCATCGCAAGCGCAGCCCGCCTCCCGTTGATGCCCTATGTGTTAGGAAGGATCTGGAGCTTCCTTCTCGTCCCGGTCCTTTTTTATCTTATTTACTGAGGAAGAGAAAATGGTTATGATGAGCAGTCTCATCATAACCATTTAGCATTACGTATTGAATTTTTGTCTTAGTGCTTCTTCCACCCTCGGAGGGACGAGCCCTGAAATTTTCCCACCGTATTTAGCAGCTTCTTTCACCATGCTGGAGCTCAGAAAGGAATATTGATTATTCGTCATGATGAAAAATGTTTCAATGCTCTCATCCAGATAGCGGTTCATCGATGTGATCTGCATTTCATATTCAAAGTCCGAAACCGCACGCAATCCCCGGACAATTGCGGCTGCCCCGACACTTTCCGCATAGTCGATCAACAACCCCATCGATGAGTCGACTGTCACATTCGGAATGGATGCAGTCACTTCCTCTATCAAGGAAACCCGCTCTTCCACCGTAAATAACGGATTTTTCGATGAATTGATCATGACTACCACTTTGACCTGACTGAATACTTTGGCTGCCCGTTTGATAATATCCAGGTGTCCATTCGTCAGCGGATCGAAACTCCCCGGCACAACTCCAATTTTTGACACATTTACCCCTCATTCCCGAATATCGTTATGGCTGTATTTCCATAGACGACATTTTTAATTTGCTTAAATGAACCATAGGACATCGGCAGTTCCATTTTTTTCTCATGCTCGCAAATAATGAGAGCCCTCTCTGCCAACAGACCTGCCTCGACTAGCCCGTTTGCCAGTCCATAGAGCTTTTCCTCGGCGTAGGGCGGGTCGATAAAAAGCAGATCGACTTCCCCCCCATCCGATTCCAGAATCTTGACCGCGTTTCGGGCATCCGCCCGATGAATATGTACTTGTTCGGAGAAACGGCATTTTTCCACATTTGCCTGGATGATTGCACAAGCTTTCGGACTCTTTTCGAAAACGATTGCTTTTTCGGCACCTCTGGACAACGCCTCCAGTGATAAAGAGCCGCTGCCGCCAAACAGCTCCACTACGGTCCCGCCGTCAAAATAGGGGCCAATGATGTTGAAAAGGGACTCTTTCACCTTATCTGACGTCGGGCGTGTTCCCGTCCCCGGCAACGACTTCAACGGAATCCCTCTCCTAGATCCTGCTACGATCCTCATTTCGGTTGAACCTCCTCCAACAGATTTGCAATCGGCACAATATCAATCTGCTCCTCTTTCTTCTCGATGCTCAGCAAAAATAGACGCCTGAATGCCTCTTCTTGGAAATAGATCTCCCCTTCCAACAGTTCAAAAGGAATGGAATTGACCGTGAATTTCTGTTCATTATAAACATAAAAAGGATCCTTTCTTGGAAATCTGAAATTCCTCTGATCACTTTTTATATAAATGGAACGTTCGTTGCTGGCAATCGTATAGCCGATCTTGCGCAGAATCGTCTTCGATGGATAAAGGACCTTCCCATCTTTCAGCAGGACGCGTAGTTCCGGGAGCGCCTC